>NZ_JACJFU010000009.1:0-154236 GCF_014164635.1 Paracoccus sp. MC1854 | reverse complement strand
GACGGCCGCCCTGGGGCTTGGGCCGCGGCCTCGGCAGCAACGGCTCCAGCGCCGCCCACAGATCATCGGATACAAGGGGCTTGCTCATGTCCCCTAACGCACGAGAGGCGGTTTTGTTAGGCGCTCTAAGTCAGGCATTGCGGATGATGATGAGATGAGACGACATGATCTGGCTCGTTGAATGGGAAATGAAAAAGGAATGCGGCGCTCAGGCCCGCAGCCCGGCGAAGGTCATCGGGTCGAGGCTGACCTGCGCGAAGGTCGGCCCCTCGGTCAGCAGGCTGACGGCGTCGTGGGAATGCAACGATTCCTGGTGGCTCGCGATCACGCGGAAGTCGCCGACGCGGGGTTCCAGTTCCAGCTCGTGGGCGAAGGCGCGGACGGCGTCCTCGACGAAGATCGGGTTCGCGGCGTTCAGTTCCGCGAAAGCCTGCTCGTCCTCGCGCTTGACCATCACCTGCGTCTCGGTCGCAACCGCGCGGCGGCAGAGTGCCACCATGTCCTCGAACCACAGCTTCTCCTCGCCTTCCATCACTGCCGAGATACGGGCGATCGAGCGCTGGGAATGGGGCGTCGCCAGCTGGCTGCGCGATTCGCGGGCGTGTTCCGACAGTTCCAGCGAACAGGGGCAGGTCGAGGAATAAACGTAATCGAAGTGCATGACCTTCAGGCGCTGCCCGCCCTGGTCGATCAACTCCATCGCGATGTCGTAATACTGCCAGCCGCTGAGGCCCGAACGCAGCGATTCGACCTGTATCGGATAGGACAGCCGCATCTGCAGCCGCGCGTCGAAGGAATCGAGGTGGTCCTTGTAGTCGCTGACCGCCGCCGCCAGCACCCCCAGCGAGAACTGCTTTTCCGCATGGGCGTAGAAGGACCGCATGATCCGGCTCATGTTGATGCCCTTGCGGTCGGCGTCGAGGCTGACGGTGCCGGTCACGCTGGTTTCCAGCATGATCTCGCCCCCGTCCCGGCGGCGATAGCGGATCGGCAGGCGGAAATGGGAAATGCCGACGTGCTGGATGACCTTGCGGGCGCCGACGATCAGGCTGGCCGGGCCGTTCTGCAGGTCCGGCAGGTTGGCGCGATACTGTTCGTCCACCTTGAAGTCGGACGGATAAGTCCGGCTGAGTGCAGGATAAACGGGAATGAACGGCTTGTTGCGGGTCATGGCGCGTCCAGAGGCTATGCGTTGCCCCGAATATGGGGAACCGCGCCCGAAAGGCCAGAGGCTTAAGCCAAGGCCCCCAACAAGTCGGAGATCAGGTCGTCGGGATGTTCCAGCCCCACTGACAGCCGAACTAGCCCTGGCCCGATGCCCATGGTGGCGCGGCTGGCCTCGCCCAACCGCTGGTGGGTGGTGGTCGCCGGGTGGGTGGCAATGGACTTGGCATCGCCGAGGTTGTTCGAGATCGACACCAGCTCCAGCCGGTTCAGCATGGCAAAGGCTGCCTCCTGCGTGCCGAGGTCGAAGGCGATCATCGTGCCGCCGGACCCCATCTGCCGCATCGCGAGGTCATGCTGCGGATGCGACGGCAAGCCCGGATAGATCGTGGGCAGTCCCTCGCCCTCAAGCGCCTGCGCCACCAGCAGCGCACTGTCGGCCATGGCGCGGACACGCAGATCCATGGTCGTCAGCCCGTTCAGCATGATCCAGGCATTGAAGGGGCTGATCGCGCCGCCGGTGTGCTTGAGGTAAGGCTCGGCCACCTCGCGCACGAACTGGCGGGTGCCGCAGATGATGCCGCCGAGCGCACGGCCGCCGCCATCAACATGCTTGGTGGTGGAATAGACGACGACATCCGCGCCCTGTTCCACCGCGCGGGAAAAGACCGGGGTGGCGAAGACATTGTCGGCAATCACCAACGCGCCCGCTGCATGGGCGATTTCGGCGATGCCAGCAATATCCATGACCTCAAGAGTCGGGTTCGAGACTGTCTCAAAGAAGCAGCCCTTGGTGCCCGGCGTCACCGCCGCCCGCCACTGGTCAAGGTCGGTGCCGTCCACCAGCACCACGTCCACGCCGAATTTCTTCAGAACATCCAAGACGTAAAGACAGGAACCGAACAACTGGCGCGAGGATACCACACGGTCGCCGGGCGCGACCATGCCCATCAGCGCGCCATTCACCGCCGCCATGCCGGATGCAGTGGCAAAGGCGTCCTCGGTCCCCTCCAGCGAGGCCATGCGGTCCTCGAACATCCGGCTGGTGGGGTTGCCGTAGCGGGCATAGATGAACTCGTCGGGACCCACCTTCTGGAACCGCGCTTCGGCCTGCTCGGCGCTGTCGTAGGCGAACCCTTGGGTCAGGAACAGCGCCTCGGCCATCTCGCCATACTGGCTGCGGCGGATGCCGTGGTGGACGGAACGGGTGCGGGGATGGAGCTTGCGGTCGGCCATGGGGCGCCGATACTCCCCCGGCCGAAAAAGCGCAATCATCCCCTTGACGCTTCCGAAGCCGTCCCTAGGTTGAAGGCTCCTCGACCGGGCCCCTCTGGCGATCTCTGCGGATCGTGATGTCGGTCGCATCACGCAACACAACGCAGAGGACGACATGGAGCTGACCTCCCTTTTTCTTGGCCAACCCGTATGGATGTGGGCCATCTTCCTTGCCATCGTGCTGTTCCTGCTGGTGCTGGACCTTGGCGTCCTGAACCGCGGGCAGCAGGAAATCGGCGTGCGCAAGTCGCTGCTGATGTCCGCATTCTACATCGCCATCGGGCTGGCCTTCGGCGGCTTCGTCTGGGCGCAGCTCGGCCAGCAGTCCGCATTGGAATACTGGACCGGCTTCGTGGTCGAGAAGTCGCTGGCGATGGACAACGTCTTCGTCATCGCCACGATCTTCGGCTTCTTCGCCGTGCCCCGGCACCTGCAGCACCGGGTTCTGTTCTGGGGCATCCTCGGCGTGATCGTCCTGCGCGCGATCATGATCGGCTTCGGCGCGGCGCTGGTGCAGCGGTATGAGTGGGTGCTGCTGGTCTTTGCCGTCTTCCTGGTCGTCACCGGCATCAAGATGCTGCGCTCGGGGCACGAGGATGAAAGCGACCTGTCGCAGAACCGCGTGCTGAAATGGATGCAGCGGAACCTGCGCGTGACCGACGGCTTCGTGGGCGACCGCTTCTTCGTCCGCCAGCCCGGACAGTCGGGCAAGATGCGGACCTTCGTCACGCCCCTGTTCCTGGCGCTGATCGTGATCGAGTTCGCCGACCTCGTCTTCGCCGTCGACTCGGTGCCCGCGATCTTTGCCATCACGACCGACCCCTATCTGGTCTATACCTCGAACATCTTCGCCATTCTGGGCCTGCGGGCGCTGTATTTCGCGCTGGCCGCGATCCTGCACCGTTTCGCCTATCTCAAGCCGGCGCTGGCCGCGTTGCTGATCTTCATCGGCGGCAAGGTGCTGGTGGCCGAGGCGATCGGGATCGAGAAGGTGCCGCCGATGATCTCGCTGACCGTGACCTTCCTGATCCTTGCCACCGGGGTCATTGTCTCGCTCGTCAAGACCGCGCCGGGGCATGACGCCGCACTGAAGAAGGACGAGGCGGCCGAGCGTCTGGCCGAGAAGGCTGTGGGACAACCACGTTAATCTAGTCAGCGCAAACGTGAACGGAATGAGAACGCGGGCTTTGCAGAAAGGCCCGCGTTCTTTATGTTAGGCCGCATGAGCCAGTTCGACGATCACGACGCCTTCGAGGCCGCCGCCCGCCCTTCCCTGTCCCAGCGGGCGATGACGGGCAGCGCCGCGCCCTACCTTGACGGGCTGAACCCGGCGCAGCGGCTGGCGGTGGAGACGCTGGACGGCCCCGTCCTGTTGCTGGCGGGCGCGGGCACCGGCAAGACCCGCGCGCTGACGACGCGAATCGCCCATCTGCTGACGCAGGGCCGCGCCACGCCCGGCCGCATCCTTGCCGTGACCTTCACCAACAAGGCCGCGCGCGAGATGAAGGATCGTGTTGCCCGCCTGATGGGCGAGACGGTCGAGGGGATGCCCTGGCTCGGCACCTTCCATTCCGTCAGCGTCAAGATCCTGCGCCGCCATGCCGAACTGGTGGGCGACGGACAGGTCCACCTCAAGTCCAGCTTCACGATCTTGGACACCGACGACCAGATCCGGCTGCTGAAGCAACTGATTGCGGCCGGGAACATCGACGACAAGCGCTGGCCCGCGCGGATGCTGGCCGGGCTGATCGACGACTGGAAGAATCGGGCGCTGACGCCCTCGCGCGTGCCCGAAGGCGAATCGCACGCCTATGACGGCAAGGGTGCGAAGCTTTACGCCCAATATCAGCGGCGGCTGCTGGAATTGAACGCCGTCGATTTCGGCGACCTGTTGCTGCATTGCGTGATGATCTTCCAGGCGCACCCCGACGTGCTGGCGCAGTGGCAGGACCGCTTCCGCTATATCCTTGTGGACGAATATCAGGACACCAACGTCGCGCAGTATCTGTGGCTGCGGCTGCTGGCGCAGGCACACCGCAACATTTGCTGCGTGGGCGACGACGACCAGTCCATCTATGGCTGGCGCGGGGCCGAGGTCGGCAACATCCTGCGCTTCGAGCAGGATTTTCCCGGCGCGCAGGTGATCCGGCTGGAACAGAACTACCGCTCCACCCCCCACATCCTTGCTGCCGCTTCGGGGCTGATCGCGGCGAACAAGGGCCGGCTGGGAAAGACCCTGTGGACCGAGGCCGAGGAGGGCGAGAAGGTCCGCCTGATCGGCCATTGGGACAGCGAGGCCGAGGCCCGCTGGATCGGCGAGGAGATCGAGGCCTTCCACGGCGGCCACCGCCATTCCATCGGCAAGCGCAGCCTGAACGACATGGCGATCCTCGTGCGCGCCTCGCACCAGATGCGGGCCTTCGAGGACCGCTTCATGACCATCGGCCTGCCCTATCGCGTGATCGGCGGCCCCCGCTTCTACGAACGGCAGGAAATCCGCGACGCGATGGCCTATTTCCGGCTGGCCGTCAGCCCCACCGACGACCTCGCCTTCGAGCGGATCGTGAACACCCCCAAGCGGGGCCTCGGCGACAAGGCCATCCAGACCATCCAGCGCGAGGCGCGGGCCGAGGGTCTGTCGCTGCTGGAAGGCGCGGCGGCCGTGGTCGCCTCGGGCGCGCTGACCGGCAAGGGCGCGTCCAACCTGCGGCAGTTCACGCAGTTCATGGGCCGCTGGCACGCCGACGCCTTGGATTCCACCGTGAACCATGTCGAACTGGCCGAGCGCATCCTGGACGAATCCGGCTACACCGCGATGTGGCAGAACGACCGCTCGCCCGACGCGCCGGGGCGGCTGGACAACCTCAAGGAACTCGTCAAGGCGCTGGAGGAGTTCGACAACCTCCAGGGCTTCCTGGAACACGTCGCGCTGGTCATGGACGTGGCCGAGGGCGAGCAGGCCGAGGAAGTGTCGATCATGACCCTCCATGCCGCCAAGGGCCTGGAATACCCCATCGTCTTCCTGCCGGGGTGGGAGGACGGGCTGTTCCCCAGCCAGCGCAGCATGGACGAATCTGGCCTGAAGGGCTTGGAGGAGGAACGGCGCTTGGCCTATGTCGGCCTGACCCGCGCCGAGGAACTTGCGACGATCACCTTTGCCGGCAACCGCCGGATGTATGGCCAATGGCAATCCTCGCTGCCATCCCGCTTCATCGACGAACTGCCCGAGGATCACGTCGAGGTGCTGACGCCCCCCGGCCTTTACGGCGGCGGCTTCGGGGCCGCGGCGCAGGTGACGGGCCAGCCCTTCGCGCAATCGACCATGCACGATCGGGCCAGCCGCGCCGATGTCTACAACTCGCCCGGCTGGAAGCGGATGCAGGACCGCGCGGCCGTGCGGCCCGGCCCCTCGCACCGCCCGCCCATCGTGATCGACGCCGAACCCTCTGCCCGCTTTGCCGTGGGCGACCGGGTCTACCACCAGAAGTTCGGCACCGGCAGCGTCATGGGCATCGCCGAGGACACACTCACGGTCGAGTTCCCGGCGGGCTTCAAGACCATCAAGGCGGCCTATGTCCAGCCTGCGGGTGGAACCAACGGCGACGTCCCGTTCTAAAGGGCGGCGCTGACCACATCCGCAAGCGGCGTGGTGGGCCGGCCGATCAGCGCCGAAAGCTGGCGGCCGTCCTCGAACAACGCTGCTTGGCCCGCATCCGCATCGAAGCCTGCGACCGCCGCGGCCATCTCCTGCGGCAGGCCCATGCCGGCAAGCGCCTCGGCGTAATCGGACTCGGACAGATTGCGATAAGGGATCTGCTTGCCCGTCTGCGCCGAAACCTCGGCCGCCAGATCCTCCAGCGTCCAGGCGGTATCACCCGCGAGTTCATAGGTCTTGCCGGCATGGCCCTGGCCTGCCAGCACCACGGCCGCAGCCTCGGCATAATCTGCACGCGCCGCGGCCGAGATGCGGCCGTTCCCCGCCGCGCCGATCAGCGCACTGTTGGCAATCGCCGCCTTCAGGTTGCCGGTGTAGTTCTCGGCATACCAGCCGTTCCGCAGAATCGTGTGCGGAATGCCCGACCGGGCAAGCACGTCCTCGGTCTGGCGGTGCTCCTCAGCCAGCGACAAGGGCGAGCGGTCGGCGTGCAGAAGGCTGGTATAGACGATCTCGCCGACACCCGCCTGCTTCGCCGCGTCGATCACGGCCTGATGCTGAGCCGCGCGCTTGCCGACCTCGCTGGACGAGATCAGCAGAAGCTTGTCCACTCCGGCAAGCGCCGGTGCCAGCGTCGCGGGCCGGTCATAGTCGAAAAGCCGCGCCTCGACCGCAAGATCGGCGGCTTTATCGGGCGAGCGGGCCAGCGCGACGATCTGCCCGGACGGCAGCAGCTTTTTCAGCTTCTCGATGGTCAGGCGGCCAAGCTGGCCGGTGGCTCCGGTGACGGCGACGGCCATGGTCTTCCCCTTGGTTCCATGTGATGCAATTCAACGGGTCGGGTTGATCCGAAACGATGGTATCCCTTAGATGGTTGCCGTCCCTTACCCGCGAAAGGCAGCCCATGTCCCCCAAGTTCAAGGCCGCGCTCGACTACGGGCCGCTGATCGTCTTTCTGGCGGTGTTCCTGCTTTACCGCGACCGGACGGTCATGTTGTGGGGGCAGGAATATCCCGGCTTGATTCTCGCCACGCTGGTCTTTGTGCCGCTGACCATCGCCGCCAATGCCCTTCTGTGGTCGCGCACGGGCGAGTTGTCGGTGATGCAGCTTGTCACGCTGGTGGTGGTCGTGGTCTTCGGCGGGCTGACCGTCTGGCTGAACGACCCCCGCTTCATCAAGATGAAGCCGACGCTGATCTACCTGACCTTTGCCGCGCTGCTGGGCGTCGGTGCGGCGCTGGGCCGCAACTGGCTTGGCCTTGCGCTGGGCGAGGCGATCCCACTGTCGCCCGAGGGCTGGCGTATCCTGACCCACCGGATCATCTGGTTCTGCCTCGGCCTTGCGGCGCTGAACGAACTGATCTGGCGGACGCAGAGCGACACCGTCTGGGTCGTCTTCAAGACCGTCGGGTTGATCGTCCTGACGATGCTGTTCTTCGTCCTGAACGCCCGTGTCTTCGGGCGCTATGCGCTTTCGGCCCCGAAGGATAGCGGTCCCGGCGTCGGCTGAGGCGCCCCTGCGGCGAAGGGCGGCGCCAGAAGCCGCGACCAGCGCCGCGACGGCTGTTCGGGGCGGCAGCGCGCCAGCGAGGCCAGCGGCAGTTCCGCCGGCGTGCAGAGGATCGCGCGCCAGACGTCGAACAGCCCCCGCCGCAGATAGGGCGACCAGTGGCAGGCCCGGCTCGCCCCGCGCGCAATAGGGAAACCCAGCGCCCGCAGCCCGTCCAGCGTGCTGTCATCGTCGATCTGCAGGTCGAGCCAGTTCCCCCGCGGCCGGTCCAGCCCGAAGCCGAGCGCGCTGTGACGCCCGGCTGAAAGCAGCAGTTCCAACCCCAAGTCATAGGGGTCGTTCTCGCGCGAGGTAACGTTGACGACATCGGCCAGCATCCCGGCGGGACTGGCGATGGCGGCCTCGGCATCGTGGCGCAACTCGGCCGCGCTCAGCAGGATGACCCGGCCGACCGCGCCAGGCGTCGCCCGGCGCAGCGCCGACAGCGCCACCCTGCCCCCCAGCGAATGCCCGATCATCGCCACGGGGCGCTGCGCTGCCAGCGCCAGCCGGTCGATCAGTCCGGCAAGATCGGCCCCTACCCGCGAGGCCCGGGCATGGGCCTGCCGGAACCGCCCGAGCGCGGGCCAGCCGTGGGCGATGGCAAGCCCTTCGTCGCCATCCGCGGTGAACCCCAGCGCCGCGGGCCATGACACCGCCCGCCGTGCCCGGGGATCGGGATCAAGTGACAGGATGTGCCTGTGCGGCGAGGTTTCCGCGCGTTCGGGCGAGAAGCGATAGCCGTGCAGCATGATGATGATTGGTGCGCCGGGTGGCAGGCTGGCCGCGCGGGCCCACAGGTCGGGTCGTGCCCCTGCTCCGCTATCCAGCGCGATCAACGCCATGGCTGCCTCGTCCTGCCGCGAGGCCGTGATGCCTGCCCGCTGCGACCGCAGGATGACGCGCCGGTGCAGGTTCGGTGACAAGGAAGGATCAGACCGGCGGCAAGCCCGCCTGCGGCTCAGGGGCGTTGGCCGCGGCCCTGGTTTCACGAGGCTCTGGTCTGCGGCCAGGAAAAGGAAAACCGCGCCACGGCAGCAGCCGGGCGCGGTTCTGGTCGTTCGGAAAAGGAGATCTTACTTGATCTTGCCTTCCTTGTATTCGACGTGCTTGCGCACGACGGGGTCGTATTTGTTGACGGTCATCTTCTCGGTCATGGTCCGGGCGTTCTTCTTGGTGACATAGAAATGCCCGGTGCCCGCCGTCGAGTTCAGCCGGATCTTGATCGTCGTCGGCTTCGCCATTGGTCCTGCTCCTGCTTCGGGGCGGGCCGTAGGCCAGTCCGATAACCCCGTGAAATTCCTGAAGCCCGCCTTTTAAGGCCAGCGCGCCCCGAGTCAACCGGATTCTGCGTGAAAGCCCATGGAAATCATGCGCGGATGGCCTGTAAGCCGGGTTCTGTCCGGGGGTGCCCTTGTAGAGGGGGCGCCCCGTGGATGACCATTCCTCTGGTCCCGCCGTTGCCGACGGGCTCTAGCTGCCAACCCGGATCTGCTGGGGCGCAGGCGGCCCTGCGGGGCCAGGCCCCGCGCGCGATCCCTATTCGGCATTGCTCCTGGTGGGGCTTGCCATGCCGGTGCGGTTGCCCGTCCCGCGGTGGGCTCTTGCCCCACCGTTTCACCCTTGCCCCCGCAAGCAGGGGCGGTCTGTTCTCTGTGGCGCTTTCCCTGGGGTCGCCCCCGCCGGGCGTTACCCGGCACCATGCCTGCATGGAGCCCGGACTTTCCTCGGAGGGCCGAAGCCGCCCGCGGTCATCCGGCCATCCGCGCTGGCTTCAGATAGAAGCCGCCGGCCAAGCGGTCAAGCCGCCTCAGTCCAACTGGACGGCTGCCAGGATCGGACCCGGCAGCCCGCCTGCCAGCGCCTGCTGGACAAGGATCGCGTGCCGCGTGTCGTCGGGATAGGCGTCGTTCGGATCGTTGCCCGCCCGCACGGTCAGCCGCAGCGGCTCGCGCGCAGGCCACAGGGTCACCGGCTCGGTCCCGACCACGATATTGCTGTAGACGATGCTGCGGCCGCGATTTTCGCCCGCCTTCACCAGCACCGTGCGATGCGGCAGGTAGCGCACCAGCGTCACCTCGACCCCACCGGGGATCGGGGCGCGGGGGGTCAGGTCGATGACATGCCCGTCGCCCGCCTCGGTTGCCGTGACCATGACCACTGGCGGACGGGCGTGGTGTTCGTCGATCAGCGCCATCAGCGCCGCGCGATGCAGGGTCAGCACCGTGTCCTGCCCGTCCACGATGATCTGCGGCGTATAGACCCCGCGCTCGCCCGCCACGGCGGCATAGCCTTCCTGCCGGGCAGCATGCTCGGGGCGGCCGAACTCATCCGTCCAGCCGAGATAATCCCAGTAGTCGACGTGCCAGCTGAGCGTCAGGACACCCGGCTGTTCGGCCAGCGAGGCGACCAGCGCATCGGCCGGCGGGCAGGACGAGCAGCCCTGCGAGGTGAAAAGCTCGATCACCACCGGCGGATCGCCGACCAGCCCGACCCGCCCCTGACCCGGCGCCACGCCCGCCGCGGGGGGGTGGCGTTCGGGCACCAGCGAAAAGGCGCCCTCGGGGATCTGGGTTCCGGCTCCTTCGGGCGCCTCGATCAGCGCGACTTCTGCGGGGGCGGGACCGGCCATGACCGTGAGGGCAAGGCCGAATGCGGCCGCAAGCCGGACAGGACACAGGGAAAAAGTTAACGGCAACATCATCATTGCCGATCGGAGTAGGCCAGCAGGGCGGGCAAGGCCAAATCAAGGCTTCGTTAGCATCCGGGCATAGCGGGCCCACTTGCAAGTTCCGACGATTATGTATACCGTCGCATACAATCAATTGCGCCCCCCTGACTCGTCCAGAGCGCTTGCACCGCAGGACGAGTCGGGGCAATTCGGGCGTCGTCTGCCACCTTGTCCCTGAGGAAGCTTGCCATGCCCATCGTCACCGGAACAGACACAGCCAAGACCCGCCGCGACCTGACGGTCGGCGGGAAGACCGTGGCCTATTACTCGATCCCCGCCGCGACCCAGGCGGGACTGGGCGATTTCTCGAAGCTGCCGGCCTCGCTGAAGGTCGTGCTTGAAAACATGCTGCGCTTCGAGGACGACGGCTTCACCGTCAGCGTGGACGACATCAAGGCCTTCGCCGAATGGGCGCAGAACGGCGGCAAGTCCGACCGCGAGATCGCCTATCGTCCGGCCCGCGTGCTGATGCAGGACTTCACCGGCGTCCCGGCGGTTGTGGACCTTGCCGCGATGCGCGACGGGATCGTGGCGCTGGGGGGTGACGCGCAGAAGATCAACCCGCTGAACCCGGTCGATCTGGTCATCGACCACTCGGTCATGGTGGACGAGTTCGGCAACCCCCGCGCCTTCCAGCGCAACGTCGATCTGGAATACGAACGGAACATGGAACGCTACCAGTTCCTGAAATGGGGCCAGGGCGCGTTCAACAACTTCCGCGTGGTGCCGCCCGGCACCGGCATCTGCCATCAGGTGAACTTGGAGTATCTGGCGCAGACCGTCTGGACCGACACCGACCAGGACGGCAAGACCGTGGCCTATCCCGACACGCTGGTGGGCACCGACAGCCACACCACCATGGTCAACGGCCTTGCCGTGCTGGGCTGGGGCGTCGGTGGGATCGAGGCCGAGGCCGCGATGCTGGGCCAGCCGATTTCCATGCTGATCCCCGAGGTCGTCGGCTTCAAGGTGACGGGCGCGCTGCGCGAGGGCGTGACCGCGACCGACCTCGTGCTGAAGGTCGTCAAGATGCTGCGCGACCACAAGGTCGTCGGCAAGTTCGTCGAGTTCTACGGCGAGGGGCTGGACAACATGCCGCTGGCCGACCGCGCCACCATCGCCAACATGGCGCCCGAATACGGCGCGACCTGCGGCTTCTTCCCGATCGACGACGAGACCCTGCGCTACCTGCGCCAGACCGGCCGCGACGAGGACCGCATCGCGCTGGTCGAGGCCTATGCCCGCGCCAACGGCATGTGGCGCGAGAAGGGCTTCGAGCCTGTCTTCACCTCGACCCTGCATCTCGACCTGGACGACGTGGTGCCGGCGATCTCGGGGCCGAAGCGCCCGCAGGACCACGTCGCGCTGGATGCCGCCGCCCAGACCTTCAAGGATTACATCGGCAGCCTGCCGCCCGCGCCGACGGCGCCCGTCCAGCAGAAGGCGAAGATGACGGCGGAAGGCGGCGCACCCATGCCGCACCCCGACGACATCCCGGGCGGCGACCGGGACGGCTCGATTGCGCGTGCCGCGGTCGAAGGCAAGGATTACGCGCTGCATGACGGCTCGGTGGTGATCGCGGCGATCACCTCCTGCACCAACACCTCGAACCCTTACGTGATGATCGGAGCGGGCCTTGTCGCCCGCAAGGCGCGGGCGTTGGGGCTGAACCGCAAGCCCTGGGTCAAGACCTCGCTGGCCCCTGGATCGCAGGTGGTCAGCGAATACCTGAACGCCGCCGGCCTGCAGGAGGATCTGGACGCGCTGGGCTTCGACCTCGTGGGCTTCGGCTGCACCACCTGCATCGGCAACTCGGGGCCGCTGGAGCCGGCGATTTCCAAGGCGATCAACGACAACGACCTGGTGGCCGTGTCGGTGCTGTCGGGCAACCGCAACTTCGAGGGGCGGATCTCGCCTGACGTGCGGGCGAACTACCTGGCCAGCCCGCCCTTGGTCGTGGCCTATGCCATCGCGGGCGACATGAACATCGACATCACGACCGAGCCGCTGGGCACGGGCAAGGACGGCCAGCCCGTCTTTCTGAAGGACATTTGGCCGACCTCGCAGGAGGTCAGCGACCTTGTCCACAAGGTCGTGACCCGCGAGATGTTCCAGAAGAAATACGCCGACGTCTTCAAGGGCGACGAGCGCTGGCAGGCGGTCGAGACCACGGACAGCGAGACCTATGACTGGCCGTCGACCTCGACCTACATCCAGAACCCGCCCTATTTCCGGGGAATGTCGCAGGAACCCGGCGTGATCTCGGACATCGAGGGCGCGCGGGTGTTGGCGGTCCTCGGCGACATGATCACCACCGACCACATCTCGCCCGCCGGCTCGTTCAAGCCGACGACCCCGGCCGGGAAATACCTGATCGAGCGTCAGGTCGCGCCCGCCGACTTCAACAGCTACGGCTCGCGCCGCGGCAACCACGAGGTCATGATGCGCGGCACCTTCGCCAACATCCGCATCAAGAACGAGATGCTGGAGGGCGTCGAAGGCGGCTACACCAAGGGCCCGGACGGGCAGCAGGCATCGATCTACGACGCCGCGATGGCGTGGAAGGACCGGGGCGTTCCGCTGATCGTGGTGGGGGGCGTCGAATATGGCGCGGGTTCCAGCCGCGACTGGGCGGCCAAGGGCACCAACCTGCTGGGCGTCAAGGGTGTCATCGCCGAAAGCTTCGAGCGCATCCACCGTTCGAACCTCGTGGGCATGGGCGTGATCCCCTTCGAGTTCACGGGCGGCGACAACCGCAAGACCCTGGGCCTGAAGGGCGACGAGGAAATCTCGATCACCGGGCTGGCAGGCGACTTCAAGCCGCTGGCGCTCGTGCCCGCCACGATCCGCTACGCCGACGGGACCGAGAAGACCGTGCAGCTCAAGGCGCGCGTCGATACCGAGGTCGAGATCGAATATCTCAAGAACGGCGGAGTCCTGCACTACGTGCTGCGCAACCTTGCCAAGTCCTGAGCCTGTCAGGCAGCCTGTCTGGACATATCATCAAGGCCCCGGGAAACCGGGGCCTCTTTTCTGGGCCTTTCCGGCGTCCTGAATGCACGACGGATACCGCAGGCGAAAACAGGAACGCCTTCTTCCCATCACGGGTCAGAACCCCTCTATCGCCGGTCAGCAAACACCCGCCGGTCGCAATGGCGTCACGGGAATATTTTTCTCCGTGATACGTTGTCTTCGTGACCACACCCGGTCAGGCAAGGAGAATCGGCATGGCGATCATCAACGGAAACGACAGGGCGAACACTCTTTACGGCACCCCGCTGGGCGACCTGATCCGCGGGTTCGACGGTGACGACCGTCTTTATGGCCGCGCAGGCAACGACACCATCCATGGCGGCGATGACGATGACCGCATCTGGGGTGAGGCAGGCAACGATCTCCTCAACGGTGGCGACGATGAGGACTCGATCTGGGGCGGCACCGGCAACGACACCATCAATGGCGGCGACGACGACGACCGCCTATGGGGTGACGCTGGTAACGACCTCCTCACCGGCGGCGATGGCGAGGACTCGATCTGGGGCGGCGATGGTAATGACACCATCACCGCTGACGACGGCAACGACTATATCCACGGCGGCCTCGGGAACAACCTGATCAATGCCGGAGACGGCAACGACACGATCTGGTCGGCCTCCGGTTCCGACACCATCAACGCGGGCGATGGCAACGACTGGATTTCCTCGGGCGCGGGCGGCGACCGGATCTTCGGGCTGGATGGCAACGACACCATCGACTCGGGCGCGGGCAACGACATCGTCATCGGCGGAGAGGGTAACGACCGCATCCGCGGCGGCGGCGGCAACGACGACCTGGCCGCGGGCGAAGGCAGCGACACGCTGGACGGCGGCGGTGGCAACGACATGCTGCGGGGCGGCGAGGGCGACGACCTGTTCATCTTCAACGCGGGGCAGGACACAATCCGCAACTTCGACAGCGAGGATGACAGGATCGACCTGCGCAGCTTTGCCGGACTGGACAGCTTTGCCGATGTGCGGGACCACCTGAGCCAGTCGGGCGGGCACGTCTATTTCCGCGATGGCTCGGCCTCGCTGAAGATCGAGTGGACCTCGCTGGCAAGCCTCGGGTCCGACGACTTCATCTGGTGATCGGGGGGCCGGGAGCCGGGGGTGCAGGCAAGGCGCTGCGCCCTCAGCTTCCGGCGGCCAGTGCCTTGTCCAGTTCGGGGCGGAAGCGGTCGGTGTAATCCTCGCGCACCAGCGGCCCTGCGTGGCGGTGCAGGATGTTGCCCTCGCCGTCCAGGATGAAGGTCTCGGGCGGGGCGGTCACGCCCCATTCGATCGCCGTGCGGCCCTGCGGATCGGTGGCGATCGCGGCGAAGGGATCGCCATGTTCCGACAGAAAGCGCAGCGCCGCAGGTTCAGGGTCCTTGAGATCAATGCCGACGACCTTGATGCCCTCGGCCGTCAGGGCCTCCAGCGTGGGATGCTCGGCCCGGCAGGGCGGGCACCAGCTTGCCCAGAAGTTGACAACCGTCACCTCGCCCGTCCGCAGGTCGGCGTCGGTCAGTTGCGTCTTGCCGGACAGCGTGGTCGCGGAGACCGGCGGCGCCTGCCGCCCCACGAAGGCCGAGGGCAGTTCGTTCGGATTGTCCCGCCCCATGCCCCACAGGAAGATGGCGGCAAGGCCCGCGAAGGCCAGCGGCGGAATGGCGACAAGCGGAGAGATCCTAGCCACGGCGTTCCACCTTCTCCAGCGCACGACGCGCCCGTGCTGCGGCGATCAGCGTCTGGGCGATCAGGCCCACGATCAGCACGCCGGAAATGCCCCAGGCGGTCAGCACCGGGACTGCGTGGCGTCCAAGCTCGGTCATCATGCGCGAATCTCCCTTGCCAGCAGGGCCGCGGTGCGGCGGCGGCGGATCTCGGTGCGGGTGCGGATCAGCAGCAGCGTGACGAACAGAAGGAAGAACCCCAGCATGCAGGCATACAGCGGATAGCTGTAGACCGAACTGATCCGGTCACCCGGCGCCACGCTGATGGTTGCGCCCTGGTGCAGCCCCTGGTTCCAGAAGTTCACCGCATAACGCGACAGCAGCGCAAAGACCGAGCCGACGAGGCACAGAACGCCCGTCAGATCGGCGGCGTTGTCAGGGTTCTCGATCGCCGACCACAGGGCCATGTAGCCCAGGTAGAACAGGAACAGGATCAGGAACGAGGTCAGCCTCGGGTCCCATTCCCACCATGTTCCCCAGGTCGGCTGGCCCCAGACCGCGCCAGTGACCAGCGCCATCAGCGTCATCACCGCACCGATGGGCGCTGCCGCGCGGGCGGCCAGCGCGCTGACGTGGTGGCGGCGGACCAGCCAGATCAGCGAGGCGACCAGCATCATGATCCAGATGTTGATCGCCATCATCGCGGACGGGACATGCAGGAACATGATCTTGACGGTCGCGCCCTGCTTGTAGTCCTCGGGCGTCATCCAGCCCCAGACCAGCCCGATGGGCAGGCAGATGGCCGTGGCCCCGATGATCCACGGCAGAACCGCACCGGAGGTCCGCATGAACTTGACGGGGTTGGCATATTCCCAGATCGACATGGTCTTTCCTCTAGCCGCCCAAGGCGGCGCCGTGAAGTCCCCTCACCGCAGGTTGACCCGCAGGGCACCCGCCGCGGCAAAGGGGATCGCGGCCAGCACAAGAAGGGTGATCCCGGCCAGCAGCACCAGAGGCGTCGTTCCGTCACCGCCTGCGGCCCCGCGTCGCACCGCCTCGGCCCCGAAGATCAGCGTGGGCACATAGAGCGGCAGGACCAGCAGCGACATCAGCAGCCCCCCGCGGCGCAGGCCCACGGTCAGGGCCGCGCCGAAGGCCCCCAGCATCGACAGCGCCGGCGTTCCCAGAAGCAGCGCGGCGACCAGCCAGAGCTGCGCCTCCGAGGGAAGATGCAGCAGGATGCCGAAGACCGGCGCGGCCACGACCAGCGGCAGGCCGGTGGTGATCCAGTGGGCGGCGGCCTTGACCAGCACCGCGCCTTCCATCGGCAGGGGCGCGGTGGCGAGCAGGTCGAGGCTGCCGTCCTCCCAGTCCAGCGCGAAGATGCGGTCCAGCGACAGCAGGCACGCCAGCAGCGCCCCGACCCACAGGATGCCGGGCGCGATCCGGGCCAGCGTGCCCCCTTCCGGCCCGACGCCAAAGGGAACCAACGTGCAGACGATCAGGAAAAAGGCAAGGCCGAGGCCGAAGCCGCCCCCGGCCCGCGTGGCGAGCCTCAGGTCACGGATCAGCAGGGCGAGCATGACGCTCTCACTTGAGGCAATTCATAAAACACCGTTCTCGTTCATGAGGGTGCAATGCCCTCGCCCCCACAGTGAAAGGCCAAGGTCATTCATCCGAAGGCCTCGTCGAAGCTTGCGGGTGCCCGAGAAGGCGCCCCTGCAGTGGCGCGATAGGCGCCCAGGTCCAGCACCCGCGCCTCGGGCAGCCCAAGGTCGATGTGGGTCGCCATCAGCGCCGCGCCCCCTTGCGCCAGATGGGCGCGGACCACTTGCGCGAACAATGCGACCGAACCCGCATCCAGCGAGACGGTCGGCTCGTCCAGAACCCAGACCGCGCGTCCCGTTACCAGCAGCCGCGCAAGGCCAAGCCGACGCTTCTGCCCCGCCGACAGCATCGCCGCCGGTCGCTCGGCCAAGGCAGTCAGGTTCATCGCCTTTAATGCCGGTTCGACGGCAGGTCCGCCGAAGACCTCGCGCCAGAAGCGCAGGTTTTCGATGACGCTCAGCGCGCTTTTCAGCCCGTCGGCATGGGCGGAATAGGCGATCACGTCGGGATCGGTGATGATCTCGCCTTCGGTCGGCGGCTGCAGCCCGGCCACGGTCCGCAGCAGGGTCGTCTTGCCGATGCCGTTGGGGCCGCGCAGGATCAGCGCCTCTCCCCGGTCCAGTACGAAGCTGATCCCTTCGACAGCGCGGCGGCCACCTCGGGACACGGCGAGGCCCCTCGCCTCGACCAGCGGCATCAGACGGGGATCAGCGCGCAGGCGACGCGCCGCCCCTCGGACAGCGTGAGGTTGTAGCTGCGGGCGGCGCTGGGGGTGGACATCGTCTCGACCATCAGCCCCGCGTCTTCAATCGCGGCCATCAGGGATGCGGGCAGTCGCGCGATCTCGGCGCCCATGCCGATGAACAGTACATCGACCGACCCGCCGAGGCCCGTCAGCCCGTCCACGTCATCCAGCCCGCCCCAGGGCCGCAGATCTTCGCCGGCAAGCAGCACCGGGCCATGATGAACCTGACCCGCCACGCGGAAGAAGCCGGGGCCGTAGCCGTCCACCGGAATACCGTCGGGATAGTCGGTTTCGCGCATCGCCATCAGGGCGCGTCCTGAAAGGGCGTGCCCGCCAGTTCGTCCCGCTCGGCCTTCTGCGTCTTCTCGGGCTTGCCCCAGTCGCGGCGCACGCCCAGCCACAGCACGATGCTTTTCGCCAGGTAGACCGTCGAGTAGGCCCCGATGAAGACGCCCAGGAACATCGCGAAGACGAAGTTGCGGATCACGTCCCCGCCCCAGATCAGCAGCGGCGCCAGCGCCAGCGCCGTGGTCATGGCCGTCATGACCGTCCGGGACAGCGTCTCGTTGACCGTCAGGTTCATGATGTCAATCAGCGGCATCGTCTTGAACTTGATCAGGTTCTCGCGCAGCCGGTCGAAGACCACCACCGTGTCGTTGACCGAATAACCGAGGATCGTCAGCAGCGCCGCGATGGTCGTGAGGTCGAAACGCAACTGGAACAGCGAGAAGATTCCGACCGTGATCAGCACGTCATGGATCAGCGCCGTGACCGCGCCCACCGCGAACTGCCATTCGAACCGCAGCCAGATATACAGCAGGATGCCAAGGGCCGCTGCGCTGACCGCGTAGATGGCGGTCATGATCAGCTCGCCCGAGACCTTGGGACCGACCGATTCCACCGCCGCGAAGCTGACATTCGGATCGACCACCTGCAGCGCGGCCTCGATCCGGTTCAGTTCCTCGGGCGTGACCGAGCCGGTGTCGTCGGTCGCGCCGATGCGGATCTGCGCCACATGACGGTCGGCGCCGAAGGTGGGGTCGAAGACCTCGGTGATCGAGACATCGCCGAGATCAAGCGCCTCAAGGGCCTGCCGGTAGTCGCTGACCTCGAAGGCGGTCGAGCTTTCCGCCCGGATCGTGGTGCCGCCCTTGAAGTCGATGCCGAAGTTCAGCCCCATCGTCAGGGCGATGATGACCGAAGCAACCATCAGGACGAAGGAGATGCCGGTGGTCAGCCACTGCCAGCGGAAGAAGTCGATCTTCGTGTTGTCGGGGACGAGTTTCAGACGGAAGGCCATGATAATCCCCTTACAGGACCAGTTCGGTCGGGCGGCGGCGTTCCAGCCAGATTATGATCAGCAGCCGCGTCAGGTAGATCGCGGTGAAGACCGAGGTCGCGATGCCGATGACCAGCGTGACCGCGAAGCCCTTCACCGGCCCCGAGCCGAGGAAGAACATCACCAGCGCGGCGATGAAGGTGGTGACGTTGGCGTCGATGATCGCGCTCATCGCCTCGTTGAAGCCGTCGTCGATGGCCTTCACCACGCGCTTGCCGGCCCGCAGTTCCTCGCGGATGCGCTCGTAGATGATGACGTTGGCGTCCACCGCCGTGCCCACGGTCAGCACGATCCCCGCGATGCCGGGCAGCGTCAGCGTGGCCCCCATCGCTCCCATGATCGCGAGGATCAGGATGACGTTGACGACAACGGCGATCGAGGCGAAGACCCCGAACAGCCCGTAGCTGGCCACCATGTAGGCCACGACCAGAACGGTCGCGATGGTGGCCGCCTTGCTGCCGGCGTCGATCGAATCCTGGCCCAGTTCCGGACCGATGGTGCGTTCCTCGAGGAAGGTCATCTCGGCCGGCAGGGCGCCCGCCCGCAGCAGCACGGCCAGTTGCGTGGACTCCTCAACCGACATCGCGCCCGAGATCTGGCCCGAGCCGGTGGTGATCGCCTGCCGGATCACCGGTGCCGAGATCACCTGTTCGTCCAGCACGATGGCAAAGGGCTGGCCGATGTTGGCCGTGGTATAGGCCCCGAAGCGGCGCGCACCCTGCGGACCGAAGCGGAAATCCACGGAAGGCTGGCCGTTCTGATCGAAGCTGGGCCGCGCGTCGGTCAGGTCCTCGCCGGTGACGACGGGCGCCTCGGCCAGCGTGTAATAGACGCCGGGCTCGTCCATGGACGGCACGACGATGTTGCCAAGGCCCGCCTGCACGTTCGGATCGGTGCCGCGCCCGACGACCGGGTTGAAGGTCAGCTTGGCGGTGGTTCCGATCAGTTCCTTCAACTCCTCGGCCGAGCCGATGCCGGGCACCTGAATCAGGATGCGATCCTGGCCCTGCCGCTGGATCGTCGGCTCGCGGGTGCCGACCTCGTCCACGCGGCGGCGCACGATCTCCAGCGACTGCTGGATGGTGCGGTCGTCGGTCGCGGCCTTTTCGGCCGCCGAAAGCTGCACGATCAGGGTGGGTCCGCTTGCCGTGACGTCGAGGGTCGAGGCCCCTGCCCCCGTCAGCGACACCACCGGCGCCGCGAAGGTCCGCGCGATCTGCACCGCGCGGGACATCTGGTCAGGATTGCCGATCTCGACATGCAACTGGTCAGGAGGCCCCGGAACCCGGCGGACGCCGCCTAAGCTGTCGCGCTCGGCCGCCAGCGCATCGCGCAGTTCCGGCCACAGCGCAGTCATGCGCGACTGATAGACCTCGTCGACATTGATCTCGCCCAGAAGATGCGCCCCGCCCCGCAGGTCAAGCCCGAGGTTCACCAGCGTCGAGGGCAGCCAGTCCGGCCACAGCGACCGGGCCGCCGCCTGTTCGGGCGTCTCGAACCCCGCCCGTCCGGCCTCGACGATGGCGTCGTTATGCGCCTCGACCCGCCCGTAGAACAGGTTGGGCATCGCATAAAGCAGCCCGAGGGCCACGAGGGCGAGGATCAGGATGCGCTTCCAGGTCGGGATCTGCAGCATGGCGGCCGCGCCTTACGCGTTCGCGGCGGCGGGGGCGGTGCGGTTGACCACCTGCGCGATAGTGGGGCGGACGACGCGGATGCGGACGCCGGTGGCGATCTCGACCTCGACCTCGTCGTCGCGCACGGCCATGACCTTGCCGATGATGCCGCCCTGGGTGATGACGGTGTCGCCCTTTTTCAGCGTCTCGATCATCTGGCGGTGCAGCTTCATCTTCTTCTGCTGCGGCCGCATGATCAGGAAATACATGATCAGGAAGACCAGAATCAGCGGGATGAACTGGGCGAAGGCTGCGCCGCCGCCGGCGGCGGGTGCCGCGGCCTGGGCAAAGGCGGGGGAGACGAACATGGGCGATCCTTGTCGAAGGGTCTGGAAGCGCCGGGCCGAAAGGCGCCGGGCGGCGGATTGGCGCGGAACCTAGTCGCGCAAGCAGCCCTTGTCCAGAAACAGCCGCCGCTGTTGGGCCAACGCCAGGTCACGACTGCGGGGGCGGATGGTGGACTCTCTCCCTCCGCTCGTGTCTTTGGGCGGCAGTCTATCTCAGGGAGGCAATCTCCATGTCCGACGCATCCGAGGAAACCCGCCGCCTGATCGCCATCATGGCCGCCCTGCGCGACCCCCGGACCGGCTGCCCCTGGGACATCGAGCAGGACTTCGCCACCATCGCCCCTTCCACCATCGAGGAAGCCCACGAGGTTGCCGACGCCATCGCGCGGCAGGCTTGGGACGAACTGCCGGGCGAGTTGGGCGACCTGCTGCTGCAGGTGGTGTTCCACGCACAGATGGCTTCTGAGAAGGGGATGTTCGATTTCGCCGATGCCGCCCGCGCGATCTCGGACAAGCTGGTGGCCCGCCACCCCCATGTCTTCGGCGACGAATCGCGCGAGAAATCCGCCGAGCAGCAGGTGAAGGACTGGGAGGCGATCAAGGCGCAGGAACGCGCCGCCAAGGCGGAACGCGGCACGCTGGACGGCGTGGCGCTGGGGCTTCCTGCCCTGACCCGGGCGGTCAAGCTGCAGAACCGCGCCGCCCGCGTCGGCTTCGACTGGCCCGCGACGGACCAGGTGCTGGACAAGCTGCGCGAGGAAACCGCCGAGCTGGTCGCCGCCCGCGACAGCGCCGACCCCGGGCATCTCGCCGAGGAATTTGGCGACCTGCTGTTCGTGATGGCGAACCTCGCCCGCCACCTCAGGATCGACCCCGAGGAGGCGCTGCGCGGCGCGAACGCCAAGTTCACCCGCCGCTTCCAGTCGATCGAGGCCGCGCTGGCCGCGCAGAGCCGCCGCCCCCAGGATTCGACGCTGGAAGAGATGGACGCGCTGTGGGACGCGGCAAAGGCGGCCGAGAAGACCTGACCGAAAACCACAACCGCGCGAGATGCGGCGGCGCGGCTTGACTTGGGTCTTCCCAGCTGCCGTCCTGAACCTGCCGCCCGCGGTTGCGGGCCAGCAGCAGAGGCAGCCCCATGGCCCCACATGATCCGACCCGTCGCGCGCTGCTTGCCGCGCTTGCGGCCACGTCCGCCGCGATGCTGGGTGCCCGCCCGACCGTCGCACAGGGGAACGCGGCCGCCTCGGCGGGCCTCATCTCGCCCAATGTCTGCCTGCTTGGCGTCGATGTGACGGAAGGCCCGTTCTACCTTGACCGGAGGATGGTCCGCGCCGACGTGACCGAAGGCAGACCGGGCCTTCCACTGGAGATGGCGGTCCAGATCGTGGACGCATCCTGCCGCCCCATCCCGCAAGCGCGCGTGGACATCTGGCATTGCGATGCGCTCGGCGTCTATTCCAACGTCGCCGGACAGGATACCGCGGGGGAAACCTTCCTGCGCGGCACCCAGATGGCGGACGAGCACGGGATCGTCACCTTCAGGACGATCTATCCGGGCTGGTACCGGGGACGCACCACCCATATCCACCACAAGGTGTATCTTGATGACACCAACGTGCTGACCGGCCAGATCTTCTTTCCCGACACGCTGTCCCGGCGGATGTATGATCAGATGCAGCCCTATGCCGGGCGGCGGGCGGAACGCGACACCTTCAACGGGAACGACGGGATCGCGCGGCGTGCAGGCCCCGGCGCCTTCGCCGGGATGGAGGCGGCGGGCGATGGCTACCGCGGCAGCCTGGTCATCGGCGTGGACCCGCAGGCCACAAGCCGCAGCGCCTGACTAGCCGCTGACCGCGGCCAGCGCGACACCGTAATCCTCAAGCGTTCCGGTCGCGCCGCGCTCGGACAGGATGCGCTTCCACGCCCTGGCGCCGGGACGACCGTGGAACAATCCCAGCATGTGCCGGGTGATCTGGTGCATCCGCCCGCCCGCCCCGATGTGCCGCGCGATCAGTTCGCGCATGGCCAGCGCAGCTTCCACCGGTTCGGCAAAGGGCGGCTCGTCGCCCCAAAGCCGGTCCGCCGCCCCGAGGATGTTCCACGGCTCATGATAGGCCGCGCGACCGATCATGACGCCGTCCATCGCCCCAAGATGCGCTTCTGCCGCCTGCAGCGAGCCGATGCCGCCGTTAACTGACAGGTGCAGCGACGGGAACGCCGCCTTCATCGCATGGACCAGCGGATAGTCGAGCGGCGGGATCTCGCGGTTCTCGCGCGGGCTGAGCCCCTGCAGCCAGGCCTTGCGGGCATGGATGGTGACGCGGCGCACCCCCGCGGCGGCAAGCGTTTCCAGAAAGGCGGGCAGCACCTCGGCAGGCTCCTGCTCGTCCACGCCGATGCGGCATTTCACCGTGACCGCGACGGGGCTGACAGCCTGCATGGCGCCGACGCAATCGGCGACCAATCCGGGGGTCTTCATCAGCACGGCCCCGAAGCAGCCCGACTGCACCCGGTCGCTGGGGCAGCCGACGTTCAGGTTGATCTCGTCGTAACCCCAGTCGGCTGCGATCCGCGTGGCCTCGCGCAGTTCGGCCGGGTCCGAACCGCCAAGCTGCAGCGCCACCGGATGCTCGGCCGCGTGATGGTCCAGAAGCCGCGCACGGTCGCCATGGATGACGGCGGGCGCCGTCACCATTTCGGTATAAAGCAGCGCCCGCCGGCTGAGCAGCCGGTGGAACCCTCGGCAGGCGCGGTCAGTCCAGTCCATCATGGGGGCCACGGACAAACGGGCCGCCCGGACGGCCGGATCGTTGTCGCAGCGGTTCAGGGGCATTCCGACCGTCATCGGTGTATCAGTATGAGGGGGCAGCGGATTGGGCATGAGACTGGCGCATGTAGCAGATGCAGGGCACCGGCCGCAACTCGGCGGCCGATGACAGGCCGCCGGGGTTGATGCGGCCATGCAGGCGCGGCTTGAGCCTGACGCTGTCCCTTCCTATCTTGGTGGCAAGCGCGAAAGGCCTCCTCATGTTCTCGATCCCCGGCAAGTCCCCTGTCACCATCACTCCCGCCGCCGAGGTGCGGATCGCCCGGCTCATGGCCGACAAGGGCGCATCGGGCCTGCGGATCGGGCTGAAGAAGGGCGGCTGCGCGGGGATGGAATACACGATGGAACTGGCCGAGACCGCCCTGCCCAATGACGAGGTGGTGGAACAAGGCGCCGCCCGCGTGCTGATCGCACCCACGGCACAGATGTTCCTGTTCGGCACCCAGATCGATTACCAGACCGGGCTTCTGGACAGCGGCTTCCGCTTCGTGAACCCCAATGTCACCGATAGCTGCGGCTGCGGGGAATCGGTCCGGTTCGAGCCTCTGGAAGGCTCGGCTGCGCGCCGCGACAGCTGAGGGCGGCCCTTCGTCAGCGCCGGAGCCTCCGGCGGGGATATTTCAGGCCGAAAGACGGACTGTGCCTTTCTTGACCGGACGACGCTTCTTCTTCGGGCAAATATCCTGGGATCGTCGTGTACGCCGATGGGGCAACGTCCCTGCGCGGCGGTGACGCGCGGCACGGGGCCTTGATCCGCCTTGACCTGACGGGCTAGGCCAAGGCCGACCTTACAGGAGGATCTGATGTCGCCCCGCAAGCTCGCTGCCGGAAACTGGAAGATGAATGGAACCCTCGCCGCGCTGGCGGAGGTCGAGATGCTGATGCGCGACTGCGCGGGTGCGGGGGTCGAGATGCTGATCTGCCCGCCCGCCACGCTGCTGCGCCCGATGGCCGAGCGCGTCAGGCAAGGCACCGTTGCCGTCGGCGGGCAGGACTGCCACGCGAAGGAAGCGGGCGCGCATACCGGCGACATCTCGGCCGAGCAACTGCGGGATGCGGGCGCGACCCATGTGATCGTCGGCCATTCGGAACGCCGGGCCGATCACGACGAGACGGATGAGGCCGTTTCGGCCAAAGCCGTGGCCGCTCATCGCGCCGGCATCACCAGCGTCATCTGCGTCGGCGAAACCGAGGCGCAACGCGACGCGGGCGAGACGCTGGACGTGATCGCGCGCCAGCTTGCGGGCTCGGTCCCGGATTGCGCCACCGCCGGGAACACCGTGATCGCCTATGAGCCTGTCTGGGCCATCGGCACCGGCCGCACGCCCACGAGCGACCAGATTGCCGAGGTCCATGCAGCCATGCGCGATGCGTTGGTGGCCCGCTTTGGTGACGGGGCCGGGTTCCGCCTGCTTTACGGCGGCAGCGTCAAGCCGTCGAACGCCGCCGAAATCTTCGCCATCGCCAATGTCGACGGGGCGCTGGTGGGGGGCGCAAGCCTCAAGGCCGCGGATTTCGGTCCCATCGTCAAGGCGCTGGACGCCGCCTGAACCCTTGGCACGGCCCGGCGCGCCGGGCCGTCCCTACCGGAACAGGATCAGCGAGCCTGGCGACCAGCTTACGCGAGTGCGGGTGCCGAGGTCCGGCAGGTCGCGACCGAAGACGTTGCGCATCGAGATGCGGACCTGATGCGCCTGGCCGTCGAAGCGGTCGGCTCCGTCCAGCCGCACGTCGTAATACGTCATGTCACCGTAATAGACCATTTCCTCGATCACGGCAGAGGTCTCGCGGTCCGGCGCGGGGGCGTCGCGGGGCAGCAGCGTCACGGCCTCGGGGCGGAAGCCGACCGAGGGGCCGCTGTCGCCCGCATCGGCGCGGCTGACATTGGCGGCGGGGATGTCGAACTCGCCGAAGCCGGGGACATCGACCCTCACCCCCTGCCCCCTTTCGCCCAGGATATGGGCGGGCAGGAAGTTCATCACCCCGATGAAATCCGCGACCCGGCGGCTGACGGGGCGGGTGTAAAGCGCTTCGGCGTTGTCGAGCTGCGCGATCTCGCCCTCGAACATGACGGCGATGCGGTCGGACATGACCAGCGCTTCCTCCTGGTCATGGGTGACCAGCACGAAGGTGATGCCGACCTGCCGCTGCAGCTTGATCAGTTCGACCTGCATCTGCTCGCGCATCTTGCGGTCCAGCGCCGACAGCGGCTCGTCCAGCAGCAGCACCTTGGGCTTGAGGATGAGGGCGCGGGCCAGGGCCACCCGCTGGCGCTGCCCGCCCGACAGCGCGTGCGCCGCCCGCCCGCCGTAGCCGTGCAGGCCGACCATCGCCAGCGCTTCCTCGACCGCCTTCGCCTTTTCGGCGCGCGAGCGAGGATCGCGGCGCAATCCGAAGGCCACGTTCTCGGCCACGGTCAGGTGGGGGAAGATGGCATAGGACTGGAAGACCATGTTCGTCGGCCGGACGTTGGCGGGCACGTTCGCCATGTCCTTGCCGTCGATCAGCACGACACCCGAGCCGATGTCCTCGAACCCTGCGATGGTCCGCAGAAGCGTGGTCTTGCCGCAGCCCGACGGGCCGAGGAGCGAGAAGAACTCGGCCTCGCGGATGGTCAGGTCGATGCCGCGCAGGGCGTGGTAATCGCCGTAATACTTGTGGACGTTCCGGCACTCGATCATCGCCCGGCGCGTCTCAATCGGTGTCGGACGGCCGTGCTCGTCGCGGGCGGGCCCGCCCTCGCGCGCCACAGGCATGGGGTTTCGGGCGTTCAAAGCAACCCTCCGCTGCTCGTCTGGCCGGTGCGGGCGGCGCCGCGACGGCGGAAATATTCTGCGACCGCCAGCAGCGCGATCGAGGCGGCGACCAGCACCGTTCCCAGCGCCATGATCATCGGGATCGACTTGGGGAAGCGAAGCTGGCTGAAGATGTAGGTGGGCAGCGTGGGCTCGTTGCCGGCCAGGAAGAAGGCGATGATGAACTCGTCCAGGCTGATGGTGAAGCTCATCAGCATGGCCGAGATGATGCCGGGCATGACCAGCGGCAGGATGACCAAACGGAAGGCGCTCCATTTCGTTTCGCCCAGGTCGTAGGCGGCTTCCTCGAGCGACTTGTCCAGCGACGAGAAGGCCGTCGTCAGGATCGCCACGGCATAGGGCATGCAGATCAGCGTGTGGCCGATGATGACGGTCAGGATCGACAGCTGCACCCCCGCCGCCAGCAGCACCACCAGCAGCGAGATGCCGACGATGATCTCGGGCAGGATCAGCGGCAGCATGATGAGGCCCAACGCCCCGCCCTTCCCCGGAAAGCGGTAGCGGGTCGAGGCGCGGGCGGCGAAGATCCCGAGGCAGGTCGCCAGCACCGCCGAACTCAGCGCGATGGTCAGCGAGTTCACCAGCGCCCGCCGCAAGGTCGCATTCCCCCACATTTGCCCGAACCACTGGGTGCTGAAGTCCTGCAGCGGGAAGGCGATGATCGTGCCCGAGTTGAAGGCGAAGATCGGCAACAGCAGGATCGGCGCGTAAAGGAACAGCAGGTAAAGCAGCGCATAGGCGCGCAGGCCCCCGCCCCTCATTGCCGGACCCGCAGGAAGCGTCGGTTGAGCAGCAGGAAGATCACCGCCAGCACCGCGACGATGCCCATGGCCGTGACCGCGATGGCCGAACCATAGGGCTTGTTGTCGATGTCCAGCATCTGCGCCTGGATGAGGTTGGCAACCATGGGGATCTTGCCGCCGCCGATCAGGGTCGGGGTGACGTAGTCCCCGATGGTCGGGATGAAGACGATCAGCACCGCCGCCAGGACGCCCGGCATCGCCAGCGGCAGCGTCACCCGCCAGAAGGTCATCAGCCGGCTTTCGCCGAGGTCGCGACCCGCTTCCAGCAGCGAGCGGTCGATCTTTTCCAGCGCCACGTAGATCGGCAGGATGGCGAAGGGCGCATAGGCATGGGCCAGAGTCACCACGATCGACCCGGTATTATACAGAAGGAAGCCCAGCGGCTGCTCGATGACCCCGAGGTTCTTCAGGCCAGAGTTGATGACGCCGTTATAGCCCAGGATCACCTTCCACAGGAAGACGCGGATCAGGTAGCTGGTCCAGAAGGGGATGGTGATGAGGAAGATCCACATCGCCTTGTGCTTCGGCGGCACGACGAAGGACAGGAAATAGGCCACTGGAAAGGCCAGCACCACCGTCACCAGCGTCACCAGCCCCGCCACCCACAGCGACCGCAGCATCAGCGTGCGGAAGATCGGGTCGGCCCAGACGGCGCGGTAGTTTTCCAGCGTGAATTCGCGGATGATCGTCTGGTAGCCGTCCTTGAGAAAGGAAAACGCCAGGATCGTCAGCAGCGGGATGGCCAGCATCACGACGGCATAGACCAGCGGCGGCGCGATCATGCGCAGCCCCTGCCCGGCCTCGCTGCCGTGTGCGGTCGCCATCGTTCCGTCCCTGCCGGTCAAATCGTTTTGCGGCATCGATTCCACAGTCCTGCGCCAAGGGAAAGACGCAATCGCGCGAGCGCGGCCAAAGCCCGAGATGACTTTCCGTCAGGTCGATGCGGCGCCATGTGGACAGACCCCCCGCGCAGATGCAATCTGCGCGCATAAAGCGGGGGCGGCCGGGTCAAGGCCGACATCCGTCACAGAGGAGGACATGATTTGACCGACAAGACCAAACTCGACCGCCGCCGGTTCCTGACGACCGCCTCGCTGGGCGGCGCCGCGGCTGCGGCCGGTGCGACGCTCGCTGCGCCCGCCATCGCGCAGGAGATGCCCGCAATCACCTGGCGCGTTGCCTCGTCCTTCCCAAAGTCGCTTGAAACCATCTACGGCAGCGGCGTCGACGTGTCCGAGCGCGTCAAGGCCATGACCGACGGCAAGTTCACCCTGCAGGTCTTCGCGGCGGGCGAGATCGTCCCCGGCCTGCAAGCCATCGACGCGGCGACCGATGGCACGGTCGAGGTCGCGAACTCGGTCGGCTACTACAGCTGGGGCAAGGACCCGGCCTTTGCCTGCGGCGCCGACCTGCCCTGGACCTTCAACGCGCGCGGCAAGGCCGCCTACAACTATCACGGCGGCGGGATCGACGCGTATAACGAATTCCTGGTCAAGCATGGCCTGATGTGCCTGCCGGTCGGCAACACCGGCGCGCAGATGGGCGGCTGGTACCGCAAGCAGATCACCGGGCTGGCGGACATGCAGGGCCTGAAGATGCGGATCTCGGGCCTTGCAGGCCGCGTGGTGGAAAAGCTGGGCGTGGTGCCGCAGCAGATCGCCGGGGGCGACATCTATCCGGCGCTGGAAAAGGGCACCATCGATGCCGCCGAATGGGTCGGCCCCCATGACGACGAGAAGCTGGGCTTCCAGAAGGTCGCCCCCTATTACTACTATCCCGGCTTCTGGGAAGGCGGGCCGACGGTGGGGATGTTCTTCAACCTCGCCAAGTGGAACGAACTGCCCGAAGTCTACAAGTCGATCCTGCGCTCGGCCTGCCAGGCGACGGACCTGAACACGCTGTCGGAATACGACTTCAAGAACCCGCCCGCGCTGAAGCGCCTGGCGCAGTCGGGCGCTCAGCCCCTGCCCTTCCCCGAGGACGTGATGCAGGCGGGCTTCGACGCCTCGCGTCAGGTTTATGACGAGCTTTCGGCCGAGAACGCCGAGTTCAAGCGGATGTGGGACGCGCAGAAGCCGTTCCTGTCGGACTGGTATCTTTACAGCCAGACCACGGACTACACCTTCGACACGATGATGATGATCCAGCAGCGCAACGGGAAGGTCTAGGCTTCCCGCCTTTGCCGAATGCACCGCCGTCCCTTCGGGGCGGCGGTTTCACTTTGGGTCGCAGGAAGATCGGCAAATGGAAAGGGCGCCTCGCGGACGCCCTTTCCTGTTCAGTTGGCAGCGGGGGCCGGTGGGATCGGGACGGTGATCGTCTCGGTCGTCGCTCCGGTCGCAGCGGACCCGGACTGGCCCGGAGTCGCCGGGGCCGCGCCCCAGTTCGGGGCACCACGCAAGCCACCAGCCGCAGGGGCTGGCGGTGCCGCAGGAACAGCAGGTGCCGCGGCAGGCGCGCCAAAGTTCGGCGCGCCATCCAGGGCCCCAAGGTTCCCAGACGCCGGCGCCGGGACTGCCGGTGCAGGGGCCGCCGGGACAGGCGCGGGCGCAGCGGGCGCACCGAAGTTCGGCGGCGCGCCGAGCCCTCCCAGCCCGCCGGCCGGCGCCAACGGTGCGGTAGGTGCTGCCGCATCCGGTTGGGACGGTGCCGGGGCGGCCGGTGCGCCAAAGGGATTGCCCAGGCCGCCGACGCCACCCGGCGCCGCCCCGGGCGCAGCGGGCGCGCCGAAGGGGTTGCCGCCAAGACCGCCAAGACCCCCGCCAAGACCCCCGCCAAGGTTGCCCGCCGGGAAGCTCACCTCGACATTCGAGGTGTCGATCGCCGGGCCCTTGTAGTGCATGACCAGGCCGGGGAAGGCCATCACGATGCCGACCATCACCAGCTGGATGCAAACGTAAGGCACCGCGCCCCAGTAGATCTGGCCGGTTCGCACCGGCTCCATCATCAAGCCGGTGACCTTGTCCTTGTAGGGGACCTTTGGCGCGACCGACCGCAGGAAGAACAGCGAAAAGCCGAAAGGCGGGTGCATGAACGAGGTCTGCATGTTCACTCCCAGCAACACGCCGAACCAGATCAGGTCGATCCCCAGGCTTTCCGCCGCCGGCGCCAGCAGCGGCACGATGATGAAGGCCAGTTCGAAGAAGTCGAGGAAGAAGGCCAGCAGGAAGACCAGGATCGAGACGACGATCAGGAAGCCATACTGGCCGCCGGGCAGCGAGGTCAGCAGGTGCTCGACCCAGATATGCCCGTTCACCCCGTAGAAGGTCAGCGAGAAGACCCGCGCCCCGATCAGGATGAACATGACGAAGGACGACAGCCGCGTCGTGGCCGTCAGCGCCTGCGGGATCACCCCGCCGCCCAGCCGGCCCTTGGCCCCGGCCAGGATCAGCGCGCCGACGGCGCCCATCGCCCCGCCTTCGGTCGGCGTGGCGATGCCCAGGAAGATCGTGCCCAGCACCAGGAAGATCAGCGCCAGCGGCGGGATCAGGACGATGATGACCTGCTGCGCCAGACGGCTCATCACGTTGGTCTTCAGCGTCCGATCCAGCAGCGCCAGAACGTAGATCACGATCACCGCGGCCGAGGGCGCGAGGATATCCGCGTTGGTGCCGTAGCTCGGATACATCCAGATGAACAGCGCATAGGCCAGCGCACCCGTCAGGCCCAGCGCCACCAGCAGCGAGGTCACGCCGGAACCCAGCGTCCGTGCCTCTTTCGGCAGCGCTGGCATCGAGTTCGGGCGGATGATCGTCATCACGAAGATATAGGCCATGTAGAACCCGGTCAGCACGAGACCCGGGATCATGGCGCCCTTGTACATGTCGCCCACCGACCGGCCGAGCTGGTCGGCCAGAACGATCAGCACCAGGCTGGGCGGGATGATCTGCGCCAGCGTCCCCGAGGCCGCGATGGTCCCCGAGGCGATCCGCCGGTCATAGCCATAGCGCAGCATGATCGGCAGCGAGATCAACCCCATCGCGATCACCGAGGCTGCGACCACGCCCGTCGTCGCCGCCAGCAGGGCGCCGACGATGATGACGGCATAGGCAAGGCCGCCCCGCACGGGTCCGAAAAGCTGGCCGACGGTGTCGAGCAGATCCTCGGCCATGCCGGATTTCTCAAGCACGATGCCCATGAAGGTGAAGAAGGGGATGGCCAGCAATGTCTCGTTGGATAACAACCCCCACAGCCTGTCGGGCATGGCCTGCAGCAGGTTCCAGGACAGGTTGATGTTGCCGCCCGACAGGCGCGCGAGTTCCACCCCGATGACGAAGAACAGCAATCCGTTGGCGGCCAGCGCGAAGGCGACGGGGTAGCCCAGCAGCAGGAACACCACGAGGCTTGCGAACATGATCGGCGCCATGTTCTGCGCGATCAGTTCCATCATTTGCGCGGTCCCCGGTCGGTATGGTTGGTGCTGTGGTCAAGGGGATGGTCGATCTGGTCCGTCAGCGGATGATCAGGATCGGCAAAGCCCGCCTCGGACAGCAGCTTGTCGTCGATAACGACCTCGCCATGGGCCGAGAACTGCGCCTGCGTGTCGGGGATGATGCCGCGCATCACCGCGATCTTCTTGATGATCTCGGATATCCCTTGGAAGAACAGCAGCACGAACCCCGCCAGCAGCAGCGCCTTGGCCGGCCACAGGACCAGCCCGCCCGCGTTCATGGACCGTTCGCCCGAGGCGATCGAGCGTTCCAGCCAAGGCACCATCAGCCAGATCATCAGGATGACGAAGGGCATCAGGAACAGCACATGCCCGATCAGGTCGATCCAGTGCTGGGTCCGGCGCGAGCGACCGCCGTAGATGATGTCGATGCGGATATGTTCGTTTTCCAGCAGCGTATAGGCCGCCGCCAGCAGGAAGGCCGCGCCGAACAGATACCATTGCAGTTCCAGCCAGGCGTTCGAGGAAATCGACCATACCTTGCGGATGATCGCGTTCCCCGCGCTGACAAGCACGGCGACAAGGATCAGCCAGCTCACGCTGCGTCCGATCACCGTGTTGATGCGGTCGATGCCGCGGGACATGGCCAGCAGGCCGCTCATGTCGAGATCCCTCCCCGTCGCTGCCGCTTTGCCTGGGCCTTGGCGGCCTGTTTGATGCGGCCTTGATTGTCGCGCGGATATGGATGAGCAGCCCGGCAGCGGTCAAGCATTTCCGTGGGTCAGGCGATGGGTTGTGCAAACCAAGCGACAGACAGCATGAAGAACTACCGCAGCGCATGATTTCCGCATCACCTGCGACGGCTGAAAGCCCGGTCGGGCCGATCATTCGAGAAGCCCCCTCAGAAGCGGGTCGCCAGGCCGATCTTGAACAGGCAGCCGTCCTCGCGATAGTCCACCTCCGCCTTGGGCTGGTCGTCGGACAGATTGCCGACGCTCGCATGGAACAGCGTGCCGTCGGTCAGATCGCAGCACGCGGCCACGTCCACCATGTAACAGGGATCACTGTTCTGCCCGTCTGGGACTGAGGGCTGCTTGCCCGGACCCAGATCCATGTCATCCTCGACCACATGACCGGCCCGCTTGCCGACATAGATGACCTGACCCGACAGGTTCAGCCGGTCACTCGCCTGCCACGCCAACCGGGTGGCGACGTTCCATCCGGTCGTCGTCGCCATCGGATGGGCGGTGTCGAAATCACCATGCTCGAACTCGGTTTTCGCGATCCAGATGTCCGAGGTCGTCCACAGCAGGTCGTCGTTCAGGTAATGCTCGCCCCCGAACTCCATACCCGAGGTCTTGCCATGGTCGAAGTTGTCGCGTTGAAACAGGGGACTGCCGTCGGGCGTGAACTCGCCGGTGCGCCGGACGCCAGCATGTCCTTGATGTCGTTGTGGAAGGCGGTGATCTCCCAGCCTGTGTCCGCACCCTGATAGTTCAACCCGATCTCGCAGTTGTCCGAGGTCCTGGGGTCAGTCCGGGTCGCCGATGATCGTGCGAGGTTGCGCAGGTCGAGCGCGCCCGGCCTGCCGAGAGGCTGAGGTTGTCGCGCGGCGGCCCCGAAACATGGGTGCCCTTCCTGGTGATGATGTTGATGACCTTGCCCATCGCGTCCGAGCCGTGAAACGTGGACATCGGTCCCAGCACGACCTTGATGCAGTCTCTGGCGTCTGGCGGGACGATCTTCAGGTCGCCTCCATAAGCTCCGGGCGAGGGTGTTGCGGGTGCTGACCCGCTTGCCGTCGATCAGCCTCAGCGTGCGGCTGCTGGAAAGGCCCCGGAAAGACACGCCCGAGTTGCCGTCGTTGCTGCAAGTCAGGTTCCGCCTCGGCCTAGTCAGCAGCAGGTCGCGAATATCGCGTGCGCCGCTGGTCTGGATCACCTTCTGGTCGATCACCGTGATCGAGGAGGGGGCGTTCTGCACCGAGGTCGCGATGGACGGGATCGAGGTCATCAGGATCTCGTCCAGCGCGATGTTCTCGACGACTTCCTGCGCATGGGCGACAGGCGCGCAGACGATGTCAGCGCCGTTACGGAAAGAAGAGGCGAGCGGAGGCGGCGATCAGGGGCATCGCGATGCGGCATGTGACAACCTTCGACATGGGTAAAGATTCTGCCTGAGTGATGACGAAGATCGCCGGATGCCTTGGTAATTCAGTCTGCTTCTGGCAGGGTCAGCTCCGGTGAAGGTCGAAATCCATAATAAAAACAGTATGATGCCAAATCAGTCACATCAGCGCGGGGATGCTGAAGATGACCCTTCATGGGCAATGGACGTTTCGGCAAGGCTGCTGCGGTGAAGGTCCGCGCTGCCCCGGGCCGAGCGTTCCTCCGCATTGCCTAAGATCGCGAAGGCGGCCATCCAGGGCATACAGGGGAAACCCGGGGGCCGTTGTCCCTTCCCGAAAGATCGCGGTGCCATCGGTCCGCTACGGCGAAGGCTCAGTCGGCTGCGGCGATCCTGTCGATCATCGTGCCCCAAAGGACTGTGTCGGCCTCGATCCGCGCGGCCAGGTCGGCGGGCGTGCCGCCCTGGGCCTGCCATCCCGTCCCAAGCAGTTCTTCCTGCAGGGCAGGATCGGCAAGGATGTCGTTGATCATGGCATTCAGTCGCCGGATCACCTGGGGGTCGGTCCCGGCGGGGGCGATGATGGCGTTCCACAGCTCGGCACCGAAATCGTCGGGCAGGCCCGCCTGCCCCGCCATCACCGGCGCTTCGGGCATCTGCGGGGAGGCCTCGGCACAGGTGGCGCCAAGGATTCGCATCGTGCCGGACTCGACATGGGGCAGCGCGGCCGAGGGCGCCATGAAGCCCGCCTCGATGGCGTTCTCGAGGATGGAACTGGTGACCTCGGCGTAGCTGGCAAGGGGGACATGCCGCATCTCGATGCCCGCCGCCGCTGCGAAAAGCTCGGCGGTCAGATGGGCGGCCGACCCTTGCCCGACCGAGCCGTAGCGGATCGTCCCGGATTCGGCCTGCGCGGCCCTGACGAAGCCGGAAACATCCGTGTAGGCAGCATCAGTCGACACCGCCAGGACCAGCGGCGAGGTCGCGATCAGCGCCACGGGCGCGATGTCGGCCACCACGTCATAGCCCGGGTCCGACATCAATCGCGGAGAGGCTGTCAACGGCCCGTTGCTGGTGATCGCGAAAGCGTGGTTGTCAGGAGATGCGGCCAGCATCTGCCGGATGCCGGCGACACCGCTCTCGCCCTCGTTGTTCTCGACCACCACCGGCTGCCCCAGCCGCTTGGACAAGGGCCCGGCGATCAGCCGGGCCAGCGTGTCGGGTGACGAACCCGTTTGAAATCCGACATGAAGATGCACCGGGCCGGTCGGCCACGATTTTTCATGCGCCGTGGCGGCAATCGGCGGAAGGGCAAGAGCCAGAGCGGCGGCCAGGATGGTGCGGCGGGTTGAAATCAGCATCGGTCGGTCCTGAAGTCGTCAACGCCCGGTTGCGCGCGGCAGGACTGGGCGGGCGGACCCTCGGATATTCGGGATGAATGGGTCAACCCTCGAAGCGCGGAAAACTGTTTGCGTTCAATGCGGCAGAATGTCGTGCCATTCCGGGTGGCGGCGGAACTGCGCGGCGGCAAAGCTGCAAAGCGGCAGCAGCCTGCGCCCGTTCGCGCGGGCGTCCTCGACGGCGCGGGCCACCAGCGCCTGCCCGACCGATTGGCCGCGCAGCTCGGGCGGGACAAAGGTGTGGTCGATGATGTCGATGCTGTCCGACGCGGTCCAGGTCATCTCGGCCTCGGCGCCGTCCAGCCGGGCGACATAGCGTCCGCCCTTGTCGCTTTCCTCGCGTTCGATCTGCAATCCGGTCATTGGGATGTCCCTTCGTTTCTGCGATGTTCATGTGGCAACCGGATGTCCTCGGTGAATCCCTCGGCCCCGATGAGTGGGACAAAGGCGACGGCCCCAAGGTCATCCCGTTCGATGCCTCCCCGGGTCCGACGCAGGCGCAGCAGCCGCTGCATCGCGTGTCGCGGCCCGACCGGCATCACCAGCCGACCGCCCGGCGCAAGCTGCGCCAGCAGGGCGGGCGGCACCTCGGGTCCGGCCGCGGCGACCAGGATCGCATCGAACGCGCCCTTTTCGGGCCAGCCCCGCGAGCCGTCGTCATGGCGGATCTCGATGTTTTCATAGCCGAGCCGCGCCAGCCGCTCTCGCGCCGCCGCGGCCAGCGGTCCGATGCGCTCGACGGCTATGACCTCTCGCGCCAGCCTGCCGGCCACGGCGGCGGCATAGCCGGAACCCGCGCCGATCTCGAGCACGCGGTCGTCCGGGCTGATCTCGGCCGCTTCAAGCATCGCCGCGACGATATAGGGCTGCGAAATCGTCTGCCCCTCGCCGATCGGAAGCGGGCGGTCGGCATAGGCATCGGCGCCGCTGCCCGGCACAAAGGCCTCGCGCGGGACATGCCGCATCGCCTCCAGCACCCGGGGGTCGCGGACGCCGCGCGCCTCGATCTGGGTGGCGACCATCTGCAGCCGTTCCTGCCTGCGGTCCGACATCGTGCAGCCTTCCATAACCCGGTGACACGGGATCAACGACCGTCCGGCCGCCGCGTTCCCGGCGCGCCCCTTGCACCCCCCCTCCCTCCGGCCTAAGTCAGACGGCAGCAGAGGAACCCGGAGGTTGTGACATGGCGATCGAAGCCTACGAGATCGAAACGTTGATCCGCGAGGCTTTTCCGTCGGCCCAGATCACGATCACCGACCTTGCGGGCGACGGGAACCACTATGCCGCCGAGGTCGTCGATGAAAGCTTCCGCGGCAAGAACCGGGTCCAGCAGCAGCGCATGGTCTATGCTGCGCTGAAGGGCCGCATGGACGGCCCGACCGGGGCGCTGCACGCGCTGGCGCTGACGACCAAGGCACCCGACTGATCGCAACTTGCTTGGGGACATACCCGAAATGACCGACACCCGCACCGCAATCCAGGAACTGATCGACAACAACGATGTCGTGCTGTTCATGAAGGGCACGCGCGAGGTTCCGCAATGCGGATTCTCAAGCCGCGTCGCTGGCGTGCTGAACTACATGGGCGTGGCCTACCGCGACGTGAACGTGCTTTCCAGCGACGACATGCGGCAGGGCATCAAGGATTTCTCGGACTGGCCGACCGTGCCGCAGCTTTACGTCAAGGGCGAATTCGTCGGCGGCTGCGACATCATCACCGAGATGACGCTGTCGGGCGAACTCGACCAGCTTCTGGATCGCACCGGGGTCGCCTATGACAAGCAGGCTGCCGACAAGATCCGCGAAGCCAATAGCTGAACAGGATTTCCGCAGGAAAAAAGGGCCGCAATCCGCGGCCCTTTTTCATGTCTCAGACGTAGCGGTCGTCGTCGCGGTACTGGTCATCGTCGTCATACGGGTCGTAATCGTGGCGGTCGTCCGACTGGCGGCGGCCCTTGACCCGGTTGGCGATGGCGATCCCGATCGCGAAGGCGCTGAGCAGCGGCGGTATCGTGGCCATGTCCGAATGCTTGACGCGGTCCACGGTGTTCTGCGCCTCGGCCAAGAAGCCCGGCGTCAGACCGACCTTCTGTGCCGCCTGCCCGGCGACATTGCGGGTGAACCCCTGGACCTTCGCCTCGGCGTCGCTGGCGAACTTCTCGGCCTTGTAGGCCGCATTGTCCATCAGCGTGTGCACCTTGTTCTCGACGGTGTCCACGACCTCGGTCGCCTTGACGCGGGCCTTTTCCAGCGCCGCGTCGGTGGCGAGGCTCAGCCGCGTCTCGACCTCGGCCTTCAGCTCGTCGGTGCTGGGCACCGGGTGCTCGACCTTCTTCGACATCGACAGAAGCACGACGCCGATGATCACGAACAGGAGGCCGATGGCAAGCGAGGCCCCCAGCGGGCCCCAGCCGAGGTTGCGCGCAAGGAACGTCCACAACGCCGCCAGCAGGAAGCCCGCCGCCAGTGCGAAGACGGCGCCGGCGGCCGCCTTCATGGCGACCCTCCGGCCCGCGTCGCTCAGCGCGAGCTGCATGTTGCGCGCGTAATCGAACATCGGATCAGCGACGCGCGAGGATCAGGCCGACGAGAAAGCCGATGCCGGCCGCGATGCCCAGCGCCTGCGCGGGCTTGCGGCGGACCATGTCCGACATCTCGTCGTAATAATCGCCGGCATATTCCGCCACCTCATGGGCGCGGCGCTCGCCTTCGCGATACAGGCGGTCAGCCTCGGACTTGGCGCGGTCCACATACTCGGCGCCACGCTCCTTGGCCGTGTTTGCCACGTCAGCGGCGACGCTCTTGATCTTGTCGGCGTTGGTGTTGCCGGTGGCCTCGTTCCACGCGTCCTTGGCGTCGTCGGCCAGCTTGTTGACGCCGTGCTTCACATCCTTGGCAGTATCCTGCGCGGCGTCCTTCACGTCCTTGGCGGCCTGGTTCATGTCGTTCTGGGCGTTGGTGGGGTTGTTGGCCATCTTCGGTGTCCTTTCGAAAGGGCAGTTGCTTATGGCACCTGAACAAACCCCGCCGGGGTTTCGTTCCATGGTCGTGACGAAGATCGGGATGCCACGATCCCCAAGGGGTTGGAACGCCCCGACAGTTCTCATCGTTGATCCTGTGACAGCCTGCAGGTTGCCGACGCCCTTGTATCCTGCAGCATGAACATGAAGGGAGTCCCCGGGCCATGACCGACATCACCGCCAACGCCGAACGCGACGCCGAGACGCTGCGCAGCAGAAGGGGCTGGTTCATCGTCCTGGGCATCGCGCTGATCGCCCTCGGCATCATCGCCTTCGCCAACCTGTATGTCGCCACTGTCGCCACCGTCTATTATGTGGGCATCCTGATGATCGCCGGGGCCGTGGCGCAGATGGTCATGGCCTTTGGCGTCAAGGGCTGGACACGGGCGATCTTCCTGATCGGCGCTGCCATCCTTTACGGGCTGGCGGGGCTCTTCGCCTTCATGGACCCGCTGCTGGCCTCCACCGTCATCACGCTGCTGCTGGCGGCCATGCTGATCGCCTCGGGGATCGTGCGGATCGTGCTTGCCATGCGTGAACGGCCGCGCAAGGGCTGGGGCTGGGTGCTGGCAATGGGCATCCTCAGCATCATCGTGGCGCTGGTCGTGATGGCCGGATGGCCGGTCAACAGCCTGTGGATTCTGGGGCTGTTCCTGTCGGTGGACCTGATCTCGCAGGGTCTGGGCTGGCTTTTCGTGGGCATCGGCCTCGGCCGGGTCTGAGGCCCCCCGCCCATGCCGCGCAATCCGTTCTACAGTGGCCCGGTGTCCGACCATTTCGACGGGCTGCGCTTTCATTCCCCCCGGGAACCCGAGGCCAACAGCCTGCTTGAGCTTGCCTGGATGAACGCGGTCAAGACGGCGCGCTTCTGGCCGCCCGTCACCCCCGAGCCGCGCTTCGACCGCCCGCCGCAGCGGCATGGCGGGCTGCGGATCGCGATGATTGGCCATGCCAGCCTGCTGGTGCAGGTGGCGGGGACGAACCTGCTGGTCGACCCCGTCTATGCCGACCGGCTGGGACCTGTCCCCGGCACCGGCCCGCGCCGGGCGCAGCCGCCGGGCATCCGCTTCGACGACCTGCCGCCGATCGACGCGATCCTGCTGACCCACAACCATTACGACCACATGGACATCCCCGCGCTGATCCGCCTGTCGCGCCGGTGGGAGCCGAGGATCATTGCGCCCCTGGGCAATGACGTGCTGATCCACCGCCATGATCCGGGCGCCGGGGTCGAAGCCTATGACTGGGGCGAGACGGCCGTGTTGTCGCCCCGCCTTGCCGTTCATCTGGAACCGGCCTTCCACTGGTCGGGGCGCGGCGTGGCGGACCGGCGGATGACGCTGTGGTGTTCCTTTGTCCTGACCAGTCCCGGCGGGGGCGTCCTTTATCATGTCGGCGACACCGCCTATGGCGACGGCAGGATCTTCCCCCGTATCCCGGAACGCTTCGGCCGGCCTGACGTGGCGATCCTGCCCATCGGCGCCTATGAGCCGCGCTGGTTCATGCAGGCCCAGCATGTCAATCCGAACGAGGCCGTGCAGATCATGCTGGATACCGGCGCCCGCCGCGCCTTCGGCCATCACTGGGGCACCTTTCAGATGACCTACGAGGCGCAGGAAGAACCCTGCCACGAACTCCGCCGGGTGCTGGACGCCCGTGGCCTTCCCCGCCGGTGCTTCCAGCCGCTCAGCCCCGGCGAGGCGGTCGAGCTTCCCTGGCGCTGAGCCGTCACATCAGCGGGGAAAACAGCCGCGCGACCGAATCGCGAAAGCGCAGCGCGGCGTTGCGGCTGCGGTATTCCTCGGCCGTGAAGGCGCGGCAGTGCCTGCTGTCCTCAAGGAACGCCCTTTCAAGCTGTTCCGACAGCCCGGCGTCATAGATCACCGCGTTCAGTTCATAGTTGATGCTGAAGCTGCGGATGTCGATGTTGGCCGAGCCGACCGAACAGACCACCCCATCGGTGATGACCGTCTTGGCGTGCATGTAGCCCGGTTCATACAGCAGCACGCTGGCGCCCGAGGCGGCGATCTCCTCCATGTAGGTGTTGGCGGCCCAGTAGGGCACATGCTGGTTGGTGCCGCGCTCGCTGATCATCACCCGCACGTCGACGCCCGACAGCGCCGCCGCCTTCAGCGCCTCCGAGATGCTGGTGTCGAGGATGAAGAAGGGCGACTGCATGTAGACGCGCTTGCGGGCGCTGGTGATCATGGCGAAGTAAAGCTGGCGGATCGCTTGCCATTCGGAATCCGGCCCCGACAGCGTCATCTGCACCGGCAGATGCGCATCGGCCAGCCGGTCGGTCGCGGGCGAGAAGTTTTCGGGCCGGAAAAGGTCCTCGCCGGTGGCGTTGTGCCAGTCCACGGCGAAAACCGCCTGCAGCAGCGTCGCGGCCGAGCCCACGACGCGGATGTTGGTGTCGCGCCAGGTCTCGAAGCCTTCGGGCGGCCTGATATGCTCGCACCCGATGTTCAGCCCGCCCGTGTGGCCGACCACCCCGTCGAAGACCGCGATCTTGCGGTGGTTGCGATAGGAAATGGTGTGGACGCGCCATAGCTTCGAAAAGGGCTCCATCCTGATGCCCGCCGCGCGCATCTTCCTGATGAGACGCCGCTTGAGCATGAAGAGCGAGCCGACCGGGTCGTAGATGATGCGCACATCCACGCCCTCGGCGGCCTTGGCGGACAGGATCTCGTAAAGCTCGTCGGCCAGCGCGTCGGTGTTCCAGCTGAAATACTGCAGGTGGATGGACTGGCGTGCCGCCTTCATGTCCTCGATCAGCGGCGGATAGGCCTCTTTCGCGTCATGCAGGATGCGAACCTCGTTGCGGGTGGTGATCGTCGAATGGCTGGTGTTGTAGACAAGCTGCGCCAGCGTGCGCCCCGACCCGCCGTTCGCGTCCATGCGGGCCACCGCCCGCTCGTGTTCCGGCGCGAGTGCCGCGAATACCGGGTTCAGCCGGTCGGCAAGTTCCTGGCGCATCAGGTTGCCGGTCTGGCCGAAATCCTGGTGCTTGCGCCCGAACAGCAGGTAGACGACCACGCCGAGGCCGGGCAGAACGAAGAACAGCAGCATCCAGGCGAAGGTCGCGCTGGGGCGGCGGTTCTCTGAGATGATGTAGGTCACGGTGACGACGAGATAGCCGGCGAAGGCTACGGACAGGATGGTGGTCATCGTCGCCTGCATCATGTCTTTCCTGATGTTCCCGCCGGTTCATATTGGCGGCGCGCCGGACCAAGGGCCAGCGGCTTCTGGCGGCGGAACTCAGCCGTCGCGGTCATAGGCGAACCAGTAGCAGCCGGCGATCAACCCGCCGCCCACGATGTTGCCCAGCGTGGCCCAGAACAGGTTGGCCGCCATCCCGCCCATCCCCAACGAGGGGTCGGCCCCGGCGGCGGGGTCCAGCCACATCACCCCCAGTCCCATCGGGATCAGCGACATGTTGGCGACGGAATGTTCCAGTCCCGCCGCCACGAAGGCCGCGATCGGCGGCACCAGCGCCAGGATCTTGCCCTGCGTGGTGCGGGCGGCATAGCTCATCCACACCGCAAGGCAGACCAGCATGTTGGCCAGGATGCCCGAGGCGAATGTCGCCCCCGCCGACTTGGCCGTCTTCTGCCCGGCGACCTCCAGCGCGGCCGAGGCCAGCAACCCCTCGCCCGCCTCATGCCCGCCGGCGGCGATGAACAGGACCACCACGAAGACCGAGCCCGCGAGATTGCCGGTCCATGCCAGCGCCCAGGCGCGCCCGATCGCGGAAAACGAGGACTGCCCCTTGAACAGCCGCCCCAGCATGAGGGTGTTGCCGGTGAACAGCTCGGCCCCTGCCACCAGCACCAGGATCAGGCCCAGCGAAAAGGCAAGTCCCGCCCCCACCTGCAGGATGCCGAAGGGAACCGACCCTTCGGGAACCGCCATCACCACGAGAAAGGCGACCGAGCCGAAGGCGATGAACACGCCGGCAAGAAACCCAAGCACCAGCGTTTCCGCAGCCCCGAGATCAAGCGCATCCCCATAGCTGTCACGGGCTTCCGCCGGCAGATCGGGTGGCGCATGGTCGTCGATCTTCTTTCCGGCTTCGCTCACCCTCTGTCCTCCTTGGCCTCTGGTCCGAACCGATGGCGGGGAAGAGGGTTCCGAGCGGATGAGGCCGCTGGCGCGCATGTGAGGGAAAGACCGGGATTTTCCGTGGCGCGCGCCACCCGGAAACGAAGAACCCCCGCCGCGGCGGGGGTTCCATGGGGATCACTCGGCGATGGTGACGCGCGCCATGTAGTCGGGTTCTTCGACCGCGCCATTGGCGTTCGAGTCGCCCTTCTTGATCGCGTTCAGCACGTCCCAGCCTTCGACAAGCTGGCCCACCACGGTGTATTGTCCGTCAAGGAACGGCGCCGGGGCAAGGTCGATGAAGAACTGGCTGTTGGCGCTGTCCGGGTCCTGGCTGCGGGCCATGCCCACGGTGCCGGCCTGGAAGCTTTCGTCATTGAATTCGGCCTTCAGGTCCGGCAGGTCCGACCCGCCCATGCCGGCGCGAGAAAGGTCCGCGCCCTGCTTGCCGAATTCGGTATCGCCTGTCTGGGCCATGAAGCCGTCGATCACGCGATGGAAGACGACGCCATCATAGGCGCCCTGCTGCGCCAGTGTTACCAGCCGCTCGACATGGTTCGGGGCCTTGTCGGCCAGCAGGTCCAGCACGATCGTGCCCTTGGCGTTGCCGGCGGCATCCGCGACCTCGATCACCATGTTGGGACCGGGACCATCGGTGGCCTGCGGGGCGTCCTGCGCGGCGGCCATGCCCCCGGACAGGATCAGGGCAGAAGAGATCAGCAGCTTACGCATCGGCGGCAACCTTCATCGAGATCATGCGGTCCGGGTTCGCCGGCGGCTCGCCGCGGGCGATCTTGTCCACGTGCTCCATCCCCTCGATCACCTGGCCGTAGACGGTGTATTGGCCGTTCAGGAAATCGTTGTCCTTGAAGTTGATGAAGAACTGGCTGTTGGCGCTGTTGGGGCTCTGCGACCGCGCCGCCCCGATGGTGCCGCGGGCGTGCGGCAGTTTCGAGAACTCGGCCGGCAAGTCCGGCATGTCCGACCCGCCGGTGCCCGCACGGCCGGGGTTGTAGTCCTTTTCCATGTTGGCGTGCTGGACGTCGCCGGTCTGGGCCATGAAACCCTCGATCACGCGGTGAAAGGCCACGTTGTCGTATTTGCCGGCGCGGGCCAGTTCCTTCATCCGGGCTGTGTGCTTGGGGGCGACGTCGGGCAGAAGCTCGACCACCACGCGGCCGTCCTTCAGCTCGATGATGATCGTGTTCTCCGGGTCCTTGATCTCGGCCATCGGGGTTCCTTTCGTTTCTGCGGCGCCGGTCTAGGCGGGCCGCGGCACCGACGCAACGCCTGACGCCCCGCATGGGTCCGCCATGGACAGGGGCGGTTGACGCAGAGTTGACGCGCCGTCACCCTTTGGCGACAAGCACGGACAAATCCTCAAGGCAGGAAGGATGCCCGATGGCGCGCTTCAATACCATTGACGACATGGACCTGGACGGAAAGGTCGTCCTGACCCGCGTGGACGTGAACGTGCCGGTCGAGGGTGGCCGAGTCACCGATGCAACACGGATCGAGAAGATCGTGCCGACCGTCAAGGCGATCCAGGGCAAGGGCGGCATCCCCGTCCTGCTGGCCCATTTCGACCGGCCAAAGGGCAAGCGCGTCGATGAGATGAGTCTCCAGCAGATCCTGCCCGCGCTGGAACAGGCGCTCGGCCAGCCCGTCGCCTTCGCCGATGAGGCGATCGGCGGCGATGCCAAGCGCGCGGTCGCCGCGCTGAAGCCGGGCGACGTGCTGCTGCTGGAAAACACCCGCTTCTATCCGGGCGAGGAGGAGAACGACCAGACCTTCACCGCCTCGCTGGCAGCGCTTGGCCAGGCCTATGTGAACGACGCCTTCTCGGCCGCGCACCGGGCCCATGCCTCGACCGAGGGGCTGGCGCGGCTGATGCCCGCCGGGGCCGGCAAGCTGATGGAGGCCGAGCTGAATGCGCTGGACGCCGCGCTGGGCACGCCCGAGCGACCGGTCGTCGCCATCGTCGGCGGGGCCAAGGTCTCGACCAAGCTGGACCTGCTGTCGAACCTGATCTCCAAGGTCGATCATCTGGTGATCGGCGGCGGCATGGCCAACACCTTCTTGGTGGCCCAGGGCATCGAGGTCGGGAAAAGCCTGGCCGAGCGCGACATGGCCGACACCGCCCGCGAGATCCTGTCGCGGGCGCAGGGAGAAGGCTGCACCATCCACCTGCCGGTCGATGTCGTGATCGCCCGCGAGTTCGCCGCCAACGCCCCCAGCGAGGTGGTCCCCGCCAACGCCTGCCCCGCCGATGCGATGATCCTCGACGCAGGCCCGCAGACGGTGGCGAAGATCCGCGAGGTCTTCGGCCAGTGCCGGACGCTGATCTGGAACGGCCCGCTCGGCGCCTTCGAGATCGAGCCGTTCGACGCGGCGACCAACGCCGCCGCAAAGGTGGCCGCCGAGATGACGCGGGCGGGCCAGTTGATCTCGGTCGCGGGCGGCGGAGACACGGTCGCGGCGCTGAACAAGGCGGGGGTGGCGGGTGACTTCACCTTCATCTCGACCGCGGGCGGTGCCTTCCTTGAATGGATGGAAGGCAAGGACTTGCCCGGCGTGGCCGCGCTGATCGCTTCGAAGCGCTGAGAACGGCTGCCGCAAGGCGCAAGGGCGGCCCGGCGGCCGCCCTTTTCATGGATGGTGGATCAGTTGCTGGCCGGCGGCGCTGCGTCCGTGCTGGTGGCGCCGTCCGACTGCAGGGCGTCGGTGCCGGGCGCGATGATCTCGACATCGCCGGTCTCAGGGTCGCCGCCCATCGGCGCGAACAGCAGTAAGGCGACCACCGCCAGCCCGATTGCGACGGCGATGGCCCAGATCGCCGGCCGATGGCGGCGGGCGGAACGCCCTGGAATGTTGTCGTTGTGGGACATGGGATGCCTTTCTTCCCGATGGCTCTGCTTTCGGCACGGTAACGTTGCTCGAAGGCGCCCCGTTCCGCCCGCCGATCCGTGCGGAACGGACCCGTTAGCGCAACCGCCCTTTCGTTCCCGCACTTGTCTGATATGGGAACGCCGACAATGACCAACGCGGAGCCAGCCCGATGCAGATGACCGACACCGTCAAGAAGATCCTTGCCAATTACGAGAGCGAGAACCCCGGGGTGAAGGGCAACCTGGCCCGGATGCTGATGACCGGGAAACTTGCCGGCACCGGCAAGATGATCATCCTGCCCGTGGACCAGGGCTTCGAGCACGGCCCCGCGCGGTCCTTTGCCAAGAACCCGCTGGGCTATGATCCCCATTACCACTACAAGCTGGCGATCGACGCAGGCCTGAACGCCTATGCCGCGCCGCTGGGGATGATCGAGGCGGGGGCCGACACCTTTGCAGGCCAGATCCCGACGATCCTGAAATGCAACAGCGCCAACTCGCTGATGAGCGACACGGCTGGCAAGAACCAGGCCGTTGTCGCCACCGTGCGGGACGCGGCGCGGCTGGGCTGCGCGGCCATCGGCTTCACCATCTATCCCGGCTCGGACATGGCGCTGGACATGTTCGAGGAGATTTCCGAAATGCGGGCCGAGGCTGCGGCCTATGGCATCCCGACGGTGATCTGGTCCTATCCGCGCGGCGAGGCGATCAGCAAGGACGGCGAAACCGCCATCGACATCGCGGCCTATGCCGCCCAGATCGCGGCGCTGCTGGGCGCCCATGTCATCAAGATCAAGCTGTCCACCGACCATCTTGAGAACAAGGACGCGAAGAAGGTCTACCAGGATCAGGGCATCGACATTTCCACGCAGGCCGCCCGTGTGCGTCACTGCATGGACGCGGCCTTCGGCGGCCGCCGGATCGTGATCTTCTCGGGAGGTGCTGCCAAGGGTTCGGACGCGGTCTACGAGGATGCCCGCGCGATCCGCGACGGCGGCGGCAACGGCTCGATCATCGGCCGCAACAGCTTCCAGCGTTCGCGCGAGGATGCGCTGGAGATGCTGGGCAAGCTGGTCGACATCTATCTCGACAAGGCCTGATCGCGACCGGCACGGGGCTTTGCCCCGCCGCCGGACCAAGGCATGAAGGGGCGGCGCAACCTGCCGCCCCTTTTTCACGAGCGTTCCGATGATCCCTCTCGGCCCCATCCGCATCGGCGGGGTCGCGCCCATCGCGCCGGGCGTTCTCAGCGCCATCGGCAAGCATCCCATGGACCGGCCTCTGTGGCTGGGGACCGAGGGCTTCGAGGGCGACGCCCAAGCCGATCCCCGCCACGGCGGACCGGAGAAGGCTGTCCATCACTATGATGCGGGCCACTGTCCGTCGTGGCGCGCGGATCTGGGCGACCTGCCGCAACTCGCCCCCGGCGGCTTCGGCGAGAACCTGTCGAGCCTCGGGCTGACGGAATCCGGCGTCGCCGTGGGCGACCGCTTCCGTCTGGGCGCCGCGCTGGTCGAGGTGTCGCAGGCCCGCCAGCCCTGCTGGAAGCTGAACATCCGCTTTGGCATTCCCGACATGGCCCGCCGCGTGCAGGACAGCGCCCGCACCGGCTGGTATTACCGGGTGATCGAACCGGGCATGGTCGCGCCGGGCGACGGGCTGGTGCTGGCGGACCGCCGCGCCCCCGACTGGACGCTGGACCGGCTGTGGCACGTCCTTTACCGCGACCGGCTGAACCGGGCGGAACTGGCGGCCATGGCGGAACTGGCGGTGCTGTCCGAGGGCTGGCGGGCGCTGGCCCGTCGGCGGCTGGACAACATGGCGGTCGAGGACTGGACCGCGCGGCTGAAGGGACAGCGCGACGGCGGGTGAACGCGCCCCCGTGCCGCGCCGAAGGTCTATGCAGGGCGCCCACGGTTCCTCTTGCTCAGGATGAGCTTCGGCCACCCCGGCGCTGCCCTTCCCCTTTCGCGCCCGAAGCCCTAGTTTCCGCAGCACAACGAAAGGTGGCCCGGCATGTCGTTCTTTTCCAAGCTGCGCGAGCGTCTGACGAAGTCCTCGTCGAAGATCGGCGGTGGACTTGACAGCCTTGTCGCGGACCATGCCGACCAGTCGCCCCCGCCCGCCGAGCAACCCGCCCCGCGCAGGATCGAGCCTGTGCCCGCCGCCCCCGCTGCGTCCCCGCAGCCCGCAGCCGCCCCCCAGCCGACTGAATCCCGCCCCGGCCTGATGGGCCGCCTGTTCGGCCGCACCGAGACCGCCCCTGCCGAGGCGCGGCGCGAGCTTGACGATGCGATGCTGGAGGAACTGGAGGATATGCTGATCTCGGCCGACATGGGCACCGACACCGCACTGCGGGTGACCGCGAACATCGCCGAAGGCCGCATGGGCCGCCGCATCAGCGCGACCGAACTCAAGCAGGCTTTGGCCGACGAGGTGACGCGGATCATGACCCCCGTCGCGCGTCCGCTGCCGCTGTATCCGAAGAAGCCGCAGGTCGTGCTGGTGGTGGGCGTCAACGGCTCGGGCAAGACCACGACCATCGGCAAGCTTGCCAGCCAGCTCAAGGCCGCCGGCAAGAACGTCGTGATCGCGGCGGGCGACACCTTCCGTGCGGCGGCGGTCGAGCAGTTGCAGGTCTGGGGAAGCCGCGCGGGCGTGCCGGTGATGGTGGCGGCGCAGGGCTCGGACCCGGCGAGCCTCGCTTGGGACGCGATGACGCGGGCCGAGGCGGACGGGGCCGATCTGTTGCTGATCGACACCGCGGGCCGCTTGCAGAACCGCGCCGACCTGATGGAGGAACTGGCCAAGATCGTCCGCGTCATCCGCAAGAAGGATCCCTCGGCGCCCCACAACACCCTTCTGGTGCTGGACGCGACCACTGGCCAGAACGCGCTGAGCCAGGTGGAAACCTTCCGCAAGCTGGCAGACGTGTCGGGACTGGTGATGACCAAGCTGGACGGCACCGCGCGCGGCGGCGTGCTGGTGGCGCTGGCCGACAGGTTCGGCCTGCCGATCCATGCCATCGGCGTGGGCGAGCAGATCGACGATCTCGACGCCTTCGAGCCGAGCGAGTTCGCGCGGGCGCTGGTGGGCCTGTAATCTCAGGCAGCACCACGGACCCTGAAATCGCTGCCGCGCGGCAGACGGGGCATCTTCCGCAACCGTGACGCACGGGCGGAACCAGCCGGCGCCTGCGCGCCGGCCGTTCTCGCGATCACCGCTGGCTGTTGTTTTCGCCCAGCTTTACGGGCGAGCCATCCTCTTCCTCGAACAACTGCCCGGCATTTGCGGCATCCGCCGAAAGCCACAGCTTGCCGCCATCCGTGGAGGTCACGGCCGACAGTTGCACGTAATGGTGGTGCTTGTCGTCCTGCCCATGCTCTTCGTCCTTGCGGACCATCTTGATGCGGTCGCCCTCGACCCCATCGACCTTGCCGACATGGACTCCGTCGGCGCCGACGACCTCCATGTGTTCCCTGATCTCGCTTGCTTCGACCATGACGGTCTCCCTTTCCGGCTGTGACGCGGGCCAACGCGCGAGAACGGGAAACGGTCCCTTTCAGTCGAAGGGCGTGGTCAGCTCGGTCACCCCGGTCTGCTTTTCGTAGATGCAGATCACTCGCTCGACACGCTCCTCGGCCTGCAGGGTGACGAGGGCCGCGGCGAAGCGTTCGGACCCGAAGGGGTTGACCTCGATCGTGGCGGCCGCGCCCTCGGGCAGCAGCGCACGGCACTTGGTTGCCACGTCAGCGCGCATCTCGGCCCATGCTTCTTCCGTCGAGGCATGAGCCGAAGTGGCAAGCAGCATGGCAAGCAGGACGAGGTGACGCATGGCGGCTCCTTCGGCACACGAACGCGGCGGGAAGCAGCGGGGTTGCAGGCTCAGCCCTGCGCGATGCCCAACCGCAGCGCAAGCTCGCGCATGGGCGCGGTCCCCGCGGCGGCGCGGTTGGCGAAAAGCGTGGCCTGGCTTGCATGGACCAGCGCATCGGGCAGGATCTTCAGGTGGTTCGCCCGCAGCGTCTCTCCGGTCGAGGTGATGTCGGCGATGGCCTCGGCGGTCAGGTTCGCCACGGTGCCCTCGGTCGCGCCCTGGCTGTCCACAAGCTGGTAGTCGGCGACCTCGTGTTCCGACAGGAAGGCGCGGACCAGCCGATGATACTTGGTGGCGATCCGCAGGCGGAAGCCATGGGCGGCGCGGAAGTCGCGGGCGATGGCGGCGAAATCGTCCAGGCCCTCGCAGTCGCGCCAGCAGGCGGGCACAGCCAGCACAAGGTCGGCATGGCCGAAGCCCATCGGTGCCAGTTCCACCACGTCGGACCGCCAGCCGGCCAGCTTTTCGCGGACGAGGTCGGAGCCGGTCACGCCAAGCTGGATGCGCCCGGCAGCGAGTTCGCGCGGGATCTCGCCCGCCGACAGCAGCACCAAGGACAGACCCTCGACGCCTTCGGCGCGGGCGGCATATTCGCGGTCGGACCCGGTGCGGGCCAGGCGGATGCCGCGCGCGGCGAACCAGTCGAAGCTTTGCTCCATCAGGCGGCCCTTGGACGGCAGGCCCAGCTTCAGCATGGCGCGCATTCCAGTTCCGTGACAAGGCCCGGACGGATGATGCCGCCGACGGCGGGGATCGCCTCGCCCTGCCCCAGCACCTTTGTCAGCGCGTCATAACGGCCGCCCGAAGCGACGGGCGGCCAGTCGGGACGCCCCTCGGCAGTGAAGGAGAAGGTCATGCCGTCGTAATATTCCATCGTCCGCCGTCCATGGCTGGTGTCGAAGCGGACCGTGGCCGGATCGATGCCGCGGGCTGCGATGGCCTTCAGTCGGGCGGCCAGCCGTTCCATCGCTTCGGCGATGGCAGGGATGTGGTCGGCCAGGACGCGCAATTCATCCACCGCCGTGGGCGCGGGGCCGGCAACGGAAAACAGCCGGTGCAGTCGTTCGCGCCATTCGGGGGCAAGCGGCGGACCTTCGGCGGCGGCCTCAAGCCGGGCAATGCGGGCCGCCATCTCGGCTTCGGTCCGCAACCCGGTCCAAGGGGCGCTGTTGACGGCGAAATGCCGGGGCTGCTCGACCTTTGAAAAGCGGTCGAGCAGGCGCTCGAACCTTTTGGGCCGCCAGATGTGATGCGCCAGCATCGCTCGGCGCGGGGCCGACAGCGGCAGGCCCGCCACGGCATCCAGCAGCAGATCCATGTCGCCCATCGTCGCCGTCAGGCCGCATGGGGCAAGAAGACAGTGGAACAGCGCGAAGACCTCGGCATCGGCGTCGGGGTCGCGCGAGAACAGCTCGAACCCGGCCTGCAGGGATTCGTTGTCGCGGGGGTTGGCGGGCCGGGTGTCGCCGTGGTCCTGCTTGCGGAAGACCTCGCCCAGATAGCAATAGCGGGCAGGTTCCGCGCCCTGCGCCATGTGCATCCGCACCACGGGCACGGTGAAGTCGGGGCGCAGCACGACCTCGCCGCGGATCGGGTCGGTGGTGAGGTAAGCGCGGGCGCGGATGTCCTCTCCGTACAGGTCCAGCAGGGTATCGGCGGGCAGCAGGATGTCCGGGGCGACCTCGACCGCGCCAGCCGCGCGGAAGGCGTCGAGGATGCGCCGGCCCACCGCCGCCTTGACGGTGCGGGAGATCATCGCGTCAGCATCTCGCGGACGGTGGCGACCAGATTTTCGCGCGGAACCTCGACCTGCGCGGGCTGGGATTTCCATTCCTCGACCGAGGCTTGCGTAGCGATCTTTGCGCCGAGAATGAGGTTTTTCACCTGCACGACATTCTGCGCCGCTTCGTTCGCGCCCTGGATCACGGCCACGGGTGCGCCGCGCCTGTCAGCATACTTCAACTGATTGCCGAAGTTCTTTGGATTGCCAAGATAAACCTCGGCCCGGATACCTGCAGCGTGCAGTTCCGACGCCATGGCCTGATAGTCGGCCATCCGGTCGCGGTCCATGACGGTGACGACGACCGGCCCCGCAGCCTCGGCCCCCGCCAGCCCCTTCTCGCGCAGCGCGGCCAGCAGCCGGTCCACGCCGATGGAGATGCCCGTCGCGGGCACTTTCTGCCCGGTAAAGCGCTCGACCAAGTCGTCATAGCGCCCGCCGCCCGCGACCGAGCCGAACTGGCGCTTGCGGCCCTTGTCGTCGAGGATCTCGAAGGTCAGTTCCGCCTCGAACACCGGGCCGGTGTAATAGCCAAGGCCGCGCACGACCGAGGGGTCGATGACGACCCGATCCGCGCCCATGCCCATGGCGTCCAGCATCGCAGCGATCTGGGCCAGTTCGTCCACGCCCTCGGCCCCTGTGGCCGAGCCGCCGACGGCCGCCCGCAGGTTCTCCAGCGTGGCGGCGTTGTCGCCGCCCTTCGAGGTCAGAAAGCGGAGCACCGGCTCGGCCTGCGAGGCGTCCAGACCAACGCCCTCGATCTCGGCCCCCGAGGCATCAAGGCGCCCGGTGGTCAGCAATTCGCGCACGCCGGTCTCGCCGACCTTGTCGAACTTGTCGATCTGGCGCAGCACGTCCGCCGCCTGATCGGGCTGGACGCGCGCAGCCTCCAGCACACCGTTCAGGACCTTGCGGTTGTTTACCCGCACCAGATAGTCGCCGCGGGCGATCCCCGCGGCTTCCAGCGCATCGGCCAGCATGGCGATGATCTCGGCATCCGCCGCGACGCTGGCCGCGCCCACGGTATCCGCGTCGCACTGGTAGAACTGCCGGTAACGCCCCGGCCCCGGCTTCTCGTTACGCCAGACCGGTCCCATCGCATAACGGCGGTAGGGCGAGGGCAGATCGTTGCGATACTGCGCCGCGACCCGCGCCAAGGGCGCCGTCAGGTCATAGCGCAGCGCCAGCCAGTCGCCCGCGCCGCCTCCGGGGACCGCTTCCTCCTGCCAGGCGAAGACCCCGGCGTTGGGGCGGTCCACGTCGGGCAGGAACTTGCCCAGGGCCTCGACCGTCTCGACGCCGCTGGTTTCCAGCGCCTCGAAGCCGTGCAGGTGGTAGACGGCCGCGATGCGGTCCAGCATCGCCTTGCGTTCCGTGACCTCCGGCCCGAAATAGTCGCGAAAGCCCTTGGGGGTCTCGGCGCGCGGGCGGCGCGGTTTCTGTTCCTTGGCCATGGGGGATCTTCCTTCAGGTCGCGGGCATCGCTTAACGGAAGGGTGCGGCATGGACAAGTTGCAGGCGCTGGAGGAGCGGATCGCCCATCTTCAGCGCAGCGTCGAGGACCTGTCAGACGTGGTCACCCGGCAGGCGGCCGAGATCGCCCGCCTGTCCCGCCATGTCGGCCTGCTGATGGAACGCGAGGCCGGGCGCGAGGCCGACGAGGGCACCATCCCCCTGGCCGATCAGCGCCCCCCGCACTGGTAGCGGTCGCGGCGCAGTTGCTGCCATGCCAAGATCGGCGCCACCAGCAGCATCAGGCAGACGAAACCGGCGACCATGGGGATCTCGGGCCAGCTCAGCGAGGCGGGGACGGCAGGGCCGAGCCGCTCGGACATGATGCGGGCGACCAGCGCCATAAGGATATAGCCCCGGTGCTGGCAAGGATCAGAACGGCGGCAAAGCCCTGGGCGACCGACAGGACGAAACGCGTGGGCGCCCCCTGTCGCACAGCAGGGCGAACTGTCCCGCGAACAGCGCCCTACCAGCGTCAGCGCGCCCAGTTCCGCGAGCGTCACCAATACCTGCCGCCACTGCAAGAATCGACAGCGCCGAACGCATATCACCGAGGATCGCGTGCAGTTGCGGCAGAACCGCGTCGGGGAAGAACGCGGCCGTCTTCCAACTGGCCGGAATACCGGCAGATGGCGCAGTTCGTGCCGGCCCCGTTGCCGTCGGCGATGAACAGGATCACGTTCCTGGCGCGGTTCACAACGTGCCGGGAGGTCCGGCAGGAGCGTGACAGGGCCGCGACGGCTGCGTGACGGCGAAATTCCGTCCGGATCAGCGTTCGGCAGGACCCAGCCGGCCGCCATTCCCCGGCATGGGTTCCGAGAAGATGCCGCCCGTGCGGGTTTCCGGCCGCTGTGCGGAAAGCGGCGGGCGCTGGACGAAGGGCGGCGCTTCGGCCGAAGCCTCGGCGCGGTCGGGGTCAAAACCCGGCTCGTCATAATCGTCCACCCGCGCGGCTTCCGCCCTGGCGGGTTCGGAGCGCGCGGTCTCGGCAGCCCCATCGCCGTCCGGCCAGTCAGGCGGAGGATCTGCCTGAACCGCCGCCTCGGGCGCCTTTGCCGCCGGCTGCACGGCAGCCAGAGGGCGCAGGGCGGGTCCCGCCTCGTGCGAGGCCGCAAGCGGCCGCTGCGTGCCCACGTCCTGCTGCACCTGCGCGGGGGCGAGCGCGCGGCGGAAGACCAGCAGGTTGTGGTAGACGGTCGTGCGGCTGGTCAGGCCGCTGCGTTCCTCGCAGGGCAGCGTCTCGGCGCGGACATATTCCCAGCCCGCCTGCGCCATCCGGTTGATCTCGGTCGCCAGCGCATGGGCGAAGCGGTCGGCGCCGCTGCGGGCGCCGCGGATCTTCTCGCCCCGGTTCGGCGCGGGCAGGACGGTGTATTCATAGGCTTGCATCGCACGCTCCTTGCGCCCCGGTCGCGTCAGTTTTAGCCGAACGCCCTTTTCCTCGCCAGCGTTGCAGATGGCCGGGGCTCAGAGCCCGAGCTTTTTCGCCACCAGCTCATTGACCGCCGCGGGATTCGCCTTGCCGCCGGTGGCCTTCAGCACCTGCCCCGTGAACCAGCCCGCAAGCTTGGGGTTCGCCTTGGCCTTTTCCACCTGCGCCGGATTTGCGGCGACGATCTCGTCCACCGCCGCCTCGATGGCGCCGAGGTCGGTGACCTGCTTCATGCCCCGCGCCTGCGCGATTTCGGCCGGGTCGCCGCCTTCGGTCCAGACGATCTCGAACAGATCCTTGGCCATCTTGCCCGAGATTTCCCCGCTGGCGATCAGGTCCAGCACGCCGCCAAGCTGTGCCGCCGACACCGGGCTTTCGCCGATGGACAGCCCCTGCTTGTTCAGCCTGCCGAACAATTCGTTGATGACCCAGTTCGCGGCCTGCTTGCCGTCGCGTCCACCGGCGACCGCCTCGAAGAAATCGGCGTTCTCGACCTCGGCCGTCAGCACGCCCGCGTCATATTCCGAAAGGCCGAGGCCCGTGACGAAGCGCGCCTTCTTCTCATCCGGCAGTTCCGACATCGAGGCCGCGATGTCGTCCACCCAGCCCTGCTCGATTTCCAGCGGCAGCAGGTCGGGGTCGGGGAAGTAGCGGTAATCATGCGCTTCCTCCTTCGACCGCATCGAGCGGGTCTCGCCTTTGTCGGGATCGTAGAGGCGGGTTTCCTGCACCACCGTGCCGCCGTCCTCGATGATGGCGATCTGGCGGCGGGCCTCGTATTCGATGGCCGCCTGGATAAACCGCATCGAGTTCATGTTCTTGATCTCGCAGCGGGTGCCGAGGACCGAGAAATCCCCGGTCTCGATGAAACGCTCGTAATCGCCGGGCTTGCAGACCGACACGTTCACGTCGGCGCGCAGGTTGCCGTTCTGCATGTTGCCGTCGCAGGTGCCCAGATAGCGCATGATCTGGCGGAGTTTCGCGACATAGGCCGCCGCCTCCTCGGGGCCGCGGATGTCGGGACGGCTCACGATCTCCATCAACGCGACGCCGGTGCGGTTCAGGTCCACGAAGCTTAAGCTCGGGTCCATGTCGTGGATCGACTTGCCGGCGTCCTGTTCCAGGTGGATGCGTTCGATCCTGACGCGGCGGGCGATGCCGGGGGCCATGTCCACGATGATCTCGCCCTCGCCCACGATGGGGTGGTAAAGCTGGCTGATCTGGTAGCCTTGCGGCAGGTCGGGGTAAAAGTAGTTCTTGCGGTCGAAGGCGCTGAACAGGTTGATCCGCGCCTTCAGGCCCAGCCCGGTGCGGACCGCCTGCGCCACGCAGAATTCGTTGATGACCGGCAGCATCCCCGGCATCGCCGCGTCCACGAAGCTGACGTTCGAGTTGGGTTCCGCCCCGAAAGCCGTCGAGGCGCCGGAAAACAGCTTGGCGTTCGAGGCGACCTGCGCATGGACCTCAAGCCCGATGACCAGTTCCCAGTCGCCCTTGGCCCCGGCGATGACCCTGGGTTCGGGGGCGGTATAGGAAAGGTGGTCGAGCATGGTGGCCTCCGGCAGTGTTGCGGTGGTTTCTATTGCCGGGGCCATTTGGAGACAAGGGCCGCCTGCGCCGGTCCCGCGATGCCGGTTGAGGGCGGGCGTCCCGCAGGCTAGGTCACGGACCGGAAAAGGAAGGGAAACACCATGCAGCGCAAGATGCTTGCGGCATTGGCGGTCGCGGTGCTTGCCGGCTGCGGCGTGACCGAGGCCGCACGGCAGGCGACGACCGCCCCCACCATTGCCCCGGCAGGGCGTCCCTCGATCACCGGATGGCTTACCCCTGACGCCCAGACCCCCGCTACGGATGGCGTGAGCGGGGACATGGAATGGAAGCAGGCGGCGCTTGGAGCGCTGGAATCCGAAGGCGTCACGCTGCTCTCTGCCCTGCCCGCCGACGTGATGCAGTTCTGCCCCGGCTACGCCCGCCAGACACGAGAGAACCGGGCGGCCTTCTGGGCCGGGCTGGTCTCGGCCATAGTCGAGCGGGACGCCCGGCCCGAAGCCCGCGAAAGGCGGCTGCCGCTGATGCAGATCTCGTTGCCGGACGCGCGGGCGAACGGCTGCGGCGGCGCGATGACGGACGGTGCGGCCAACGCGCGCTGCGCCGTGCGGATCATGGCGCAGGCAGTCGCGCGGGACGGCGCGATCGCGGGCCGAAGCGGTGCAGGCAATTCCGGCTGGACGGGTCTTGCGCGCAACTGGCTGCCGCTGCGATCCGACCGGCAGCGCGGCGAGATCGCGGGCTGGACCCGCAGTCAAAGCTACTGCCGCTAGGTCAGCGGCCGTTCAGGATCGGCAGGTTGTAGGTGCGCCCGCCCTTGACGTAGCTGATCTTGCCATTGCCGATCGAGTTGATCGCGCCGCCGTCGATCCGGTCGCCCAGGCGCACCGTCACGATCTTGCCGTTGCGAAGGCGGATCAGCCCGCGGCTGGCCCGCCCCGCGCCGATCACGCCGATGACCTGCGTCTTGTTCAGCTCGATCCCGCGCACCGTTGCGTTCTTCGCGACATCGCCGGCGGTGCGGCCCTCGACCGGTTTCTGGGCGATCTCGGGCTCGTCATCGACCTCGGGCGGGCGGTAGCTGCCGCGCGCGGCGATGGCGGCGCGCTCCTCGGCCTCGGCCTGGGCGCGGGCGCGGGCTTCGGCAGCGGCGCGGGCCTGCAGGTCGGCCCGTGCGTCCGCAGCGGCGCTCTGGCGGGCGCGTTCCTCGGCCTGCCGCTGCAGCCCCTCATCCCGCAGCCGCTGGGCGGCTTCCGCCGGGGCGGGCTGGACGCTGGCGGCCGGAGGCATCGCGGGGGCCGTCATCGAAGCCGTCGCGTCGGGACGCGGCCGCATGGTGGTCGCGGCCGCCAGCGCAACGGTTTCCGGCGCGGCAGACGTCGCACGGGCAGGCTTGCGGACGGGCACGAGCGATGCGGCGGCGGCCATGATCGCAGGCTCCGCCCCGGCGTTGGTGCCGACGGCTTCGGCAAGCGCGGCTTCGACAGCCGAGGGCGCGGGCGTGGTCCCGCGGGCGGGCCGCGCAACCGGCCGGCCCCTGGTGTTGGCCGCGGTCCTGACGGGGGCGCTTGCAGCATCGGCAGGGGCGGCGGGCTTTGCCGCCGCGCGCTTGGCCGGGCGATCACCCCGAGCCGCCGCCGGCTTTGCCGCGACGGCTTCGGCGATTGCCGCATCCACAGCCGAACCGCTGCCGGGACGGCGGGACGGCCGGCTTTCGGCATAACGCTCTCCCGCCCCCGCGGGGAGTGACAGGCGCGGCAGCCACGGAGTGGCGGCGTAAAGATCGAACAGCAGAGAATCCGCCGCCACGCGTTCCTGCGGGGTCATCTCGGCGGCTGTCACGGACTCATCGGCCGAGCCTTCCTCGGGACGCGGGCGCGGCCGAGCCGGGGACACCGGCAAGGCGCTGGTTGCCTGCGGCTGTGCCGCTGCCCGCGGCGCGGCCTCGGGGCGCGGGGGGGCTGCCGGGCGCGAGGCGGCGGGTGCCGGCGCCGAGGAGGCGCGGCCGGGTGCCGCCGCACGGGCAGGTTCAGCCGCCCGCGAAGGCTGGGCCGGCGCCGCAGCGGGCCGAGAGCTTGGCCGTTCCGAACGGGTCAGCGCGCTGCGGCCGGGCACCACCGCAGGAAGCGGATCAGCCTGCGAGGCGGAGGGGGCAGCCGCAGGCGCAGGGCGCCGCGGTGCGTTCGACGGTCGGATCACCGGGGTCGGCGCGACTGGGGCTGCCGCAGAGGGAGCCTCTGCCCGTTCAGCAGGCGCCTCAGAAGGTGCCTCAGACGGCCGCGCCGCGGGGACGGCGGCGGGCGCTGCCGCAGCGAGTTCCGCGCGGGTGGCCGCCGGGTTTTCCTCGGCGGAAGCACGGTTCGCGGCTGGCTCCACCACGGTGGGGGTGGTCGGCGCCGAAGGAGCTGCCTGCATTTGCGCAGGCGCGCGTTCGTTCGGGGCCAATGCGCTTGTTCCGGCAGGGAAAGCGGCAGGTTCTCGCGCGCCGGGCCGCGACGTCACGGCAGGTTCTTCATGTGGTCCCGCTGGCCCCCCGATTCTGCCGGTCGGGGCCGCCGAGACGTTAGCCGCGTCCGGTGCCGATGGCGCTGTCGGGACAGCAGAGATCCCGGCATTGGCCGGGTCGTTGCTGGACGTGGCCCGAGCAGCAGGCGTGGCTGCAGGCTCCGGCACGGGTGCCGCGCTGCTCGGGGGGGGTTCGGACGGTCCCGCCAGAGGGGCAGAAAGCACGGGCTGCGCCGCATCAGCAGCAGGGGGCACGGCGGCTGCACCCGCCGGAACAGTGCTTTCAACCGTCCGTGCGGCAGGTGGCACCGTTGCTGCCGGACGCCCCTGCGCGGGTTCGAGCGTCGTTGTCGAGGAAGCAGACGGCTGCGCTGAAGGCGGAGCTGCAGGCGGCGCAGACGCAGACGTTGTTCTCGCTGCGGGCTGCGTTGCGTCCAGGGTCGCGCTTTCGACTTCCGGAGAAGGTGTTCCGGCAGTCTGCGTGTCACCGGGACCGGGCGTCGCGAAAGCCCAGATCAGCACCAGTCCCAGCAGCAGCGCGCCCAGCATCACCAGCAGCGCCCCGACACCGCCCCGCGCGCCGGGATGGCGGCCGGATGGAACCGCCGGACCTTCGGGGATGATCGGCGCGCGACCGGGTGAGACGCGCGCCTGTTCGGGCGACGGTGCTGCGGGACGGCGCGCCGTCGGAACCATCCCGGAAGCACCACGACCCTCTGGCCTAGCGTCCTTGCGCACTGCGACCGGCGCTATCGGCTGAGCCGGAGAGCCTATGGGCCGGGTTTCGGCAGGCGTGTCTGCTGCAGCGGGCGTAATCGCCGCCGGCGGGACCTCGCCCACTGCCTCGGCCGGCGCGGGGGCCTGCGTGGTCGGACCAGCCTCCGGCTCGGCTGCAAGGCTGTCAGCCGGGGTCTCAGAAAGGGTTGCGGCATCCGCTTCTGCCTGTGGCCGGTCAGGGGACAGGTCGATGCGGCCGGCCCTCTTCTCCTCATCCCCAGTGTCCCCCGCGGATGCGCCATTGTCCGAGGTCGATTCGCCCACATCCCCTGCCTCATCCGCGTCGGGCGGACCTGCGGGTGACAAGGGCGCGGGGGATACCTCGGCAACAGAGGCAGCGGCCTCGGGCTGCACGGCGGGCGAATCCTGCAGGGCAGCGATCCCGACCTCTCCATGATCATCGGCAGAGGCGCTGCCGGCGGTCTTGGCCGGGGAATCGGTCGGGGCCTCTGCCACCTCGGGCGGCGAAGCGGCCGCGACATCCTGCACGGCGTCTCCCGGCAGGTCGGCGTCGCCCAAGGCCGTCCCGCTTGTCCAGTCCTTGCCGCCGAACTGGGGAGTCGCGGGAAACACCCCTTCGGGCGGATCCGCCAGGAAACCCTCGGCCGCAAAACCGTGGCGGCGGGCGAAATCCTCGGCCTCGCGCAGCGTCTGCCGCGCCACCGCCGCCACGCGCACGTCGCCCGCGCCCTCCGGCCGCCAGTCCCAGGCCAGATCGGCCACGGGATAGGGCGTCAGCCCGTCCAGCGCGCGGCCCAGGTCGGCGGTCCTGCGGACCTCCTCGCCCACCGGCAGCGAGGTGTAGAGGATCTGGTCGTCGGGGATGATCAGCGCCACGCGCGCATCCGGCCCGTTCGCCGCCAGCTTGCGAAGCCGCGTCATCTCGGCCCTGAAATCCGGCGCATCGAAGGCCGCGACCGCCTTTTCCTTCCACTGGATGGATGTCGCGGCGGGCGAGCCTGCGCGTTCCATCAGGTGGACGGCCTCACTGCTGAAGGACAGGGCGTATTCGGGCGCGGAACGCGTGCTCATGGGCGGGGCTTTTCCGTTCTGGCCGGTCGTCGTTCATGCGCGATCCGGTCCGTTTCTGCTCAACCCATGGATAACCCAACTGCGGCGCGGTGCAAAGCGAAACACCGTCTCGTGAAAGGCCCCCGGCGAAATTGCGAAGTTGCGCCCAAGGGGCCAGACTGGCGCCGACGAGCGGCAGCCTGCCCGTCGCGGAACTGTTCTCAAGGAGCGCCCATGGCCCAAACTTTCTCACTCATCCCGGCCGCGCTGGCGGGCACGGCGGCGCTTGCGCTGACAGCGTGGCCGGTGTCGGCCCATCCTGCGGGGCATGGATGCGGCAAGCCCGCGACGATCAACGTGCAGGGCGAAGGCCGCGCCAGCGTCGCGCCTGACCTTGCCACGGTGTCGCTGGGCGTGACCACGCAGGCCCCCACCGCCGCGCAGGCGATGGCCGACAATGCCGCGCGCCAGACGGCAGTGATCGAGGCGCTGCGGGCGCAGGGCGTGGCCCCGGCCGACCTGCAGACGCAGGGGCTGAACCTGTCGCCGATCCAGGACTATTCGCGCGAAGGGCAGCCGCCGGTCATCACCGGCTACCAGGCGCAGAACATCGTGACCGCCCGCATCCGCGACCTGCCCCGCTTGGGCGAGATGCTGGACGCCATGGTCGGGGCCGGCGCGACCGACGTGCAGGGCATCGGCTTCTCGCGCGAGGACGCCGCCGCGACCGAGGACCGCGCCCGCACAGCGGCCGTGACCGAGGCCCGGCGCCGCGCCGGGGTGATCGCTGACGCCGCCGGAATGGAAGTGGGACCGCTGGTGTCGCTGACCGACACGAGCATGTCGGGCAGCCCCCGCCTCATGGCGATGATGGCGCGGGCGGCCGAGGCGGATGCCTCGACCCCCGTCGAGACCGGAGAGCTGACGCTGACGGCGCAGGTGACCGGCGTGTGGACGCTGCTGCCGGCGGGCGGGACCGCCGATTGCGGTCCCGGCAAGGGCCGGGGACACCACCATGGTAAGATGCCCGGCAAAGGGCATGGTCCGGGGGACGGCCATCATTCCGGCATGATGGACGGACATCGTCACGGCGAGGGGATGCCGCCGGAGGGCGAGGGGCGCCCTGCCCCGCCCGTCCCGCCGCAGGCTGCGGGCGAGCCGGCCGGGTCGCCCGGATGGTCGCTTGCGCCGCAACCCGCCCCGCTGTCGCCCTCGGACCCCGCTGGCGCCGTGCAATCCGCACCGGCGGCCCCGCCCGTATCCGGCGGCCAGGCAGCGCCGCAGGAACCCGCCCCACAGGTCGGCGGAACCGCCACCCCCACGAATGGCACCGATGCAGCCACCCCGGATACAGGCGACGCGGCATCCGTCCCGCCCGCGCCCCTGAACTGACGCGCCCCGCAGGAATGCGGAAAGGGGAGCCTGCAGGCTCCCCTTTCCCTTGTCTGCAGCCCCTTGTCTGCCGCAGCGGGTCAGTCCAGCCTGACCGACCAGATAAAGGTTTCGCCCGAAGCATCCTCCACCCCGTCGTTGTCGGTGGCGATCCATGCGGTGCCGTCCGAGGCGATGGCGAGGCTTTCCACCTTGTCCTGCACAAAGCCGCCCCAGCCCAGCAGGTCGGGAATGAGGTCGCGCACCGGCTCTTTCGTGACCAGCGGCAACTCGCCGCCCAAGGGCGCAGGGTTCAGGTCGGCCAGCGGAATCCGGGTGATGGCCTTCAGCCGGGCGGCCTGACCGATCAGGTTGTCGCGCTCGATCACATAAAGGTGGTCGCCGTGGCGGGCGATCTCGGACAACCCGACCCAGCCCTCGCCGCTGTCCAGCGGATAGCGGACGGCGGCCCAGTCCTGTGTGGCGGGGTCCAGTTGCAGAAGCTTCGTCTGCCCCTCGGGATCGTCGCCCCATTCGCGCTGGACGGCCAGCCACAGCTTGTCCTCGACCAGCGCGATGCCTTCAAAGCCGAACCGCGTCTGATGCGGGTCCAGCGCCGCAGGAAGGCCGATCTCGTCCGTGATCGCGCCCGAGGCATCGACGCGCAGAACGGCGTGGGGCACGTCCTTCCCGGCATCGCCCTCCGAGGCAAGCCAGAAGCCGCCATGCCCGTCCGATGTGATCCCCTCCAGATCCAGCTTTTCGGCAGGCTGGCCGTCACGGGTCACGATGGTCTTCGCGGTGATCCGCGCGGGCGTCGCGGCCGCGTCGATCGTGTAGATCGCAGGTTCGGCCGAATAGGCGCTGTCGCTGACGGCGAAAAGCCGGGTGTCATCCGCCGGATCGACGGCCAAGCCCGAGATCGCGCCCCAGCCGATCAGCGGCTCGCTGCCTTCGCTGGTCAGCGTCGGATAGGCGGCAGGTCCCTCGGTGCGCTCGTAGATCATGACATGGGAACGGGCGCCGCCGTCCTCGCCCAGATCGGTCTCGTTCGCGGTGGCGAACAGGTTGCGCGCGGGAATGGGTGTCAGCCCCTCCGGCCCGATGCCCGAGGGCAGCAGTTGCAGCAGCCGCGGGTCCGCCGGGTCGGCGACGTCATAAACCCCCACCACGCTGCCGCGTTCGGAACCGACGAACAGCAGCCGCTGGTCGCCATAGGCGGCAAAGGCCATCCCCTCGGGCTCGACGCCCTTGTTGTCGGAACGGCCGTCCGGGTAGTGGCCGATGGCGATGAGCGCGCGTTCAAACGCAGTGCCGCTTTCATGGACGACGCTTCCGTCCTTGGACCAGATGGTGAAGCCGCGAGAGCCGCCCTACCAGTCGCCCTCGTTCGCGGTGGCGAAATGGTCGTCGTCAAGCCACACCACGGCATCCGGTTCTCGCGGAACTTGGCGCTGTGCGCCGGTGAAATCCAGCCGGCCATCGTCCTCGGTATCGATCCCGTCCAGATCGACGGCGCCCGCGCTGAAATGCGCCGCCACCTGCCCGTCCGCGCCGATCACCACGAGATGGTTGTTTTCCTGCAGGGTGACGGCCAGCTCGCCCGCCTCGTTGAAGGACAGGTATTCGGGTTCGGGGTCCTCGGGGACGACATCGGCCAGCCCGGTCAGGTCGATCCGCTGCAGCCCTGCGCAATCGACGCCCGCGTCGGTGACCGGCAGGCGCAACACGAAGCCTGCGGGCATCTGCGGCAGCGCCCCGTCGTTCACCTCCTCGTCGCGCTCGTTCTCGATGGCCACCGCAATCATGTCGCCCGCAGGCGAGATCGCCACGGCATCGGGCTGCCCGCCCAGATCGCAACCGGCGATGACCTGCCCGCTGGACAGATCCAACGTCCGCAGCACGCCCGAAGGATCGGTGAAGCTGTCCGAGGTGTTCACGCCCACGAAGGCAAGGGTCCCGCGCACGACCGCAGTGGTGGGTTCCCCGTCCATCGGCACGTTACCAAGTGGCTTCGGCTGGCGCGGATCGGTGATGTCCACCATCCCCAGCGCCCCCAGCGGGCTGTCGGAATAGATCAGCATGCTGCCGTCCGGGGTCACGGCCATGATCTCGGCCGAGGTCTCGCGCGCGGGGTCTTCCCCTTCGGCCATGTTGTCCACGGTCGCAAAGCTCGCGATGCGGTTGAAATGCGGCTCGGCCAGCGCCGGGGCGGCGGCCAGAAGCGCAAGCGCCGAGGTCAGCATGGAACGGATCAGCACGGACAAAACCCCCTTGTTCGTGAAAGCTGCGCCCATGTCGCAGGCCAGCGTGACGGACGCATGACAGAATGGTGCGCTTGCCGTTTGGCGGGCATTGCCCTCGAACGGCTCAGGGTCTATGCGGCGCGCCGGGCTAGGCGGCGCGAGAGACTCGGGCGGCTGCCGCCGTCCGCAACGGAACGCCGGCTCTCGCGGTCGGGTGAAGCGAAAGGATCAGCATGGATTTCATCACCGGAGACTGGCTTGCGGCGCTGTTCCAGGTCATCGCGATCGACCTGGTGCTGGCGGGCGACAACGCCATCGTGATTGGCCTGGCCGCGGCCGGGCTGCCCAAGGACCAGCGCAACAAGGCGATCCTCGTCGGCATCATCGCCGCGACCGTCATGCGGATCGGATTCGCGCTGGTCACGACGCAGCTTCTGGCGATCACCGGCCTGCTGCTGGCCGGCGGCCTCTTGCTGCTGTGGGTCTGCTACAAGATGTGGCGCGAACTCAGCGCGGGCCACGCCCATCACGAGGTCGAGGCGCACGAGGTCCTCGAGGACGCCGACCTCGACCACGACGGCCGCGTGGGCGGGCCGCCGCGCAAGACCTTCGCGCAGGCCGCGACCCAGATCATCATCGCCGACGTGTCGATGTCGCTGGACAACGTGCTGGCCGTGGCCGGCGCGGCACGGCACCACATCGACGTGCTGATCATCGGCCTTGTGCTGTCGATCGCGCTGATGGGCTTCGCCTCGACCTTCATCGCCCGGCTCATCAACCGCTATCGCTGGATCGCCTGGATCGGCCTGGTCATCATCCTGTTCGTGTCGCTGAAGATGATCTGGGAAGGCTGGCACGAGGTCTCAGTCGCCTGGGCGCTCTGAGGCGTCTGCCGAGAGCCGACATCCCCGCCCCGGCCGGTCCTCCGGCCGGGGCTTTTCGTTTCCGCTCGTGGCGAGGTCAGCCTGACCGGATGGCGCGCAGGCCGCGGCGCTGGCGGCCATGCGCGTCGAAGTTTCCGGGCGACAGCCATTCCGCGTTCGCGGCGGCGATTGCGGGCCAGTCGGTATCGGTGATTGCCCACCAGGCGGTGTCGCGGTTGCGGCCCTTTATGACCATGTGGTTGCGGAAGATGCCTTCATAAGCGAATCCATAGCGCCCGGCTGCCCGCATCGAGGCGGCGTTCAGCGCGTTGCATTTCCATTCCACCCGGCGATAGCCCGCGCCGAAGGCCCAGGCGATCATCAGCATGATTGCCTCGCTCGCCGCCGCTGTCCGCTGCAGGGCGGGCGCGAACTGGATATGGCCGATCTCGATCACGCCGTTGGCCGGGTCGATCCGCAGGAACGAGGCCACGCCCGCGACCCTGCCCGTCCCCCGCTCGCGCAGCGCGTAGAAGAAGGGATCGCGGCCCAGAGCGACGGAGTCCTGCCACGTCCGGTAGTCGGCCCGGGTCGTGAAGGGGCCGTAACCCATGTAGTCCCACAACTCGTCATGGCTGTCGTTGGCTTGGAACAGGTCATCCGCGTGCCGCGCCGGGTCGAGCCGTTCCAGGACGACGAACCGCCCCTCGATCCGGTCGGGACCGGGTGGCAGAGGAGGCGTGAAATCAGGAACCGGCGCGCCCAGTGGCCGTTCGGGCACTGCCATCTCAGGCGTCCTTCGGCAGCACCCGCAGGCGCAACTCGCGCAACTGCTCGTTGGTGGGCTCGCTGGGCGCGCCCATCATCAGGTCCTCGGCCCGCTGGTTCATCGGGAACATGATGACCTCGCGGATGTTCTGCTCGTCCGCCAGCAGCATCACGATCCGGTCGATCCCCGCCGCGCAGCCACCGTGCGGGGGGGCGCCATAGCGGAAGGCCTTGACCATGCCGCCGAAACGCTTTTCCACCTCGTCCCGGCCGTAGCCCGCGATCTCGAAGGCCTTGAACATGATGTCCGGCGTGTGGTTGCGGATGCCGCCCGAGATCAGCTCATAGCCGTTGCAGGCGAGGTCATACTGGTAGGCATGGACCTTCAGCGGATCGCCCTCCAGCGCCTCCATCCCGCCTTGCGGCATCGAGAAGGGGTTGTGGCTGAAGTCGATGCGGCCGTCCTCGGTCTTCTCGTACATCGGGAAATCGACGATCCAAGCGAACTTGAACTGGTTTTCGTCGATCAGCCCGAGTTCGCGCCCAATCTCGGACCGCGCCCGGCCCGCGACGGCCTCGAAGTCCGAGGGCTTGCCGCCGAGGAAGAAGACGGCATCGCCTTCGTTCAGGTTCAGCGCGGTGCGGATGGCCTCGGTCTTCTCGGGACCAAGCGCCTTGGCGATGGGACCGGCGGCCTCTGTCGCGCCCGTGTCATCCTTGCGCCAGAAGATGTAGCCCATCCCTGGCAGCCCCTGCTGTTGGGCAAAGGCGTTCATCCGGTCCGCGAACTTGCGGCTGCCGCCGGTCGGCGCGGGAATGGCGCGGATCTCGGTGCCCTCCTGCTCCAGCAGACGCGCGAAGATGCCGAAGCCCGAGCCGCGGAAATGCTCGGACACGTCCACCATCTCGATCGGGTTGCGCAGGTCGGGCTTGTCGGTGCCGTATTTCTTCAGTGCCTCGACATAGGGGATCAGCGGCCATTCGCTGTCCACGCGGCGGCCGTTACCGAACTGTTCGAACAGCCGCTGGATCACCGGCTGGATGGCAGCGAAGACGTCCTTCTGCTCGACAAAGCTCATTTCCACGTCAAGCTGGTAGAAGTCGGTAGGCGAGCGGTCGGCGCGCGGGTCCTCGTCGCGGAAGCAGGGGGCGATCTGGAAATAGCGGTCGAAGCCCGCCACCATGATGAGCTGCTTGAACTGCTGCGGCGCCTGCGGCAGCGCGTAGAACTTGCCCGGATGCAGGCGCGAGGGCACGAGGAAGTCTCGCGCGCCTTCGGGCGAGGACGCCGTGATGATCGGCGTCTGGAACTCGGTGAAGCCCGCGTCCCACATGGCGTCGCGCAGCCATTTCACCACCCGCGAGCGCAGCATGATGTTGTTGTGCAGGCTCTCGCGCCGCAGGTCGAGGAAGCGATAGGCGAGGCGCGTTTCCTCGGGGTAGTCCTGGTCGCCGAAGACCGGCAGCGGCAGGTCTTCTGACGCGCCCAGCACCTCGACGTCGGTCGCATAGACCTCGATCTCGCCGGTCGGAAGCTTGGGGTTCACGAGGTTCGTGTCCCGCAGCTTCACCTTTCCGTCGATGCGGATCACCGTCTCGGCCCGCAGCTTTTCCAGCGTGGAAAACGCCGGAGAGTCGCTGTCGGCGATCACCTGCGTGATGCCGTAATGGTCGCGCAGGTCGATGAACAGCACGCCCCCGTGGTCGCGCACCCGATGCACCCAGCCCGACAGGCGCACGGTGGTCCCGGCGTCGGCGGCGGTCAACTGGCCGCAGGTGTGGCTGCGATAGGCGTTCATGGCGCGTCCTCTTGTGGTCCGGTGCCGCATGAACGCCGCGCGGGCCATCAAGTCAAGCCGGTCAGAACGGCTGCACCACGTTGCCCGAGAAGAAATACCGTCCCAATGCCCACCGTGAATAGCGCGTTGCCCGAGATGCCGTGCAGCACCCAGACAGCCGGAAAGCCGCGGCGCAGATAGACATGGGCGAACACCAGGCCGCCCAGGAAGGTCAGCGCCAGCACGACCCAGGACCATTACATCAGATGCGCCTGCGCCTCGCCGGGAAACAGCCCGGCATAACGATGGAGGAACAGCGAGCGGAAGATCAACTCCTGCGGCAGTGCCGACAGCAGCGGATAAAGGCACCACAGCACCAGCAGAAAGCCCGGCTGCGCCAGCCACATGATGGCCAGCCCCGTGACCGCCACCAGTGCAGCGAAGGCGATGCTGCGGGTCCAGCTTACGCGCCCCCACCCGCACAAGAGGTTGCGCCAGTCGAAATTTCCGGTCCATCACAGCAGCCCAAGCCCCGCGAGGGCGAAAGCGAACAGCGCCGCGAACATCTCACGCGGGGGCAGGAACAGCGCGATGGCCAGCGGCTCGCCGACGAACAAGCTGGGGAACTCGGCCCATAATGCCGCGCGCCGCGTCATCGCCTCAGCGCTGCATCCGCATTGCCAGCCAGCGGTTCCACTGGGCGCGGTTGCCGGCGAAGGCGTTCAGGTCCACGTTGCCGCGGAAACCCGGCGCGGTGCCGGTGCCGGTGTACTGCCAGAAGCTCCAGCGCTGGCCCGGATAGGTGCCGCGCGGATGGTCGGCGACCGAACGCAGCCAGAACTCGGCATTCACGTTCCGCACGCCGGTCTCGCGGTAGAAATCGACGGTGGTGTAGATGATTGGGCGCTGGCCATAGTGGCGGGTCAGCATGTCCATGAAGATGGCGACCTCGCGCTGCACCTCGGCCGGCGTCGGCCGATAGCGGCAGGTCCGCGAATGGCTGTTCCATTCGAGGTCGAGGACGGGCGGCAGCGCGCCGCGTTCGCGCGGCACGTTGGCGATGAACCAGGCCGCCTGCTCGGCCCCGCGGCGGCAGAAGTAGTAGAAGTGATAGGCCCCGCGCGGGATGCCGGCGGCCCGTGTCTCGGCCCAGTAGCGGCGGAACATCGGGTCGATGTGGTCGCCACCCTCGGTCGCCTTGATGAAGGCGAAGCTGACGCCCGACTGCCGCGCCAGAGGCCAGTTCACGTCGCCCTGATAGCGGGCCACGTCCACGCCATGCACCGGCAGGTTGTAGGGGTGGCCGCTGGTCCAGACATGGGGGGCGGTATCCCCGAACAGCGGCACCGCGCCGCCGGTGAAGGCGCCCCGGACCGTCTGGCCCGACCCGATGCTGACATCCGTCACCACCCGCTGTGTCGGCGTGCCCGCACAGCCTGCCAACGCGGTGACGGCTGCCAGCGCCACCGCCTTGATCCACAATCTCATGTCCCGCCTCGTTCCGTTTCTTGGCCTTGTTTGGCGGGACTATTCCACGGGTTTCCGGGCAAAGTCACGACAGCCGCCCCGGGCAGCGGCGCGACCCTGTTCACGAAACCGTCAGGCCGTCAGTCCATGTCCGGCAGCAGCTTGCCGGGGTTCATGATGTTGTTGGGATCGAGCGCCTGCTTGATCGCCGCCATCACCGCGCAAGCCTCGCTATGCTGGTCGCGCATCAGTTCGCGCTTGCCGATGCCGATGCCGTGTTCGCCGCTGATCGTGCCGCCCACCGCCAGCGCGCGTTCCGCCATGCGGTGGGCCAATCGCTTGGCAGTTGCAATCTCGCCCTCGTTGCCCGGCTCGACCAGCAGCAGCGTGTGGAAGTTGCCGTCGCCGACATGGCCGACGATATTGCCGAAGATGCCGGCTTCCTGCATGTCGGCCGCCGCCGCCTCGACCGCTGCAGGCAGTTCGGACATCGGCACGCAGATGTCGGTGACGACCCCCGTCGCGCCGGGCCGCAGCTTCAGCGTGGCCCAGTAGGCCGCGTGACGCGCCTCCCACAGCCGGTTGCGCTCGTCGGGGGTGGAGGCCCAGTGGAACCCCTGCCCACCGTTCTCGGCCGCGATCTCGCCGAAGCCCTGGGCATTGGCGCGCACGGCCTCGGGCGAGCCGTTGAACTCGACCATCAGATGCGGCTCCTCGCGGTAGTCCGAACCCGAGTGCAGGTTGATGGCGCGCATGGCCATCGGGTCCATGAACTCGATCCGCGCCATGGGAATGCCAAGCTGCATGGTCTGCGCCACGCAGGTCACGGCTTCGGAAAGCGAAGGGAAGGCGCAGACGGCGGCGGAGACGTCCTCGGGCTGGCCGTGCAGGCGCAGGGTCAGTTCGGTGATGATGCCCAGTGTGCCTTCGGACCCCACCATCAGCGCGGTCAGGTCATAGCCGGCGCTGGACTTGGCTGCCCGCGTGCCGGTGCGGATGATGCGCCCGTCGGCCAGCACGACCTCCAGCGCCAGGATGTTCTGCCGCATCGTGCCATAGCGCACGGAGGTCGTGCCGCTGGCCCGCGTCGCCGCCATCCCGCCCAGCGAGGCGTTTGCCCCGGGATCGACCGGGAACATCAGCCCGGTCGCCCGCAGTTCGGTGTTCAGCGCCTCGCGGGTGACACCCGGCTGGACCACGGCCAGCATGTCCTCGGGCCGCACCTCAAGCACCCGGTCCATCCGCATCAGGTCCACCACCAGCCCGCCGTGGATCGCCAGCGCGTGCCCTTCCAGCGAGGTGCCCGTGCCCCAGCCGATCACTGGCACGCCATTGTCGTCGCAGACCTTCAGGATGCGCGAGACCTCGCCCGTGTCCAGCGGAAAGGCTACGGCATCCGGCGGCGGCGCCCGGTGGAAAGTCTCCGAGGCGCCATGCAGCGCGCGGTCGGATTCGCCGGTGGAAAGCCGATCGCCGAGGATGGCGCGCAATTCAGACAGGACGGCTTCGGAAATGGGCATGGTTAGTCCTCCAAGGCTGACGGAAGATGCCAGCGCACCGCGCCGCGCTCAAGGTGCTTCTTCTTCGTGAAAATATCCCGGGGAAGGCCGGAACGGCCGGGGGCAGCGCCCCCTGCGACCTCACCCCTGCAGCGGCGCCGTCGCTTGCTGCAGCCAACCCCGCACGTCCTCGGGCACCAGCGGCCCGATCTCGTCCCGCACCCGCGCGTGATAGGCGTCAAGCCAGGCAATCTCGGCGCGGCTCAGCATCCCGATCCCGATCAGTCGCTTGTCGATGGGCACCAGCGTCAGCGTCTCGAAGCCCAGCATCTCGCGCCCGTCCGGGCTGGCGGCGGGTTCCACGACGATCAGGTTCTCGATGCGGATGCCCCACTCGCCCTCGCGGTAATAGCCGGGCTCGTTGGAAAAGATCATGCCCGGTTCCAGCGGCAGTTCCGACCGGCGGGATATCCGCAGCGGCCCTTCGTGCACGCACAGCGCGGCGCCCACGCCGTGGCCGGTGCCGTGGTCGAAATCCATCCCGGCCGTCCAAAGCGGTGCGCGCGCCACCGCCTCGATATCCCGTCCCGACAGGCCATTGGGGAACCGCAACCGGCTGAGCGCGATCATCCCCTGCAGCACCCGCGTATAGGCGTCCCGCGCGGCTTCGGCCGGCGCGCCGATGGCGATGGTCCGGGTGATGTCGGTCGTGCCGTCGGGGAACTGGCCGCCCGAGTCCAGCAGCAGCAACTCGCCATTCTCGACGGTCCGGTTCGTGGCCCCGGTCACGCGGTAATGCACGATGGCGCCGTTCGGGCCTGCGCCGCAGATGGTGTCGAAGCTGATGTCGATGGCGCCCGCCTCGCGGCGGAAGCCTTCCAGCGTCCTGGCCACGTCGATCTCGGTGAAGCGGCCCGGCTCTCGCCCGTCCACCCACGCCAAAGCCCGGATCACCGCCACCGCGTCGCGGCGATGGGCGGCGCGCATCCCCTCGATCTCTGCGAGGGTCTTGCGGGCCTTGGGCAGCGCCACGGGATCGCGGTCGCGGGCGATCGCGATCCCCGCCTCCTCGACCGCGCGGAACACCGCCTCGGGGGCGGTGTCGGCATCCAGCCTGACCGGACCTTGCAACTGCTCAAGCGCCGGGGCGAACTGTGCAGGATGCGAGATCGTCACCTCATTGCCCAGATGCGCCCGCAGCTTGTCGTCGAACTTGTCAGGGTCCGCGAACAGGCCTACCCGCTCCTCGGCGTCGATGGTGGCAAAAGCCTGCACGATCGGGTTCCGGGGAATGTCCGCGCCCCGGATGTTCAGAAGCCAAGCGATCGAATCCGGCATCGTCAGCACCGCCGTCCGCTGCCCCGCCGCCTGCAGCGCCGCCGCGATGGCGGCCCGTTTCTCGGCCGGACCCGCCCCGGCCAGCGCCGCGTCATGGACGCGCGCCGCGCCTTTCGGCGGGGCCGGGCGGTCGGGCCAGATCGCATCGACCGGATTGGCGATGGGCCGCAGGACGATGCCGCTGCCCGCAAGCCCCTTTTCCAGCGCCTCGATCTCGGCGCGGGTATGCAGCCAGGGGTCGTAGCCCAGCGCCCCGCCCTGGGGCAGCGCCTTTTTCAGCCATGCGCTGGCGGTGGTCTCTGGCCAGGGCACGGGGGTGAGGATCGACGGATCCACCTCGGCCCGGACCTGCACCCGGTAGCGCCCGTCGATGAAGACGCCCGCTTTCAGGGCCGTGACGATGGCAAAGCCGGCGCTGCCGGAAAAGCCGGTCAGCCAGCGCAGCCGCGCGTCCGCGTCGGCCACGTATTCGCCCTGATGCGCGTCGGCGCGGGGCACGATCACCGCGTCAAGCCCCCGGCGCGCCATCAGGTCCCGCAGCGCGGCGATCCTCGGCCCCGCTGCCGCGGGGTCGAGGGTGGCCGAGAAGTCCTGCCAGCTCATCCGCTTTCCTTTCCTTCAGCGCCGCCCCAGCAGAGGCTGCGCGTCATCCGCCCAGCCACGCGCCGAGCGGCCCGTCGCCAGTCCCGCGGCGAACAGCGTGTTCATGTAAACCGCGTCGAATGGCTGGTAGGACGGCAGGTTCAGGTCAGGCGGCACCGCCGTCACGTTGAAGTCGAAGCCGTCGCGCCGGGCCTGGGCCTGCATGTCGGCAATGTTGCTGACCGACTGGTGCTTGATCAGCGTGGTCACGCTGCGCGCGGCGATCGACACGACGCCGGGCGGGGTGGCCTGATGCTCGGCCGCAAGCTTGGAATTGCGGATCACCCACATCCGCCGCGGTCCCCGCGGCGGCGGCGGCCGCAGGTCGGGCGGATAGGCGAAGACGCCGCGCGTGACGCCGCCATCGACATGCAGTTCCTGATAGCGCCGCCCGCCGGCCACCACGTCGATGGTGACGGGCGGGAAGGCCCCCGGCACCGAGGCCGAGGCGAGCAGGATCTTGCGGATCAACTGCACCCGGTCGGGCTGCCCTGATGCGGCGATCCGCCCGATGTCCCAGATCACCTGCCGCTGGGCATCGAGATCGGTCGTCCCGATCAGCAGCAACCGGCCGCGCCGTCGCTCGGCCGCGATGACGGCGACCATCTGCGGCGTGACGATCCGGTTGATCTGGTCGCGCAGCGGCGCGCTGTCCCCGATCGAGGGCGCGCCCGCCAGCACCGCCAACGGGCGCAGGATGAAGATGTCGGCGGCCGTGGTCTGGGTGTAGAACCGCTGCAGCGCGTCGTCATAACCGGGACCGAGGAAGGCCAGCGGCGCGATCAACGCCCCGGTGGACACGCCCGTCACATAGTCGAACTCGGGCCGGTCCCCACGCTGGGTCCAGCCCTTCAGCACGCCCGCGCCGAAAGCCCCGGCATCCGCGCCGCCCGACAGGGCCAGCAGGTCCAGAGGCTCGCCGGAGGCCAGCCGCTCCAGCGTGGCGCGGCCCAGGTCGTCGGCCGAGGCGTCGCTGGGTCCAAGCTCGTCGCCGTAGAAACGGATATGGGCATAGCCCGCGGGTTCGGCCTGCGACTGGACTGCGGCCGGAACGGCGGGGGCCATGCGCAACGGCACGATGCCGCAGCCGGCCAGCGCCACCGCCGCCGCCACCGCAAACATGCGCACGAAAGCCTTGGGGATCATCACGCCCGGCGCCGCAGCCGCTGCAACGGGCGTGGCACTGCCGTTTCCGCCATCACCCCCGCCGCCCTGCGCCGCCCATGGCCCGCGCGCGCTTTCTCGGGTCGCTTTCGAACAGCGCGGCCAGTTGTTCGGTCATCGCCCCGGCCAACTGGTCCACGTCGGTGATCGTGACCGCGCGCTGGTAATAGCGGGTCACGTCATGGCCGATGCCGATGGCGATCAGTTCGACCTGCGCCCGCCGCTCGATCATGGCGATCACGTCGCGCAGGTGCTTTTCCAGATAGCTTGCGGGGTTCACCGACAGGGTGGAATCGTCCACCGGCGCGCCGTCCGAGATCACCATCAGGATGCGCCGCGCCTCGGTCCGCCGCGCCAGCCGCCGATGCGCCCATTCCAGCGCCTCGCCGTCGATGTTTTCCTTAAGCAAGCCTTCCTTCATCATCAGCCCGAGGTTCGGGCGAACCCGCCGCCAGGGCGCGTCGGCCCCCTTGTAGATGATGTGGCGCAGGTCGTTCAGGCGCCCCGGCGTGGCGGGCCGCCCATCCTGAAGCCATTTCTCGCGGCTCTGCCCGCCCTTCCAGGCGCGGGTGGTGAAGCCGAGGATTTCCACCTTGACAGAACAGCGTTCCAGCGTCCGCGCCAGCACGTCCGCGCAGATCGCGGCGATGCTGATGGGCCGCCCGCGCATCGACCCCGAGTTGTCGATCAGGATCGTGACCACCGTATCCCGGAACTCGGTGTCCTTCTCCCACTTGAAGGACAGCGGAGTCGTCGGGTTCGCCACCACCCGCGCCAGACGGCCCGCGTCGAGCGTCCCCTCCTCGCGGTCGAACTCCCAACTGCGGTTCTGCTGGGCCTGAAGGCGGCGCTGCAGCTTGTTGGCCAGACGGCTGACCGCCCCGCGCAGGGGTTCCAACTGCTTGTCCAGATAGGCCCGCAGGCGTTCCAGTTCGGCAGGATCGGCCAGATCCTCGGCCCGGATCTCCTCGTCGAAGGCTTGGGTGTAAACCTTGTAGTCGGGGCTGGCCTCGCTGACCGGGGGCGGCAGGTCCGGCGGCATCTCGCTGTCCGCCATCTCGGCGTCCTCGACCAGTTCCTCGTCGGACTGGTCGTCCAGCGACACCTGCGCCTGCCGCTCGTCCTGCGTCCGCTCCTGGCTTTGCTCGGGGCTGGCCTCGGCGTCGTCGCCTTCCTCCTGCTCGCGGGCCTGGTTGTCGCCGGATTCCTCGTCCTGCTCGGCGTTCTCGTCCGAGTCGTCCTGCTGCGGCTCGTCGGGGTCGTCGCCCAACTGGTCGCCATAGCCGAGGTCGGCGATGACCCTGCGCGACAGCCGTGCGAAGGCCGCCTGATCCGCCAGCGCCGCGTTGACGTCGGCCAGCGAGCCGCCCGCCTGCTGTTCCACGAAGGGCCGCCACAGGTCCGCGACATGCTGCGCGGCCGGGGGCAGCGCCCGACCCGTCGCCGCCTGCCGCACCAGATAGCCCGCCGCGACCGACAGCGGCGCGTCGGCAGGGGCCTTGATCTGGGCATAGCCCTTGCGCTCGGCCTCGGCGCCCAGCCTGGCGTCAATGTTCGACAGCGCGCCGGGCATGTCGCGGGCGCCCAGCGCCTCGCAGCGCGCGGTCTCCATCGCCTCGTAAAGCTCGCGCGCCATGGGGCCTGCGGGCGCATAGCGGGCATGGGTGGGGGCGTCGTGGTGGCGCAGCTTCATCGCCAAGGCGTCGGCGGTGCCGCGCGCCTGCACGATCTCGTCCCGCGTCATCCGCCGGCTGACCTGCGGCAGCCGCATGGTGTCGCCCGCGACGCCCGAAGGGTCGGCGGTGAAGGTGACGTTCAGTTCATGCTCGTCGGCCAGGGCGCGGGTCGCCTCGGCCAGCGCCTTCTTGAACGGATCGGCGGGGTTGTCGGTCTTCTTCATGATGATCTTTTCCGACGTTCGGGGACGGCTGTCCATAAGGCTTCGCTGTCGGACCGGGGGCCAGCCCCATCGTCGTACACGACGATCCCGGGATACTTGTCCGAAGAAGATGGGATCAAGGAAGGCTCAGGAGTCCGGAATGACGCGCTGCCGCAATGTGCCGGCGCGGTCATAGAGCAGAATCTCGCCTGCATCGGTCACGACCACGGTCCAGTCGCGGGCAAAGGTGATCGCGGCGGCACTCGCGCCACCGGGCAGGGCCAGCCCTTCGGGCAGCGCGGGCAGCTGCGGTTGGGACAAGCGCAGCCAGAGGATCGCCACCAGCGCGAGGATGCCGAAGCCCATGACCAGCGCCAGCGCCGTCACCAGCCGGCGCAACCATGCGAGTTCGGGCACTTCCGCCGGGCCGTCACCTGCCCTATGATCCCGCGCCATGCCCGACCTCGTCCTGACCATCCCGGCCGACTGCCCAGCGGCCGACGCCTTGCGGCTTGATAAGGCGCTGGCCGAGGCCGCGCCAGAGTCAGCGGCCCTGTCACGCTCGCGCATCGGCAAGCTGATCGCCGAGGGCGCCGTGCGGGGACCGGACGGGCCGGTGCGCGACGGCAAGACCCGCGCGGTGCCGGGCGACTATACCATCACCATCGGCGCGCCCGAGCCGATCGACGCGCAGCCCGAAGCGATCCCGCTGGACGTCGTCCACGAGGACGATTCGCTGATCGTGATCGACAAGCCTGCGGGGATGGTGGTCCATCCCGCGCCCGGCTCGCCCTCCGGCACGCTGGTGAACGCGCTGCTCGCCCATTGCGCGGGCAGCCTGTCGGGGATCGGCGGGGCAGCCCGGCCGGGGATCGTCCACCGGATCGACAAGGACACCTCAGGCCTGCTGGTGGTCGCCAAGACCGACCTCGCCCATCACGCGCTGGCCCGGCAGTTCGAGGATCACTCGGCCGCCCGCCGCTATCTGGCGCTGGCGCATGGCACAATCGACCTGGCCGACCCCCGGCTGCGCGGCCTGCCGGGCGTCAGCTTCGAATCCGGTGGCGTGCTGCGGATCGCAACGAAGCTGGGGCGCCATCCGACCGACCGCCAGCGGCAGGCGGTCAGCATGGATCATGGGCGCCACGCCGTCACCCGCGCCACGATGCTGGAAAGCTTCGGCACGCCTCCCTCGGCGATGCTGGCCGAATGCCGGCTGGAAACCGGGCGCACGCACCAGATCCGGGTCCATCTGGCCCATTGCGGGCTGGGGCTGATCGGCGATCCGGTCTATGGCGGCGCCCGTCGCGCCTCGGCCCGCGCGCTGGGCCGCGCCGCCGCAGCGGTCACAGGCTTCCCCCGGCAGGCGCTGCACGCCGCGCATCTGGGCTTTGCGCATCCGCAGGACGGGCGCTGGCTTGCATTTGATAGTGAAATACCCGCCGATATGCAGGCGCTGGTGGCGACCCTGCGGGGAACCCCGCCTTCGGGCGCAACGTTCCCTGAATGATCCCGCCAGCGTCATCACACAGGAAAGGACAATGGCAAATTATACAAGGCTTCCGGCACCCAGCCCGGAACAGGGCCTCAACCGCTACATGCAGGAGATCCGCAAGTTCCCCCTGCTGGAGCCGCAAGAGGAATACATGCTGGCCAAGGCCTGGGTCGACCACCAGGACTCCGAGGCCGCGCACAGGCTGGTCACGTCGCACCTGCGGCTGGCCGCCAAGATCGCCATGGGCTATCGCGGCTACGGGCTGCCGCAGGGCGAGGTCATTTCCGAGGCCAATGTCGGGCTGATGCAGGCCGTCAAGCGCTTCGACCCGGAAAAGGGCTTCCGCCTCGCGACCTATGCGATGTGGTGGATTCGCGCCTCGATCCAGGAATACATCCTGCGGTCGTGGTCCCTGGTGAAGATGGGCACCACTTCGGCCCAGAAGAAGCTGTTCTTCAACCTGCGGAAAGCCAAGGCCAAGCTGGGCGCGCTGGAGGAAGGCGACCTGCGCCCCGACAACGTCCGCCAGATCGCCACCGACCTGAACGTGACCGAGCGGGAGGTGATCGAGATGAACCGCCGCCTGTCGGGCGGCGATGCCTCGCTGAACGCGACGGTCGGTTCTGCGGACGGCGATTCGACTGCGCAGTGGCAGGACTGGCTGGAGGACACCAGCGCCAACCAGGCCGAGGACTACGCCGAGGCGGACGAGCTGGACACCCGCCGCTCGATGCTGCTGTCGGCGATGGACGTTTTGAACGACCGCGAGAAGGACATCCTGACCGAACGCCGCCTGCGCGACGACCCGATGACGCTTGAGGCGCTGTCCGAACGCTACGGCGTCTCGCGCGAGCGTATCCGCCAGATCGAGGTCCGCGCCTTCGAGAAGCTGCAGGAGCGGATGCGGCGGCTGGCGAGCGAACAGGGCATCCAGATCGGCGAGGAATAGGAACCGGCCGCAGCGTCAGGCCCGATCGTCGTGCAGGGCATTCCGGACGGTTCCGGGTATCCAGCGGGATCGTCATAGGCGACGCTGGGGGGCGTGAAGCCCTCGCTCCCCACCCGCAGTCGCCGCGAAGACCCCTTCGCGATTGCCTTGGCCGCATCGCACGCACGGCTCTGGACGCAGGCTGCTGAATCGGCACATTCTTGCCGAAACCCCGCCCCGTTCCTGACGGACTGGCGCACCCACAGGAAAGGGCTTCCGCGATCGTGACCGCACTGACGCAGTTCCAGCGCCTCGAGGCGACCGGCGTCTGGCGGCCGAACCCGTCCGAGCGGCTTCGCGACGTGATCGTATCCTTCGGGGACGCCACGCTGATCCTGCGCGACCCCCGGTCCGAGGAACCCCTGTCCCACTGGTCCCTGCCCGCCGTCACCCGCCTGAACCCCGGCCAGATGCCCGCGATCTTCGCGCCGGGCGCGGCCGAACAGGACGAGGTCGTCGAGATCGGCGACACGCTGATGGTCGATGCGATCGAGCGCGTCCATTCCGCCATCGCGGCCAGCCGCCCGCATCCCGGACGCCTGCGCGGGGTATTGCTGTGGTCGCTTATCGGCGCGGTGGTGCTGGCGGGTGCGGTCTGGCTGCCGGGCGCCGTGATCGCCCATGCCGCGCGGATCGCGCCCCCCGCGCAGCGGACGGCGGTGGGGCTGTCGATCCTTGCCGACATGCGGCAGACCACCGGCGCGCCCTGCGACCGGCCCTCGGGCGCGGCGGTGCTGGACAGGCTGTCGGCACGGCTGCTGGGCCCCGAGGGGCGGATCGTGGTGCTGCCCGCGACGATGCGGGGCGCGCGGGCGCTGCCGGGGCGGATCATCGCCATCGGCGACGACATGATCGCGGGCGAACCGGGGCCGCAGGTGGCGGCGGGCCATGTCCTTGCGGCGGACCTCGTGGCCGCCGAGGGCGATCCGCTGCGCAAGGTGCTGGACGAAGCCGGGCTGCGGGCCGCCATGTCGATGCTGACCTCGGGCGAATTGCCCGCCCGCGCCATCGCGGGACAGGGAACAGCGCTGCTGCTGCGCCCCGCCCCGCGCCCCAACGAAGATGCGCTGCTTGACCGGCTGCGTGAGGCGGGCGTGCCCAGCGAGCCCTATGCCCGCTCGCTCGATCCCAGCGGCGAGACGGTGCTGACGCTGATCGAGGCCGACCCGTTCCGCGCGAATCCTCCGCCCGAGCCGCTGATGTCGGAGGGCGAGTGGGTCCAGCTTCAGCAGATCTGCTCGCGCTGATGCGGCCCCCGCAAGGGAACGGGGCTCATCCCCCGCGGCCGGTGTTCCTGAACCACAGCGGACTGACCAGATTGAGGCCGAGGATGCGCAGGATGTGATGCGCGCCGACAAAGGCGGGTTCGAGGTTCAGGACCAGCGCCATGGCCGCCATCGCCTCGACCCCGCCCGGCGCATAGGCGAGCCACAACTGTCCGAAAGGCAGATCCAGCGCCCATGCCCCCCCGGCCGCGAACAGCGCCGAGACCGCCAGCGCCAGCAGGATGCTGACCGCCGCGCCCGGCACGGTCTGCGTGACCGTCTGCAGCGTCGTCCCCCGGAACCGCGCGCCGATCACCGCCCCCGTGGCGATGAAGCCCAGGATGACGAGCGGCTGCGGAAATCCCCCATGCACCAGGCCCGACGCATGCAGCGTGGCGCTGATGGTCATGGCGGCCAGCAGCGTGCCCGCCGGGACATGCAGCCGGTTCAGCAGCGCCGCCGCGGCGCCGCTGGCAAGGAAGACCGCCAGCGCTTCGGGGGGCGAATTGACGGGCCGCGGCGGCAATGCCGCGCCTTCGGCCTGCAGGCCGCCATTCAGCAGCGACAGGATCGGCGGCATCAGCGCGACCAGCGTGAAGACCCGCAGGCTCTGGGCCAGGATGACGCGCGGCAGGTCGGCGCTGCTGTTCGCGGCGATGATGGCGACCGAGGAAAACGCCCCCGGCATCGAGGCGAAGCGCGCCGTGGTCCGGTCCCAGCCATGGACGCGCTGCAGGTAGAGGCTCGATACGCCCATGGTCGCGCCGATCGAGGCCAGAAGAATCACGACGCTGCCCGGCCATGCCGCGATTTCCCTGACGATTCCGGGCGTCACGCTGGACCCGATCGAGATGCCCAGAAGCAGAAAGGCGATCTCGCGCAGGGCCCGGTGCAACTCGACCGGCAAGCCCGCGACCGCCGCCAGCGCCGTCGCGACCATCGCCCCCATCAGCCAGGCCGCCGGTAGGCCGAGCGCCGCGAACAGCCAGGCGCCGAAACCCGCGATGGACAGCGTTGCCAGATCCCACCCGAACCGCCGCAAGCCGGAACGGAAGAACATGGGTCGCGGCATTCTTCGGATGTCCTTTCGCTCGACGTCAGGTCTGCCCGACTTGCGCGGCCGGCGCTTCAGCCTCTGCCGGGATGGAAACGCGCGGGCAAGCCCTGCCGGCTGCCGATGAACCGGAAACCACAATTGCCGCTTGGGGCCAAAGCGGCAGTCCTTCTGCCCGGACTGGCGCCCACCTTCCCCGCCTCAGGCGTTGAACAGGAAATGCAGCACGTCGCCGTCCTTGACCTCGTAGGTCTTGCCCTCGACGCGGAACTTGCCGGCCTCGCGGGCGCCGGCCTCGCCCTTGCCCGCAACGTAATCGTCATAGGCGATGGTCTCGGCGCGGATGAAGCCTTTTTCGAAATCGCCGTGGATCACGCCCGCCGCCTGCGGGGCCAGCGTGCCGCGGGTGATCGTCCAGGCCCGCGCCTCCTTGGGACCCACGGTGAAATAGGTCTGCAGGCCCAGAAGCGCGTAGCCCGCGCGGATCAGGCGGTCGAGGCCCGCTTCCTCCAGCCCCATCTCGGACAGGAACATCTGCGCCTCGTCGGGGGCAAGCTGGCTGATCTCCTCCTCGATCCGGGCCGAGATGACGACATGGCCGGCGCCTTGTTCGGCGGCCATCTTAGCCACGGCCTCGGAGAAGACATTGCCGGTGGCCGCGTTCTCCTCGGCCACGTTGCAGACGTAAAGCACGGGCTTGGCGGTCAGAAGCTGCAGCATGTCCCAGGGCTTGCGGTCGTCCTCGGCCACCGTGACGGTGCGGGCAGGCTGGCCTGCCTCCAGCACGGCCTGCGCCTGCTTCAGCAGGCGCTCCTGCGCGACCGCCTCCTTGTCGCCGCCCTTCAGCTTGCGCTGCAGGTTCGCCATCCGCCGCTCGACCGACTCCAGATCGGCGATCATCAGCTCGGTCTCGATGGTCTCGGCGTCGGCAACGGGGTCCACGCGGCCCTCGACATGGGTGATGTCGCCATCCTCGAAGCAGCGCAGGACATGGGCGATGGCGTCCACCTCGCGGATGTTGGCAAGGAACTGGTTGCCCAGGCCCTCGCCCTTGCTGGCGCCCTTCACCAGCCCCGCGATGTCCACGAAGGTGATGCGCGTCGGGATGATCTGCTTCGACCCGGCGATCCCGGCCAGGGCGTCGAGGCGCGGATCAGGGACGGCGACCTCGCCCACGTTTGGCTCGATGGTGCAGAAGGGGAAGTTCGCGGCCTGCGCGGCGGCGGTGCGCGTCAGGGCGTTGAACAGAGTGGACTTGCCCACGTTCGGCAGCCCGACGATACCCATGCGAAAGCCCATTGTCTTACCCCTTCCAGCGATGGGGGGCTATCTAGGTCACGCGGGCGGGGGCGTAAAGCGGGCCGCGCGGGCCTGCCCGCTTTCCCTTTGCGACCGGGGCCGGTAAAGCTGCATCAACGCAGGAAAGGCCCCGGCATGAACAGCGAACCCCTCATCACCACCCCCGCCGAGGCCACGCGGCCGCAGACCCGCATCGACCGGCTTTTTGCCCGGCTGGGGGAAAACAACCGCAAGGCCTTTGTCACCTATATCATGGCCTTCGACCCGGACCGCGACACCTCGCTGCAGATCATGCGCGGGCTGCCCGGCGCGGGCGTGGACATCATCGAGCTGGGCATGCCCTTCACCGACCCGATGGCGGACGGGCCGACCATCCAGGCGGCAGGTCAGCGGGCGCTGGCGGCAGGCGGCACGATCAGCGGCGTGCTGGAGATGGTGCGCGAGTTCCGCCAGTCGGACAACGAAACGCCGGTGGTGCTGATGGGCTATTACAACCCGATCTACGCGCGGGTGGGCGGGGTCGAACGCTTCCTGTCGGACGCGGCCGAGGCGGGCGTGGACGGGCTGATCGTCGTGGACCTGCCGCCCGAGGAGGATGCCGAGCTGTGCATCCCCGCGCAAGCCGCCGGGCTGAACTTCATCCGTCTGGCCACCCCCACGACGGACGACCGGCGACTGCCGGCGGTGGTGCAGAACACCTCGGGCTTCGTTTATTACGTCAGCGTGACCGGCATCACCGGCGGGCCTGCCGCCGACGCAGCCGAGGTCGCCCCCGAGGTCGCCCGCATCCGCAAGGCGGCCGGGCTGCCGGTGGTGGTCGGCTTCGGCATCTCGACGCCCGAGGCGGCCGAGGCGGTGGCGCGGGTCGCGGATGGCTGCGTCATCGGCTCGGCCATCGTGAAGCAGATCGCCGAGGGCAAGCCGGTGGCGGAGGTGCTGGATTTCGTGCGCGGTCTGGCCGAGGGCGTGCATCGGGGATGAGCGGGCGGCGCGGATTGCAGCCGCATGGGGGCTTTGCCCCCGTCGTTCTGCGAACGACTCCCCCAGGATATTTTTTCGAAGAAGATGAGGCTTGAGGGTTCTGGAATGGCCATGCCGGGGCATTTCGTGATCCGGGATGCGGGGGCAGAGGATGCCCTTGGCATCGCGGCGATCTGGAACCCCATCATCCGCGACACCGCCATCACCTTCTGGCCCACCGAGCGCCGCGAGGACGAGATCGCCGCGATGATCGTCCAGCGGCAGGCGGCGGGCCACGCCTTCCTGATCGCCGCCACCGCTGCGGGCGTGGCGGGCTTCGCCACCTGCACGCAGTTCCGCGGCGGCGCGGGCTACGCGAAGGCGCTGGAACATTCGATCCATGTTGATCCCGCGCATCGGGGCATGGGGCTGGGTACGGCGCTGCTGGCGGCAATCGAGGATCACGCCCGTGCCGGCGGGGGGCGGATCATGATCGGCGGGATCACCGGCTCGAACCAGGGCTCGCTGCGCTTTCATGAACGGCACGGTTATGCGCGTTGCGGCTTCATCCCCGCTGCCGGCTGGAAATTCGGGCGGTTCCATGATCTGGTGCTGATGGGCAAGGACCTGTCCGCCCTGTGACCTTCGGCAGTGCCGTCGCGCATGGCCCGTATGCCTGCTGCCCTTTCGCACGGGCCTGCGCTCGGCTAGGCTGGGCGTCATGGACGATTTCGCGATCACCGCCCAGGCCCCGCCGCACCTGCCCCCGCCCCGCGGGTTCTGGCAGCGCATCGGCGACCGCCTTGCCGCGCTGATCGGGCGCAACCGCGCGGTAGTGCCGCCGGAACGGTCCGTCGCCTTCACCATCGGTGTCATCGCGCTGGGGGCCAAGATCGCCAAGGCCGACGGCCGCGTCGCGCGGGAAGAGGTCGCAGCCTTCCGCCGCATCTTCAAGATCCCCCGGTCCGAGGAACGCCACGCCGCCCATGTCTTCGACCTTGCCCGCAAGGACGTGGCCGGGTTCGACCTGTGGGCGGAACGGCTTGCGCGGCTGTTCCCGCCCGGCGACCCGGTGCTGGTGGATGTGCTGGACGGGCTTTACGTCATCGCGACCTCGACCGCGCACGAGCTGCACGAAGGCGAGCAGGTGTTCCTGGACGAGGTCGCCCGCATCTTCGGCATCTCGCCCGAGGATCACGCCGCCATCCGCGCCAGCCGCACGCCCGGCCAGCCGCGCTGCCTGCCCTGCGAGGTGCTGGGCATCCCCCCCGGCACGCCCCTGCCCGAGGCGCGGACCCGCTATCGCAATCTGATCCGCGAAAACCATCCCGATCGCGCGCAGGCCCATGGCCTGCCGCCCGAGGCGATCCGGCTGGCCGAATCGCGCACCCGCGCCATCAACGAGGCCTGGGACGCCTGGCGCGCGCAGTTCGGCTGAGGGACGGCGCGGGAACCCTTGTCTCGCCCCGGCGGTTCGTCTTCTGCCGCCATCACAGGACTGCCCGCATGATCCGTTTCGCCCTGACCGCCGCGCTGGTCCTTCCCCTTGCCGGCGCAGCCACGGCCCAGGACTCGCCGTGGCAGATGCCGCGCGCCGAGGAGCCGCCGGCGGGCGAGGCGCGCCCCTACGAACTGCCGGATTCCGAACCGGGCCTGCTGGACAATTTCTTCAACGACCTTCTCAGCCGGGCGCAGCCGCATCTGCAGGGGCTTGCCCGGGACATGAGCGGGCTGATGCAGGACTACCGCCCCGTCTTCGAGGAAATGTCGAAGCTGATCGACGACCTCGGCAATTACGACCTGCCGCCCGAGCGGCTGCCGAACGGCGACATCATCATCCGCCGCAAGCCCGGCGCACCCCCGCCTCCGCAGCCCGAGAACGTGCCGGACCTCGCCCCCCGGATCAACCCCGTCCCCCCGGGCGCAGGGATCGAGCTTTAATACCGCAGCCGCGCGAATTGCGACTGGTCCGAGGCCGCGCGCGCCTGCCCCAGCGTGACGATGCCCTGCCGCGCCAGCAGCGGGATCATGCGCCGGAACACCTCGGCCGTCGCCAGCGCATCGCCCAGCGCGGTGTGGCGCCCGCCGATCCGAACCCCCAGTCGCGCGGCGATGGCTTCCAGGCTGTGGCTTTCCTCGGCCGGGTGCAGGACGCTGGACAGCAGCAACGTATCCAGCACCGGGTGGTCAAAGCGCAGGCCGGTGGCCCGTTCCTTCATCTGCAGAAAGCGCAGGTCGAAGGCGACGTTGTGCCCGACCAGGACGCTGCCCTCGGCAAAGCGGTGGAAGACCGGCAGCGCCTCGGCGATGGTCGGCTGGCCCTGCACCATGTCCTGGCGGATGCCGTGGATAGCGGTGCCGGCTTCGGGGATCAGGCGCCCGGGATCGACAAGCTGGTCGATCACCTCGCCTTCAAGGATGCGGGTGTTGAGGATGCGGACGGCGCCGATCTGGATGATCTCGTCCCCGCCCGCGGGATCGAGGCCCGTGGTCTCGCAGTCGAAGACGGTGAAGGACAGTTCCACCAGCGGGCGGCTGTCCACCGCCTCGCCATGGCCGGCGGCGAACAGGTCGAAGTCGTAGAACTCGGGGCGGCTGCCGGGCTTGGCCTCGGCCAGGGCCGTCTCGACGGCGGCGAGCGGCAGCAGCATGCGGAAGAAGGATCGCCCGGTGTCGGGATTGCGGCCGACCCAGATCTCGCCCCCGTGGCGGTCGATCACATCGCGGACCGACACCGTGCCCGGCACGCCGTCGATCGGCTCGTCCGGCATCGTGCTGAGCGCGCGCGGGTCCACCGGGGGGATGCCTTCGCGCACCACCCAGTCGAGGTCCAGATGCGCATGACGCCCGGCGCGGTTCAGCCGCAGCCACAGCACCGGGTCGTGGCGCAGGTGCAGGATGCGCCGGGCGAGGTGATCCAGCGCGCCGATCAGCCCGAAGCTGTCGATCCGCAGCCACAGTTCCGCCTCGGGCGCCGAGGTGGTGATCGGCGCCCCGGCCGTCGCCTGCAGCCTGCGGACGGCCGCCGCCATCAGGTCGCTGCCCAGCATGTCGTGCAGGGGCCAGCGGGCGGCAAGCTCATGCGCGGCCTCGGCATCGTCGGCCAGCAGCCGCTCGCGCATCTGTGCGACCTCGTCGCCAAGGACGGACAGGAAGCGCTCGCGGTCCTCGGGGGAAAGGTCGGGGTAATCCAGCATCTCCAGCGCCGCCTGCAGGTTGGCGATGGCGGCACGGCTGCGTTCCGTCATCCGCAGCAGCGCCCCGTCGCGCCGCGCCTGCCGCTGCTGGTCCTCGGTCACGTCATCGACCAGCAGGACGTAGCCCCGCAGCTCGCCCCGCTCGCCTTCGGCCTGCTGCACGGGGGCGAGACTGACGCGCAGCAGGTGCCCGTTGGCCGAGGTGGTGACGACCTGCGCGACCGAGGCGCTGGCGGGCACCCCCCGGGCGATCCGCCCTTCGACCGTTTCCAGCGCATGGCCGATGGCCGCGGGGTCCAGCACCGCATGGATCGACCGGCCCAGCGCCACCCTGTCCGCGCCGACCGCCAGCCGGCCGGCCAGCTTCCGCATCCGCGCGTTGTAAAGCAGCATGCGCCCGTCGCGGTTGCAGACAGCGACGGCGTGATCCAGTTCGTCCATCAGCGCCGCAAGCTGGTCGCGCTGTTCGGCGACGCTGCGGCTTGCCTCGTCGACCAGCCGCGCCATCTCGACCCGCAACTCGCGCCGCTCGGCCACGAGCCGCTCGATCTCGGACCCCAGGGCGCGGGTCGCGCGGGTCGTCATGACGGCTTCGGGCAAGCTGGCGGCATCTTCCTGTGCGGCAAGGATGCGGGTCGCGGCCAGCAGCCGCTCGGGGCCGCGGACCAGGCGTTCGTAAAGCTGGCGCACCAGCCAGCCCGCAAGGGCCGCGGCGATCAGCCACCACAGCACCAGCAGCATCCCGTGGCTTTGCAGCGCCACCCGCCAGGTCGCCCGCAGGGCGGCGCTGCGCGGTCCCAGCGCCAGCAGGAACACCACCGCGCCCAGCACGACCCACAGCGCAAGCGCGACCCCCGGCGCAAGAACCGCCGCCACGAGGCCGCGCCGCCTCATCCCAGAAGCTCGCGCACCCGCGCGATCAAGTCGCGGGTGGAAAAGGGCTTGGGGACATAGGCGTCGGCACCCGCGCCGATGCCCCGCGCCATGTCGGGGGGGCGGGCCTTGGCAGTGAGCATCAGGATGGGGGTCGCAGCGATCTCGGGGTCGGCGCGCACGGCCTCGCAGACCTCGAATCCCGACATGCCGGGCATCATCGCGTCCAGCAGCACCAGCGCGGGCCGCTCGGCCCGGATCAGGTCCAGCGCCTCGGCCCCGTTGCGGGCGATCAGCACGCGATGGCCCTCGCGCTTCAGCATGAACTCAAGCGAGATCACGATGTTCGGCTCATCATCGGCGATCAGGACGGGGCGGGTCATGCCGCACCCTCCGCCAGCGGCAGGGACAGGGCGAAGCAGGCGCCGGCGTCGGAAGGCTCGACCGACAGGCTGCCGCCATGGCGCCGGGCGATGCGGCGGCTGACCGGAAGGCCGAGGCCCGTGCCTGTCTGCCCCAGCCGGTGGAAAGGCTGGAACACCGCCTCGCGATCCTCGGGCGCGATGCCGGGGCCGTTGTCGATGACGCGGATGGTCACGGCGTCCCTGTCCGGGGCAAGCGCAAGGGCGACGTGCCCGCCCTGCCCCGAGGCAGCCTTCGCCGCGTTCGACAGCAGGTTCAGCAGCACCTGCAGCAGCCGGTCGCGGTCGCCCCGGACCGGGGGCGCGGTCGCCGGCAGGTCCAGCGACAGTTCGACACCGCGTTCCCGCATCAGCCCGGTGGCGAGCCGCGCGGCCTCGGCGGTCAGGGCCAAGGGGTCCAGATCCTCCATCCGCCACTCGGCCTCGGCCGATCCGATCCGCGCCGCCTCCAGAACCTCGTCGACCAGTCGTCCCAGCCGGCGCGATTCATCCGCAATGATGGACAGGAAGCCGCGCCGCTCGTCCTCCTCCATCTCCGGCGTGTCGAGCATCAGTTCCGCCAGCGCGCGGATCGTGGTCACGGGGGTCCGCAACTCGTGGACCATCGCGGCGACGGCTTCCTCGGTGAACAGGTCCGCGCTCATGCGACCAACCTGAAATGCTGGACCAGCCAGCCGCGGAAGTCGCGCACGATGGCCAGCGCCTGCTTCAGCCCCTGCCGGTTCAGCGTGCCAAGGGCATCGATCCGGATCAGGTTGTCCGGCACCCGCCCCTCGGCCATCTGCGCCAGGTTGTTGTCAAGTTTGACCCCCATCAGCAGATGCAGCGCGTCGGTCAGGTCGCGGGCCAGTCCTGGCCTGATCCGCCGGGCCGAGGCCAGAGCCCTCAGCCGCTCGGCCGTCGAAAGCTCGGGGATGCGGTATTGCAGCGCCAGCGCGCGGGTGCCCTGCACGATGGGAAAGATGCCCAGCTTCTTGATGTCGATCTCGGCCCCCGCGCGGCCCTTCATGCCGGGCAGGCGGCTCCACCAGCTTCCATCCTCGGCAAAGCTGTTGGCCGAGGCGGCAAAGCGCGCCAGATAGGCGTCGTTGCCCGCGATCAGCCGTCCCATATGCGCCTTGAGACCATCCAGCAGGCCCGTGTCCCCGGCCACCGGCAGGGCGTCCATGAAGATGGCGAGGTTCATCGGACCCTCGGGATCGGTCCCGTGAATCCATTCCCCGATCGCGGCGCGGTAGCCTGACACCGTGCGCCGCCAGTCGGGCCGGCTGGCCATGATGCCACCCGGACAGGGGGGATAGCCGAAATCGACCAGCGCGGCGGTGAAGGCGGCGGTCGCCTGTTCGGCCCGTTCCTCGGGAAAGCCGTCGGGCAGGATCAGGCCGTTGTCCTGGTCGGTCCGCATGATCTGCTCGCCCCGCCCCTCGCTGCCCATGACGATCAGGCAGGATGCGGCGCGCAGATCCTCGGGCGCGACCAGTTCCCACAGGCGGCGGAAGACGGCGCGGTTCAACTCGCCCACAAGCCGTGCGATCACCTCGACCCGCACGCCGTCCTCGTGCAGCACGGCGATCAAGGGCGCGATCTGGTCGGCGGCCTTCTTCAGTTCGGCCACCGTTCCCGCCTGCGCCGCTTGAATGGCGATCAGATGCGAGTGGTTCGCCACGAAGCTCATCAGGTCAAGCTGGCCAAGGACGCCCACGATCTTGCGGCCCTCGTGGACCGCGACCCGATGGACCCGGTGGCGCAGCATCAGGATCATCGCCTCGATCAGCTCGGCATCAAGGGGGACCGAGACGGCGGGAAAGCTCGCGACCTCGCGCACGGGGATGGCGGCGGGGGGCCGGTCCATCAGCAGCACGTCGCGAAGGTTGGTGGTGGTGAAGATGCCGATGCCCGCGCCATCGCGCACAAGGGCGTCGGTGACACCGTTCTCGGCCATCAGCCGGCACAGCGTCACGATGTCGGTGTCGCCATCGACGAAGAAGGGCTTGCGCAGGAACGCATCGCGCACCTGCGAGGACAGCAGCGTCAGCGTCTCTCGCCCGGCATGGTGGCCTGCGGCGGAGGTCAGGGAAACGGCCGGACCCGAAGGTCCGACCGCGTGGTCTTGCAGGTGGCGCCCGTTGTTCAATGCGCCGAGGCTTCTGACGCGCCGATGCCGGTTTCGGACCGGATCTGCTGCGGCAGGAACCCCGCCTTGTCGACTGCGGCGCGCCGGCTCTTGTCGGTCACCGAGAAGAGCCAGATCCCCAGGAAGGCCAGCGTCATCGAGAAGAGCGCGGGCGAGGTATAGGGGAAGGGCGCCGAACCCGCCTCATTGCCCAGCGTGACTTCCCAGACCGAGGGCGACAGCACCGTCAGCAGCACCGACGAGATCAGCCCGAGGAAGCCGCCGATCACGGCGCCGCGCGTGGTCATGCCGCTCCAGAGGATCGACAGGAACAGCACGGGGAAGTTCGCCGAGGCCGCGACCGCGAAGGCCAGCGACACCATAAAGGCGATGTTCTGCTTCTCGAAGAGAATGCCCAGCAGCACCGCGACTACGCCGAGCGCCAACACCGTGTAGCGGGATACCCGCAACTCGGCCGCGCTGTCGGCATGGCCCTTTTTCACAATTGTGGAATAGATGTCGTGCGACACCGCCGAGGCGCCCGACAGCGTCAGCCCGGCCACGACCGCAAGGATCGTCGCAAAGGCCACCGCCGACATGAAGCCCAGGAAGATGTTGCCGCCAACGGCGTTCGCCAGGTGGACGGCCGCCATGTTGTTGCCGCCGATCAGCGGAGCGCCAAGGACGCCGCCTTCCAGGAAGCCGGGGTTGGTCAGCACGAAGGTGATGGCGCCGAAGCCGATGATGAAGGTCAGCATGTAGAAATAGCCGATCCACACCGTCGCCCACATCACCGACTTGCGCGCCTCTTTCGCGCTGGGAACGGTGAAGAAGCGCATCAGGATATGCGGCAGGCCCGCGGTCCCGAACATCAGCGCCATGCCGAAGGAGATGGCCGAGATCGGGTCCTTGACGAAGTTGCCCGGTCCCATGATCGAGCGCCCCGTCGCGGCGGCTTCCTCGGGCGCAGCGCCCCCGGTCGCGGCAATGTCGGTCTTGATCCGTACCGATTCCGCAAATAGCCGCTCGAAGCTGAAGCCGAACTGCCACATCACCATCAGCGCCATGAAGGACGCCCCGCCCAGCAGAAGGCAGGCCTTGATGATCTGCACCCAGGTCGTGGCCGTCATGCCGCCGAACAGCACGTAGACCATCATCAGCCCGCCGACGATGACTACGGCCATCCAGTATTCCAGCCCGAACAGCAGCTTGATGAGCTGGCCCGCGCCGACCATCTGCGCGATCAGGTAGAAGGCCACGACGACCAGCGTGGACGATGCCGCGAACAGCCGCACCGGCGTCTGCGAGAAGCGAAAGGCCGCCACGTCGGCGAAGGTGAACTTGCCCAGATTGCGCAGCCGTTCGGCCATCAGGAAGGTCAGGATCGGCCAGCCGACAAGGAAGCCGATCGAATAGATCAGCCCGTCGAAGCCGGTCGCCATCACCGCCGCCGAGATCCCCAGGAACGAGGCCGCCGACATGTAGTCCCCGGCGATCGCCAGCCCGTTCTGGAAGCCGGTGATGCCGCCGCCCGCGGTGTAGAAGTCGGACGCCGACTTGGTGCGCCCGGCGGCCCATTTGGTGATGTAGAGCGTGCCCGCCACGAAGACCGCGAACATCCCGATGGCGGTCCAGTTGGTCGGCTGCCGCACCGCCTCGCCCTCGATGGCAGGCGCGGCCATGAGCAGTGACGGGACGGCGATCAGAAGCGAAAGGCCGAGAATGCGGCCAAGTGTCAGGTTCGACGTCATTTTAGCGCCTCGCGCTTGATGCGATCGGTCAGGTCGTCGTATTCGCGATTCGCGCGCAGGACATAGACGCCGGTCAGGACGATGGTGATGAGGATCACGCCGAAGCCGATCGGAATCCCCCAGGTCGTGACCCCGCTGCCGATGGGCGTGGCCAGCAGGTCCTTGCCGAACGCCACCAGCAGGATGAAACCGTAATAGACGATCATCATGATGATCGTCAGCGTCCATCCGAATTTAAGTCGCCGCGTTCGCAGCTTGTCATAATTCGGGTCGGACGCGATGCGTGCAAGCATCGGGTCGAGCATTCAGTCGTCCCTCCTCCAAGGTTCCTTGACTTTTTTATCCTTTTGGACGCCCGGTCGCTGCCGGGCATCCGCGGGTTTCATCTGCAAGCCGCCAAGGCCCGCGTCAGTTGCGGTTCATGCGGTTCTCGATCAGTTCCTCGACCACGCCCGGGTCGGCCAGGGTCGAGATGTCGCCAAGGCTGCCATAGTCGTTTTCCGCGATCTTGCGCAGGATGCGGCGCATGATCTTGCCCGAGCGCGTCTTGGGCAGGCCCGGCGCCCACTGGATCAGGTCGGGCCTGGCGATGGGACCGATTTCCGTCCTGACCCAGGTTTCCAGGTCCTTGCGCAGTTCCTCGGTCGGCGTCACGTCGTTCATCACGGTGACATAGGCGTAGATGCCCTGACCCTTCAGATCGTGCGGATAGCCCACGACCGCCGCCTCGGCGACCTTGGGATGGGCGACAAGCGCGCTTTCGACCTCGGCCGTGCCCATGCGGTGGCCCGAGACGTTGATCACGTCATCGACCCGGCCGGTGATCCAGTAATAGCCGTCCTCGTCCCGCCGGCAGCCGTCGCCGGTGAAGTAATAGCCCGGATACTGCTGGAAATACGCCTCTTCGAAGCGCTGGTGGTCGCCCCACAGCGTCCGCATCTGCCCCGGCCAGCTGTCGGCAATGCAAAGCACGCCCTCGACCCTGTTCCCTTCCTGCACCGCGCCGGTCGAGGCGTCCAGCACCGCCGGCTTGACCCCGAAGAAGGGCAGCGTGGCCGCGCCCGGCTTGGTCTCGATGGCATAGGGCAGGCTGGTGATCATGTGCCCGCCGGTCTCGGTCTGCCAGAAGGTGTCAACGATCGGGCATTTCCCCTTGCCGATGTGCTTGTCGTACCAGACCCAGGCCTCGGGGTTGATGGGCTCGCCGACCGTTCCGAGGACGCGCAGGCTCGACAGGTCGTGCTTCTCGACCCACTCCGTCCCCTGGCTTATCAGCGAGCGGATGGCAGTCGGCGCGGTGTAGAACTGGGTGACCTTGTGCTTTTCGCAGACCGCCCAGAAGCGCCCGGCGTCGGGATAGGTGGGCACCCCCTCGAACATCACGGTGGTCGCGCCGTTGGCCAGCGGGCCATAGACGATATAGCTGTGGCCCGTGACCCAGCCTACGTCCGCGGTGCACCAGAAGACGTCGCCGTCCTGGTAGTCGAAGGTGTATTGATGCGTCATCGACGCAAAGGCCAGGTAGCCGCCGGTCGTGTGGACCACGCCCTTGGGCTTGCCGGTGGACCCCGAGGTATAAAGGATGAACAGCGGGTCCTCGGCGCTCATGGGCCGGGGTGGGCAGTCGGGGCTGGCAAGCTCCATCAGGTGCTTCACATCCACGTCGCGGCCCTGCACCCAGGTCGTCTGGTCGCCGGTATGCTTGACGACAAGGCAGCGCACCTTGTCCGAACAATGCAGCAAGGCCGCGTCGGTGTTCGACTTCAGCGCCGTCCTGCGCCCGCCGCGCGGCGCGGTGTCCGAGGTGATGACCACCTTTGCGCCCGAGTCGTTGATCCGGTTCGCCAAGGCATCGGGCGAAAATCCAGCAAAGACAATGGAATGGATCGCCCCGATCCGCGCGCAGGCCAGCATCGCATAGGCGGCCTCGGGGATCATGGGCAGGTAGATCACCACCCGGTCGCCGCGCATCACGCCCTGGCTCAGCAGGACGTTGGCGAAGCGGTTCACCTTTTCCGACAGTTCGGCATAGGTGATGTTCAGCGCAGGCTCGCTCGCATCGTCGGGTTCGAAGATGATGGCGGTCTGGTTGGCGCGCTTGGGCAGGTGGCGGTCAACGCAGTTCACGCAGGCGTTCAGGACCCCGTCCTCGAACCACTTGATCGAGACCTGCCCCAGCGTGAAGTCCGTGTTCTTCACCTTGGTGAAGGGCTTGATCCAGTCAAGCCGCTGCGCCTCGCGGCTCCAGAAGCCTTCGGGATCGGACAGCGACTCGGCGTAGCGGGCCTTGTAGTCTTCAGGCGTCACGTGGGCTTTGGTGAACCCTTCGGGGATAGGGTGCTTGGCGACATGTTCGACGGACATATGACCTCCTGGCAATGGAACGACCGGCAGCGGCTCCCCCCGCTGCGGAACGCCCGCGCGCACAAATCACGGCGGGTTGAGCAAAGCCTATGTGCGCGCCAGCGGCTTGTCACATGCAAATGTTGCAAAACTGTTTCCGCCCGCCATGCCACCTGCAAAACTCTGCCGCCGGTTTTGGAAGAAAGGAAACCCCATGACCCGAGACCCGCATCAGGACGCGGATGCCGGTGCCATATCACAGGCCCATGCAATTCTGGACGCGGCGCGGGACGGGGTGCTGGCGGTGCTGGACGCGCAGGGCTGGCCGATGACCTCGCGCATCGCCCTGCAGACGGACCCGGCGGGTGAGCCGCTGGCGCTGCTGTCGGGCCTGGCGCTGCATACGGCGGCGCTGGGCCGCGATCCGCGCGCCGCGCTGCTGATCGACGAAAGCCGCGCCGGTGACGGGCGCGGCATGGCGCTGACCCGCGCCCGGCTGTCGCTGCAGGTCACGGCGACGATGGTCGCGGCCGAAGCCGAGGGGGATCTGCGCCGCGCATGGCGCGACCGCGACCCGAAGGCCGCGGTCTATGCCCGGCTGCCGGATTTCCGCTTCTGGCGGCTCGAGATCCGGGCCGGACTGCTGAACGCCGGTTTCGGCCGCGCCTTCCGGCTGACAGCGGACGATCTTCGCCGCTGAGGGAACGCCCGAAAGGCCCGGCAGCCTTCTGCCGGGCCTTGGTCATGTCCTGCCGCAGCCCTATTCCGGCTGGTCCATCCTGATCTTCAGCCCCATCGTCCCCCGCACGGCCTGCGAGAAGTCAAGGATCACCTGGTTCTTTCCCGATCCCTGCCCGATCGAAACGGACGGGAGGTCGGTGTTGCGCGCACCCCCGCCTGTCTGCACCGTGCCCTGCGCCACGATCGATTCGACGCGCATGGACTGGCCGTTGAACGGCAGCGCGCCGTCCGTCGTCACCACCCAGCGGGCCGAGGCCGTGTTCTGGGCATGGCTGACGGTCAGCGGGTTGGCCGTCGGGATCTTGACGCCGTTGAAGGTGTTGCCCTCGAACCGCACGTTCCGCATCTTGCCGACGTCCAGGTTGGCAAAGCTCGTGTCCACGCGCTCGACCCGGTCGATCTGCGCGTAAAGCGACTTGAAGACGTTGCCCATCACCGTCAGCCCCTGCAGCGAATGTCCCGCGCCATAGGGCTTGATGACGATCCACGAAAAATTTGCCGCCGTATGCGAGCACAGGAAGGTGTTGCCCGTCAGCGTCAGACCGCCGAACGGTGGCTGGCCCGCGGCCCAGTTGGGCACCGGATGATGCTCGTTGGTCCATTCGACGGTGGCGTTGTCGATATAGTTTCCCGTCACGGTCACCTGCGCGTTGCGCCCGGTCAGCACCAGCCCCGCCGTCCGCAGCCCCGAGTTCTGGCTGTCGCCCTGGAACCAGTGGTTGCCGGTGATCAGGTGCCCGGTGCCCGCCGCCACGCAGAAATGGCCGAAGCGGACAAAGCGGTTGTCGCGGATCTTCACGTCATTGGCGTTGACGTTCAGGCAGACGCTGGTGCGGTCCTGCGCGGGACGGTCCATGTCGTCGGCCATGAACTCGCAGCGGTCGATCAGCATCCCCTGGCAGGCCTCGCCGATCGAGGTGATGGCCCGGTCCTTCGGTCGGGTCACGAAGCAGTCGCGGAATGACCACAAGCCCCCCTGCGGCGGCAGCATCACCCCGCTTGCCAGCCCGTCCAGCCCGAAATCGACGTTCATGAAATAGAATCGATCCACCTGCGGCACCGTCGAGAAGTCGAAGGCATAGCGGTAGCGCAGGAAGCCGTAGCTGCGGGTGCCCGCGCCGCCGTAAAGCGGCTGCGACAGGGTCAGGGTGCCGGTGGCGACGTTCTTCGCGCGCACATAGACCTCGCGCCCCACGCCGGGGCCGGTCAGGCGCGAGCCGACCTCGATCGCCGTGATCTGCGCCACGTTCCGCAGCTCCTCGGCCCGCGCCGGGTCATAGGTCGCGGTCGAGTTGACCGTGCGCGTCGCCCATTCCGGTCCGTCCACGATGCCGATCTGCCCGTTGGCAACCACGCGGCGGGCCGAGAACTGGGTCAGGCCCGGCGCAAGCTCGCCGATCACCAGCGGCTCGGTCAGGTCCACCTTGCGCCCGCAAAGGTCGAAGATGTTGTGGTCGCTGTAGTCCAGCAGCGCCTGAAGCCCACGCTTCATCCCCTCGGTCTCGTCCCCGAAGGCGTCGGCATAAGAGGGCAGGTCGAAGTTGCGGCGCAGCCCCAGCCGGGCGCTGCGCGGCATCCGCAGGGTGCCGGTGAAGCGCACCGGCTCGTTCATGGTCAGGTTGCCGCCGATGTAATAGGTGCCGGCGGGCACCAGTACCTGACCGCCCGCCGCAGCGGCGTCCGCCCGCTGGAAGGCCGTGCAGTCGTCCGTCACGCCGTCGCCGATGGCGCCGTAATCGCGCACGTCCACCCAGTCGATCATCGCTGGCACGAAGGCGGCGGTCACGTCCTCGATCCGCAGGTTCTCGATGCGGATCGCGCCGCCGTTCGGCCCGGTCAGGTCCAGCCCCATGTGCCCCAGCGTGGCGGCCGGTCCCCAGCCCATGTTGACGCCCTGCCGGGTGGCGGTGGCGACGATGGCCGACACCTCGACCACCGCGCCATAGCCCGGCAGCGCGACTGCAGGCCCTGCTTCGGGCAAGCCCGTCACCCGCTGGCGCTGGGCGGTCCCCGGCCAACCCGCGATGCGGACCGAGGGCAGGTTGCCCGCGATCCCCTTCACCCGCGCCGAAACGCGCAGGTAGGTGCCGGGCAGGATCGGCGTCTCGCCAGTAAAGCGGATGCGGGTGACGTTCTCCTGCTTGACGATTTCCAGACAGGCGCCGAAGTCCTGGTCCGCCGGCACGATGGCCGCGTTCGGCGCATTGGCCCAGGTCGCCTCTCCCGACAGCCCGTTCGCCTGGGACCATGCGCCCAGACCCGCGGAAAACCCCGGAGGCATCAGTTGCAGCCCTGCGGTGATGGCGATGTTCATGCGCTCTCGTCCTCTCTCGTGGGCGCGAGGACGACGGCCCCGCGGCGATGCGAGGGAACCTGCCGGACGAGGGTTGACGCGCGGTTAACCGACCGCGCGGTGCAACGGGGATGGTGGCAACGCCGCGCCGGGAAAGATGCGCGGCGCTACGGGGCCGGCGCGCCCTGAAGCTCTCCGGCCAAGGCCCGCTCGATCAGCGCGCGGGTCTCATCGACGCCGTAGAGCGCGATGAAGCCGCCGAAGCGCGGCCCCTGATCGGCCCCCAGCAGCACCTGGTAGAGCGCCTGGAACCAGTCGCGCAGAGGCTCGAAGCCGTGTTCGGTTCCGACCGCGAAGGCCATGGTCTGCAAGGCTTCCGCATCCGCGGGCTGGTCCCATGCGGCCAGCCGGCCCGCCAGATCCTGCAGCGCCGCGCGTTCCTTGTCGGTGGGCACGCGGAACTGGCGGGTGGGCGCCACGAAGTCGTTGAAATAACGCACCGCGAAGCCCGCCGCCGCGTCCAGGTCGGGATGCGTCTCGGGGCTTGCCTCGGGCGCATAGCGGCGGATGAAGCCCCACAGCCCCTCCTTGTCCTGTGCCCCCGCGACCGAGGCGAGGTTCAGCAGCATCTGGAAGGGCACCACCATGTTGGACGCAGGCACCTTGCCGCCGTGGATATGCCAGACCGGGTTCGCCAGTTGCTGTTCGGGCATCTGGCCGGGGAAGGCGCGAAGCTGCTGGTGATATTCATCCACCGCCTTAGGGATCACGTCGAAATGCATCCGCTTGGCGGACTTGGGCTTCTGATACATGAAATAGGACAGGCTTTCGGTGGCCGCATAGGTCAACCATTCGTCGATGCTCAGCCCGTTGCCCTTTGATTTGCTGATCTTCTGCCCGTGCTGGTCAAGGAACAGCTCGTAGGTGAAGTGCTCGGGTGCGCGGCCGCCCAGCACCTCGCAGATGCCGTCGTAGATCGGCGTGTTGGTGGAATGGTCCTTGCCATACATCTCGAAATCGACATCCAGAGCCGCCCAGCGGGCGCCGAAGTCCGGCTTCCACTGCAGCTTCACTTGCCCGCCGGTGACCGGCAGGGTCCATTCGCGGCCCGTCTCGTCGTCAAAGGTGATCTCGCCCTGGACGGCGTCCACGTTCTTGATCGGCACATACAGTACCCGACCCGTTTCCGGGTGGATCGGCAGGAAACAGGAATAGGTCTGCTGGCGTTCCTCGCGCAAGCTGGCCAGCATGATCTCCATGATCGCATCGTAACGCTCCGCCGCCTTCAGCAGCGTCGCGTCAAACTGGCCCGAGCGGTAGAACTCGGTCGCGCTGATGAACTCGTATTCGAAGCCGAAGGTGTCCAGAAACCGCCGCAGCATGGCGTTGTTGTGGTCGCCGAAGCTGGGGTATTCGCCGAAGGGATCGGGGACCGAGGTCAGCGGCCTCTGCAGGTGTTCGCGCAGCATGTCGGTCTGCGGCACGTTGTCCGGCACCTTCCGCATCCCGTCCAAGTCATCGGAAAAACAGAACAGCCGCGTGGGGATGTCGCTGATAAGCTCGAAGGCGCGGCGGATCATCGTGGTCCGCGCTACCTCGCCGAAGGTGCCGATATGCGGCAGGCCTGAGGGACCATAGCCCGTCTCGAACAGGACATATCCCTTCTCGGGGTCCTTGCCCGCGTAACGTTTCAGCACCCGGCGGGCTTCCTCGAAGGGCCAGGCCTTGGAATTCATCGCCGCATCGCGCAGGGTGCTCATGAGTGCTCTCCGTCCGTTCGGCCCTGCCGTAGCGGCCGGTCTGGGTATCGTCAACATTGCAGCCCTGCCCCCGGAGACCATGATGAGCCTCGACCTGCCCTCGTTTTCCCCTTGCGACGCCCTGGTCGCGGTGATGGTGGCGGTGTCGGCCTCGGGCAAGGGACTGGGAACCGCCGAGATGGTGGCGATCGAGCGGCTGGTGAACCACACTCCGGTCTTCGCGACCTATGACATCGGCCGGCTGCGGCCGGTGTCGCAGACCATCCTGACGATCTTCGAGGATGAGGAAGGGCTGGACGCGCTGTTCGGGCTGGTGCGCGACGCCCTGCCCGAAAAGCTGTTCGAGACGGCCTATGTGCTCGCCTGCGACGTGGCGACCGCCGACGGGCAGGTGGGACAGGACGAGTTGCGGATGCTGACCGAGTTGCGGGACGAACTGGACATCGACCGCCTGCACGCCGCAGCCATCGAGCTGGCAGCGCGGGCGAGGAACCGGCGGATCTGATCCTCCGTGTTGAAATCGGCGGGTGGTGATGGGGTGGAACCCCCACCCTACGGAAGCCCGTCCTGCCATGATGCAGATGCCAGAGCGCCGAGCCTTGCAAGGACGCAAGGTGGGGTTTCCACTCCACCATCACACCGCGCTTTAGATCTCCGGCGGCAACGCGCGCAGGGCACGGGGCGGCGCCATGCTTGCCGCGACCAGGTCGCGCTGCAGCAGCTTTGCGCGCTTGACCCAGGCAAGGCTGCCTTCGGGCCAGTCCTGCCCCTCGGTCGCGGCGCGCCGCGCCTCGTCGGCGGCCAGCACCGCAAAAGCCACCCTGCGTCCCTCGGGCATCGAGGCGTAACCGGCCAGCGAGGACACGAAGTTCAGCGTCCCCGTCTTGGCCTGCACCAGCGGCGCGCCGGCCTTTCCGCCGCCGCGCGAGGCCTCGCCCAGCACGTCCCGCAACGGGTCGGGGTTCAGCAGCGCCGGCAGGGCCGATTGCGCCTCTGGCCGCGCCAGCAGCCGCGCCAGCGTTTCGCCCGAGATGCGGTTCCCCGCATTCAGGCCCGAATGATCCGCCAGTTGCGCCATGCCCGCGCCGGTCGCCTGCAGCCACTCTACCATGCGCTGCGCCGACGCCACCTGTCCGTCCGCCCCGCTCGCGGCCAGCCCCAGCACCTCGGCCGTCAGGTTCGTCGAGTGCCTGAGCATCCCGCCCAGCACCGCCGGCAGGGGCTGGCTGTCATGCCGGGCGATCTCATGTCCGCTGGGGGTTTCCTCGATCACCTCGGGCGACGGCAGCGGCAGGCCCGCGGCGCGGGCGAGCGTCTGGAACACGTCACCGGCATAGGCCTCGGGCTGGCGCACCGGCAGCCAGCGGGTGCCCCGCGCGCCTAAGCCCGCGCGCGGGATGTCCCAATGCTCGCGGCCCTCGCCGACGCAGTGCAGATATGCGCCGCCGCCCGGCCGCACGCCTGCGCCGATGGTATAGGCGCGTGGGGAATGGCCGCTGGCCCGCGCCTCGAGGCTGAGCGCGCAATCGGTATCGCAGCGCCAGCCCAGATGGACCCGGTTGAAGTTGAGGATCAGCCCGGAAACCGCCGGATTATAGGCAAGATGCGCCGCCTGCCCCGGCGCGATCTCGACCACCCGCGGCAGCGCGCCGCCCCAGACGGCAAAGCGCGCCGGACGCCAGTCGCCCGCAGCCTGCGCCGCCTGCCCGGCAAGGCTCGCCAGCCCGTCGCTGTCCAGCGTCGGATCGCCCCCGCCCGCCAGCACCAGCCTGTCCCCATCGCGCAGCACGCGGGTGGAAAAGCGGTGCGCGGCCCCGAGGCGATCCAGCGCATAAAGCGCCGTCACGATCTTGAGGGTGCTTGCCGGCGGCAGCATCAGCCCGGACTGGTGTTCGGAAACAGGAAGTTCCGTCGTCAGGTCGATGGCGACAAAACCAAGCTCCGCCCCGCCGAGCCTCGCCTGCGCCAGCATCTCTGCCGGAGAAAGCACGGGCCGGTGCCGGGGACGGTCCGCCAAGGCAGGTGTCGCCAACAGGGCCGAGGCACTCAGCGCCGAGAAAAGAAAGCCGCGTCTGTCCATCATCCTGAGGTCGGCACCTGGCGCATCTTCAGGGATCGGCCAAGCCGCCCGCCCTCGACCAGCCATCCGATCAGCGCAAACCCGGCAACCAGCAGCAGCCAGGCCCATGGCGGCAGCAGGGGACGCACGGCCAGCCCGTCCACTGCCTCGGCCTCGCGCGGGGTGATGGCGATCCACGGGCGCTGGATGCCCTCGCCAAAGGCCTGCCTGCCCTCGGCCACCCTCCGCAGGTCTGGCATCCCGTCCGACAGCCGCAACACGGCGCCGCGCGTGGCTTCGGCAAGATCTGCCATGGCCTCGCCGGTGGCGACGGTCTGCTCGAACTCGCGCGGCGCGGCGGGACCGACCGCGACGACACGCGACAACTCGCCCTCGGACAGGCGGTAAAGCCCCGGCCCCGGCGCCTGCCAGCGGGCCGAGAAGCGCCCGTCCGCGACAGGCTCCAGCCCCAGTTCGGCGGTTGTCCCGTCCGGCCGGGTTATGGTCACGGCTCCGACCGACTCCTCCATCGTCTGCCGCGTCACCTGCAGGCCCAGCCCCTCGGTGACGGAGACGGCCAGCGATTCTTCCTCAAGCTCCGGCTCCTTCATCGACCAGTGGGCAATGCGGCGCAAAAGCTCGGCCTGCGGGCCGCCGCCCTCGAAGCCGCGCGCCCAGAGCCAGACCTGGTCCGAGGTCAGCAGCGCGATCCGCCCCTCGCCCACCCGGTCGGCGATCAGCAGCGGACGGTCCTCCTCGCCCACCATCAGCACCTCGGCGCCCGGTTCGGGGATCACGTCGCCCATCTGCAGCCAGCGGCCCCAGTGCGAAGCCCCGGCCGCGTCGGGGTCGGGCGCGCCAGGCAGCGCGGCCGTGACCGGGTGGCGCTGTCCGGCATCGGTCAGGCGCGGCAGGAAGGGCACGTTCAGGAACCGCCCCGTGGGCCGGCCCGGCAGGATCGCGCCCAAGGGCGACAGGTGCAGGCTTTCGACGCTGGCGGCCTCGGGGCCGGATGACACCAGCAGCGCCCCGCCCGCTTCGACATAGCGGCGGATGTTGTCGAAATAGACCGGCGGCAGGATGCCGCGCACGCTGTAGCGGTCGAAGATGATGAGGTCGAAATCCTCGATCCGTTCCTGGAACAGCGCCTCGGTCGGGAAGGCGATCAGCGCCAGTTCGTCCACCGGAACGCCGTCCATCTTGTCCGGCGGGCGCAGGATGGTGAAATGCACCAGATCGACATTGGTATCCGATTTCAGGATGTTGCGCCAGACGCGGCTGCCCGGGTGCGGTTCGCCCGACACCAGCAGGACGCGCAGCCGGTCGCGAACGCCCTCGATCTGGACGGCGGCGCGGTCGTTGAGATCGGTCAGTTGCGGCGGCTCGGCCTCGGGCGCGTCGATCGAGATCGCCACCACGTTCTGCCCGGCGTGCGCGGGCGTCACGGGAATGTCCAGCGGCATTCCGGGCGGGATCGTCAACACCTGCTCCTCGGCCCCGTCGATCGAGATGCGCAGGGTCGCGGCGCGGCCTTGCACGGGGTCGGGAACCGCGCCCTGGTCCTCGACGCGGACGCGGATCGTCACCGGCTCTCCGATCAGGCCGAAGGCGGGGGCTTCCTCGATGACCAGCCGGCGGTCCCAGTCGGCGGGCTGGCCGGTCAGCAGGACGTGGACCGGCGCAGGGGCCGTGGCCGGCAGGGCGGCGGGGTCGTGCAACTGGCCGTCGGTGACGACGATGGCGCCCGCGACCCGCGCCTCGGGCTCGGCGGCCAGCGCACGGGTGATCGCCTCGCCCAGCCGGGTGCCGTCGGGATCGTCGCCGACCGTGATGCGGCGCAGTTCGGTGCCGGGGCTGGCGGTGAGGCGGTCTGCCATCGCCTGCGCGGCGGCGCGGGCCTGTTCGGTGCGGCCGGGCAGCGACTGGCTGGCGCTCTGGTCCTCGACCAGCAGCACAATGTCGGAAAGCCCGCGCCGCACCCCGGTCTCCAGCGTCGGTCCCGAAAGCGCCAGCGCCGCCGCAAGCCCGGCCAGCCCCCGCCACGGCCAGCCGTGCAAGCCCCGCCACCATGCCAGCGCCGCCGCCAGCACCGCCAGCGCCACCAGCGCCGCGACAAGGGGCCAGGGCAGCAGCGGATCGAAGTCGAGCCGCGTCATGGCAGCAGCCCCGGTATCCGCAGGTCCGAGGGCGGTTCGCCCCGTTCGCGCCCCAGCCGTTCCAGCAGTTCGGGGACATGGACCTGGTCGGACTTGTAGTTCCCGCTCAGCGCATACATGACAAGGTTGATGCCGAAGCGCAGCGCCAGTTCCCGCTGGCGGACGGCATCATAGCCCCGGCCGATGGCATAAAGCGGGCGGCCATATTCATCCTCGGCCCAGGCCTCGGCCCAGGCATTTCCCCCGATCACCACCGGCGACACGCCGTCGTTCGACCGGCCCAGCGCCCCCGTCCCGGCGCCCGCCTCAAGCGCCTCGACCCAGACGGTGGTGCCCTGCCAGCGGCCGGGAAAGTCGTCCAGCAGGTAGAAGGCGCGGGTCAGCACATGGTCGGGCGGAACCGGCGCCAGCGGCGGGATGTCGAGCGGCGCGGCCAGCCGCTGCAGCGCCGCCGAACCCCCCGGCGCCCCCGTCCCGGCCAGATCGCCGTCGCGGGTGTCGAAGAGGATCATGCCCCCTGTCCGCAGAAAGCGGTTCAGCCGCGCATAGGCCGTGGGCGAGGGCAGCGGCTGGGTGTCGGTAACGGGCCAGTAAAGGAAGCTGAGTAGCGACAGGTCGTCCTCGTCCAGCGCGACGGCGACGGGCGTTCCCGGCTCGACCGTCGTGCGCGCCCGCAGCGCCCCGGTCAGCCCGGCCAGCCCGAGGTCCGATGCCTCGTCCACCTCGATCTCTCCGGTGACGACATAGGCGAGCGAGCTTTCACGTGCCGCCTCGGCCAGCCGGGGGTCCGGCTCGGGCAGATCCTGCGCCTGTCCCAATGTCGGGACCAGCGCCGCCAGCATCAGCAGCGCGCGGCGGGTCAGGGGCCGGCTCATGCAGCGGCCCCCTGCCCGCGCCGGCTGCCCGCGATCAGGGCGGTGCCCAGGGCGTCGGCGGTCAGCAGCAAGCCGGCCAGCGCCAGCAGCCAGCCGGCCAGCGGCGTGCCGGGGGCGGTGTCCGCGGCCTCGACCGTGGCGCCGGGCCATGCGGCGGGCGACAAGGGCCCGCCCGCGTTCAGCGCCGCCCGGCGCTCAGCCGCGGCATAAACCCCTGCCGGGGCAAGCGGACTCGGCCCGGCCGCGAAATCCGCCGCCGCGACCGGGGCCAAGCCCTCGGGCGCCTGCGGGCGGCCGAAGCCGTCCAGCACGGTCTCGGCCGTCCAATGCGCGGCCTCGGCCGTGTCGGCAGGATCGGAGAGGCTGCGGCGGGCGGATTGCACCATGCGGTCCAGCATGCTCACGAACAGACCAGACAGGGCAAGGTTGCTCCATTCCGCATTGGCCGTGGTGTGGACCAGCATGACCTGCCCTTCGCCGAAGGGGGCGCGCGTGACCAGCGGCGTGCCGTCGGCAAGCTGCGCCAGCGTGCGGCCGGGCAGGTCCGGGTCGGGCTCTGGCAGCAACTGCGCCCGGATCGTCACATCCTGCGGGACCGCAAGACCGGCGAACAGCCCGTCCGCGGCGAAGGGAGAGATCCCCCGCGGCTCGCCCCAGCTGAGCGCGCCCCCCGCGTCACGGCCGCCGGGGCGCAGGCGCACGGGCAACAGCGGGTCCTCGGCCAGCGTTTCCTGTGCCGCCATGCGCGGACCGGCAAAGCGGATCAATAGCCCCCCGTCCTCGACCCATTCCGCCAGCGGGTCGGCATTGGCGCCCGGCGCGGCATCGACCAGAACCACGACATCCGGCGCGGCGGGCAGGACATCGGCAAGCCCTCCTTCGACGAGATCGGTCGACGGGGCGAGCGCCTGCCGGAGGTAATGCAGCGGCGACAGCAGGCTCTGCCCCTCGGTCGCGCGGGCGTCACCCACCAGCGCCACCTTGCGCCGCCTGACGCGGTCGTCGGCAAGCACCACGGCACCCGCCGAGGCTTCGCCCTCGATGGCAAAGCGGGTGACGCGGTTGCGAAGTTCGGGCGGCAGGTCGATGACCAGCGTAGCGGCAACGGCGCCATCCGGCGTGGCAACGGCTTCGGGCGGAGTCAGGCGCGCAAGCTGGCGCTGCACGCCCTGCGGGTCCGGTCCCATCGCCAGCACGTCCGGCAACGGCCCCGCCGCCGAGGCTCGCAGGACCAGCGCGGGCTGCGGCGCGCCGTCCAGCGCCAGCGAGCGCAGGATGCGGCGCGGCGGCACCACGGTCACGCCGCCCCGCGTGGCCAGAGCCTGCAGCAGCCCCGCGCGGCCCGGATGGTCCAGTCCATCGGCAAGCCACAGCGTATCGAGCCGCTCGGGTGCCTCGGCCAGCATCGCCGCCGGATCATCGGGGTAGCGCGTCCCCCAGGCCTGCGGTGCAGCGGCGCGCAGGGCGGCGGCAGCCTCCGCGCCCGTGCCGAACACCGGGCCTGAACCACGGCCACCCTGCCCGTCCGCAATCCATAGCGCCACCGGCCTGCCCTGCCCCTGCGCCTGGTCCAGCGCCGCGAGCCCCCGCGCCTGCGCCTCTTGCCAGCCCGGCGCCGCCGCCCAGCCCGCATCCACCACCAGCAGCAACGGTCCCGAGCCGGTCGTCTGCGGCCCCGGCCTCCAGACCGGGCCGGCAAGGGCCAGGATCGCCGCCGCGACCGCCATGAGCCGCAGCATCAGCAGCCACCAGGGCGTGTGCCGGGTGATCGGCGCGGGATCGGCCAGTCCCTTCAGCAGCGCGGTGCCGGGGAACACAACCTCGCGCGGGCTTGGCGGCACCGCGCGCAGCAGGAACCACAGCACCGGCAGCGCCGCCCCGGCCGCGAGCATCCACGGCACCGCGAAGCCCAGGGGGCCCAGCATCATCATGGCGCCAGCGCCTCGTGCAGCCACATCAGCGCGACCGAGGCCGCCGCGCCGGTGTCATGCGTGCCGAAGCGCCAGCCCGCTCCTTCGGCCATGCGCGACAGTTCCGCCCGCCGTTCGGCCAGCCGGGCGAGATAGGCCTCACGCAGCGCCCCGGCATTGCGGGTCGCGTGACGGTCGCCCGCGGGCGCGCGGAAGCGGACGGCGCCGGCAAAGGGAAATTCCTCCTCCATCGGGTCGAGCACCTGCATCAGCGCGCCCCGGCAGTTCAGCGCCGTCGCCTCGTCCAGCAGCGCCCGCAGGGGACCGATGTCACCCAGAAAGTCCCCGATAAGCACCACCCGGCGATGCGGACGCAGCGTGCCTGCGCCGGGAAGTTCGGCCTGCGCCGACAGCAGGTCCCGGCCCAGCACCTCGGCCTGCAGCCGCCCCGCCTTGGCATCCGCGGGACCGACGCCCACCCTCTCACCCCCGCGCAGCAGCAGCAGCCCCAGCGCCAGCGCCAGCAGCCGCGCCCGCTCGCCCTTCTGCGGCCGCGCGGCATCCCCGCTCCACCCCATGCCGGCGGCGCCGGACGCCCACAGCACCGCCGACTGCGGCGCCTGCCGCTCGCGTTCCCGCACGAAGGCCGCGTCGGACCGGGCCGAGCGGCGCCAGTCGATGGCGCTGGCCGGGTCGCCCGCGGCCGCAGGGCGGTATTGCCAGAAATCCTCGCCGCTGCCTGCCCGGCGCAACCCATGCGCACCGGGATCGACGCTGGCGGCCAGCTTTTCAGCCGACAGCATCAGCTCGGGCAGGCCAGCGGCTGCAGCTTCCGCCCCCAGGCGCAGCGCGACCGCGCCTTCCGCGCGAGGGGATGCGGGCTGACGCATCGCGGGCCTCAGGCGGCGGCCCGCAGGCTTTCGCCCATCAGCCGCCCGATCACGGCATCGGCTGAATCGCGCCGCGCGCGGGCGGCGAAGGACAGCGCCATGCGGTGTCGCAGCACAGGCGCCGCCATTGCCGCCACGTCGTCCAGCGTCGGCGCAAAGCGGCCCTGCAGCACCGCCCGCGCCCGTGTCAGCAGCATCAGCGCCTGCGCCGCGCGCGGCCCCGGTCCCCACACCAGAGTCTCGCCGACCCAGCCCGGAGCCTCGGCCCCACCCGGCCGCGCGGAGCGCACCAGATCAAGGATCGCCGCCGTCACGCCCTCGCCCACTGGCATCGCGCGGACCAGCCGCTGCGCGTCGATCAGCGAAGCCGCGTCCAGCACCGCATGGGGCCGGTCCCGCTGGACCCCGGTGGTTGCCAGCAGGATCGCACGTTCCGTGTCGCGGTCGGGATAGTCGATGTCCACCTGCACGAGGAAACGGTCAAGCTGCGCCTCGGGCAGAGGGTATGTCCCCTCCTGCTCGATCGGGTTCTGGGTCGCGAGCACATGGAACGGGCGGCCGAGCGGACGGTGCTGGCCGCCGATCGTGACCTCGCCTTCCTGCATCGCCTGCAGCAGCGCCGACTGGGTGCGGGGGCTGGCGCGGTTGATCTCGTCGGCCATCAGAAGCTGGGTGAAGACCGGCCCCTCGACGAAGCGGAAGGCGCGGGTGCCGTCCGGGCGCATGTCCAGCACCTCGGAGCCGAGGATATCCGCCGGCATCAGGTCCGGCGTGAACTGGATGCGGGCGCTGTCGAGACCCAGCACGGTCGAAAGCGTATCGACCAGCATCGTCTTGCCCAGCCCCGGCTGACCCACCAGCAGCGCGTGTCCGCCCGACAGGATCGCGGCCAGCACCTGTTCCACCACCTCGTGCTGGCCGACGAAGCGGCGCTCGATGCTGGCGCGGGCCTCGGTCAGCCGCCCGGCCAGAAGGGTGGCATCCGCGACGAGTTTATCTTCTGCGGCCATGACTCTGCCTTCGCTCTGCTGTAACGGAGAGCATATTGGCGGTTCGCGGAAGGCTCCACTGGCAATGACGGACAAGGGCGAAAAATCCGGGCACGATCGCGCGACCGGCGCGGGCATCATGGAAGCCGCACGACAGGCCGGACGGCGCGGGCCGCCCCCGGTTCACCTGTGGAACCCGCCCTATTGCGGCGAGATGGACTTGGAAATCCGCCCGGACGGGCAGTGGATCCACGAGGGCTCGCCCATTGGCCGGCCCGGGATGGTGCGGCTTTTTGCATCTGTGCTGAAGCGTGAGGGGGATCAATTCTTCCTCGTCACGCCGGTCGAGAAGCTGGGCATCCGGGTCGTGGACGCGCCCTTCCTCGCCGTGGATGCCGAGATTTCCGACGACCTGATCCGCTTCACCACCAATGTCGGCGACGAGGTGGTGGCCGGTCCCGACAACCCCATCCGGGTCGAGGACCGGGACGGCGAGCCGCGCCCCTATGTCCATGTCCGCCGCGGCCTTGATGCGCTGATCGACCGCAAGACCTTCTACCGGCTGGTCGAGGCGGCACAGGACGGCGGCTCGGGTCGGCTTGTCCTGCGTTCTCAGGGCGCCAGTTTCCCCCTGGAGGGCTGAATGGCGCGCTTTGCCGCCAACCTGACCTTCCTGTTCACCGAACTGCCGGTGCTGGAACGCTTTGCCGCCGCCCGCAGCGCGGGGTTCGAGGGCGCCGAGATGCTGTTCCCCTATGACCTCGCCGCGCCCGAACTGTCCGCCGCGCTGCGGGCAGCGGGACTGGAATTCGTGCTGATGAACACCCCGCCCCCGAACTGGGCGGGCGGACCCCGAGGCTTCGCCGCCGTGCCCGGGGGAGAGGAGCGGTTCCGCCGCGACTTTGATCGCGCCCTGCGTTTCGCCCAGGCGCTGCGCTGCCGTCACCTGCATGTCATGGCGGGCCGCGCCGAAGGCCCGGCGGCGCGGCGCAGCCTTGTCGAGAACCTGCGCTGGGCCTGCGCCCGCGCGCCCCATGCCAGCCTGCTGATCGAGCCGATCAACAGCGACGACATGCCGGGTTACTTCCTGGCCGACTACGACCTCGCGGCCGAGCTGATCGACGAGGTCGGCGCGCCGAACCTCGGGCTGCAGTTCGACGCCTACCACGCCCAGCGGATCACGGGAGACGCCATCGCCTGCTGGGACCGCCACGCCCGCCGCGCCCGCCATGTCCAGATCGCGGGTTTTCCCGGCCGGCACGAGCCGAAAGGCGGCGAGATCGACTATGCCGTGTTCTTTCGCCATGTGGATGCGGCGGGCTACAACGGCTGGGTCGGCGCGGAATACGTCCCCGCGACGACGACCGAGGCCGGGCTGCGCTGGTTGCGCGGAACGGCTGCCTGAGAACGGCCCGATGCGGCCAACCTTGTGGCAACCTCCGCAGGTCACGGCAGGGGATGCCGGCAAGCGGTGATCCGGTAATGCCTTGGCCTTGGCAAGGCTTCAGGATACCAGACCGCGTTCAGCCTGCGCGTCCGACCAGCAGCATCAGCACGGGGTCCGCCCCCGCGGAGCGGCTCTTTCCGGTCGCATTGCATCTCGTCCAGGCAGTGATTGCACAGCGCCCTTGGGAATGGCATCCGGGCGCCGACCACGCCACCGGCAAAAGGCTGCCTCCCTGACCATGCAGATGCCTGCACCGCCTTGTCGCCCCGTCCGGTCGGGGCCGCGCCCGTGACCGCCGGAGTTCTCGCCGCCCTTTCGCCTGTCGTCCTGCTGATCGGGCTGGGGTTCCTGATGCGCCGCAGGGGCTTTCTCGCCGCCGCTTTCTGGCCCCAGGCCGAGCGGCTGAGCTATTTCGTCCTGCTGCCGAGCCTGTTCTTCCACGGCCTCGTCACCGCCGACATCGGCGCGCTGCCAGTGGGGGCGCTGGCCCTGACGCTGGTCACGGCGATCGTGATCGTGGCGGCGCTGACGCTGGCCTTGCGCCCGGCGATGGGACTGGACGGACCCGCCTTCACCTCGGTCTTCCAGGGCAGCATCCGGTTCAACAACTATGTCGGCGTCACGCTGGCGATGGGGCTGTTTCCCGAAAGCGGCATCGCGCTGGCGGCGATCTGCAACGCGGTGATCGTGCCCACGGTCAACATCCTCTGCGTGCTGGTCTTTGCCCGCCATGGCCATGCGCGGCTGGGCCTGCGCGGCGTCGTCCGGCAGGTGGCGACGAACCCGCTGGTGCTGGCCTCCTTCGCCGGGATCGCGGCGAAATCCGCGGGGTTCGAGATGCCGCCGGGAATCGGCCCTGCACTGCGCTCGCTGGGGGCGGCGTCTCTGCCGCTGGGGCTGCTCTGCGTCGGCGCGGCGCTGCAGTTCGGGGGCGCGCGGCGCTGGCTTGGGCCGGTCGCCACAGCCTCGGCGCTGAAGTTCGGGGCGATGCCGCTCGCCACGCTGGCCGTCGCGCTGCTGATGGGGCTTGAGGGGCAGGCGCTGGTGACGGCGCTGGTCTTCCAGACGCTGCCGACGGCCTCGTCCTCCTATATTCTCGCCCGCCAGCTTGGGGGCGATGCGCCGCTGATGGCGGGTATCACGGCGGCGCAGACGGTGCTGGCGGTGCTGGCAATCCCGCTGGTGCTGGCCGGACTGATCGCGATGGCGGGGATCTAGGGGCCGAAGCCCTCTACCCAGTCGATCAGGCGCGGCAGGCTGTGGCGGCGCAGGTCGTAGCCGCCGGCAATCACCGCTCGCGCCGCCGCCCGCAGCCCTTCGGCTTCGGGGTCGCCTTCAAGCGCGCGGATCAGCGCGGCTTCCAGCGCGGTGCGATCGTGGAAGGGAACGAGCCGGCCGTTCTCGCCATCGCGGATCAGTTCGCGCACCGGCTCGGTGTCAGAGGCGACGATCAGGCAGCCCGCCGACATCGCCTCGGTCAGCGACCAGCTGAGGACGAAGGGATAGGTCAGGTAGCAATGGACGCGCGAAACCTGCAGCGTGGACAGGTAAGTCTGATAGGGCACCCGGCCGAGGAAATGCACGCGGTCAAGCGGCAGCCGGTCGCCCATCTCGTCCAGCATCTTCGCCTTCCAGCTTTCGGCGTCGGCGGGCTTGCCGCCGTAGCTGACGCCCTCGGCCCCGATCACGACCACCTGCGCCTGCGGCCGCGCCGCCAGCACGCCGGGCAGCGCGCGCATGAAGACATGAAAGCCGCGGTAAGGTTCCAGCGAGCGCGAGACATAGGTCAGCACTTCGTCACCCGCGCGCAGCACCCGTCCATCGGGCAGCGGCAGCGTGGCCGAGGGGTCGGGCTTCACCCGGTCGCTGTCGATGCCGTCGTGGATGACGGTCAGCTTGGACCGCAGTTCGGGCGGGAAGCTCTCGGCCTGATAGCGGGTGGGCGACAGCCCGGCATCGGCCTGCACCAAGCCTTGGATGAGATGCGCCGAGCGGGCGACGGTGCGCACCCGCGCCTCGTCGGTGCCGGGGCTGATCTCGGGTTCGAAACCCACGTCATGGCCTCGGGTGCGATACATCAGTTCGGCATAGACCAGCAGCTTCGCCTCGGGCCAGATCTCGCGCAGGAACAGCGTCTCGCCCCAGCCGGAATGGCCGAAGATCACGTCGGGCGCATAGCCATGGCGATCCCTCAGCGCCCGAGCGCCACGGGCGGCGAGCCAGCCGCGCTCGGCCATCTCTGCATAGGTCCGCCCCAGCGGGTGGCTGGTCGTCACCTGCGGGGGCTTCGCGTATTTCACCACCCGGACCGGGCTGGCGCGCTCGTTCGCCTCGTCCGTCAGCGCCAGCACGTCATGGCCACGCGCGGCAAGCGCGGGGGCAAGGTGGGGGAACTGGCCGGGGAAGTTCTGGTGGACGAACAGGATCTTCACGGTCGGTCTTTGCTGTCGTGAAAGGCCGCGGCCATCAGGGCGCGGGTATAGTCGCTTTGGGGCGCGTCGAAGACCTGCGCGGTGGTACCCTGTTCCACCACGTCGCCCGCACGCATGACCATGATCTGGTGGCTCATGGCGCGGACCACGCGCAGGTCGTGGCTGATGAACAGGAAGGCGAGCTTATGGCGGCGCTGGAGGTCGCGCAGAAGTTCGACGATCTGAACCTGCACGGTCATGTCGAGCGCACTGGTCGGTTCGTCCAGCACCACCACCTTCGGCCGCAGGATCATCGCCCGCGCGATGGCAATGCGCTGGCGCTGGCCGCCCGAGAACTCGTGCGGATAGCGGTCCATCGTGGCGGGGTCGAGGCCGACCTCGGCCATGATCCCGGTCACCATCTGACGCGGATCGCGGCCCTTTTCGACGCCGTGCACGCCCAGTCCCTCGGCGATGATCTGGCCTACGGTCATGCGGGGGGAGAGGCTGCCGAAGGGGTCCTGGAAGACGATCTGCATGTCGCGGCGAAGCCGCCGCAACCCGCGGCCTTGCAGGGCCGAGATGTCGCGGCCCATGTAGACGATCGGGCCAGTACTTTCGATCAGCCGCATGATCGCCAGCGCCAGCGTCGTCTTGCCGGACCCGGATTCGCCCACGATCCCCAGAGTCTCGCCCGCGCGGACGCAAAGGGTGGCGGCGTTCACCGCCTTGACGTGACCCACGGTCCGGCGCAGGAAGCCGCGCTTGATCGGGAACCAGACGCGCAGGGCTTCGGTCGAGACGATCTCGGGTGCGGCGGGGTCGATGGGCTCGGCGATGCCCTTGGGTTCGGCTGCCAGCAGCTTGCGGGTATAGGGATGACGGGGGTTGCGGAAGATGTCCTCGACCGGCCCTTGTTCCACGATCTCGCCGCCCTGCATGACGCAGACGCGGTCGGCGATGCGGCGCACGATGCCGAGGTCGTGGCTGATGAACAGCATCGACAGCCCCTCGTCGCGCTTGAGGTCCGCCAGCAGGTCGAGGATCTGCGCCTGAATGGTGACGTCCAGCGCGGTGGTCGGTTCATCCGCGATCAGCAGTTCCGGGCCGTTCGCCAGCGCCATGGCGATCATCACCCGCTGGCGCTGGCCGCCGGACAACTGGTGCGGATAGTCGGCCAGCCGGCTTTCGGCGTCGCGGATGCCGACGCGGTTCAGCAGGTCCACGATACGCTTGCGCGCTGCCGCGCCAGTCAGGCCCTGATGCAGGGCGAGGCTTTCGCCGATCTGCCGTTCCAGCGTGTGCAGCGGGTTCAGCGAGGTCATCGGCTCCTGGAACACGAAGCTGATGTCGTTGCCGCGCACCGCGCGCAGCTTGGCCTCGGGCGCGCCGATCATCTCGGCGCCGTTGTAGCGGACGCTGCCCTCGATCTGGGCCGAGGCGCCCAGCAGCCGGACGGTCGCCAGCGCCGTGACCGATTTGCCGGAGCCGGATTCGCCTACCAGCGCGACGGTTTCGCCCCGGTTCACGGTGAAGCTGACGCCCTTGACGGCGGGGGTCGAGCGGCCCTCATTCACAAAGCTGATGCGCAGGTCGCGGATGTCGAGGACGGCATTCGCGGCGCTGCCGGACCGGGCCGCCGCCCCGCTCGGGCTTCGCCCCTCATTTGCTGAAAACAGTCCGGCGGACTGTTTTCCGGGCGCTTCCGAGTCCGGGATATGCTCAGACCGTCCGAAAAGGGACGTCTTGTCCGAGGTCGCCTCGGGGACAGCGGCGGCCTTGCCGGGGGACGGGACCACCGGCAGAACGGCAGCGGGGCCAGCAGGTTCCGTTGGGTCGGGGCGGGGATCGGTCAGCGCCTCATCTCGGGCAGGGTCGCGCGGGTTGCGGGCCATTGCCGGATCGGCGGTGTCGCGGGGGCTGTCCAGCGGCGGGCGGGGGTCGCGGGGGTCCTTCACCGAAAGGTTTTCCTTGGGTCGAAGGCGTCGCGGATGCCCTCGAAGATGAAGACCAGAAGCGACAGCATGATGGCGAAGGTGAAGAAGGCGGCAAAGCCCAGCCATGGCGCCTGAAGGTTCTGCTTGGCCTGCAGCGCCAGTTCCCCGAGCGAGGGCGCCGAGGCGGGCAACCCGTAGCCGAGGTAGTCCAGCGCGGCGAGGCTGGAGATCGTGCCCGTGACCACGAAGGGCAGCATGGTCAGGGTGGCCACCATCGCGTTGGGCAGGATGTGGCGGAACATGATGGTGCGGTCGTTCACGCCCAGGGCTCGGGCGGCACGGACATATTCGAAGTTGCGGGCGCGGAGGAACTCGGCCCTCACGACGCCCACCAGCGCGGGCCAGCCGAACAGGATCGAGACGAAGACCAGCAGCCAGAAGCTGCGCCCGAGGATCGCGAAGAGGATGATGATGACGTAAAGCGAGGGGGTCGAGCCCCAGATTTCCAGCAGCCGCTGGAAGATCAGGTCGGTGCGGCCGCCGAAATAGCCCTGCACCGCACCGGCAGCGATGCCGAGGGCTGATGCGATCACGGTGACGATCAGGGTGAACAGGATCGACAGTCGAAAGCCGTAGATCACCCGCGCCAGCACGTCCCGCGCCGTGTCGTCGGTCCCCATCCAGTGGTTCGCGTCAGGGGCTGAGGGGGCGGTGCCCACGTTGTTGATCGTGCGGTAATGGTAGGGGATCGGCGGCCAGATGGTCCAGCCGCGGTGAATCTCCTCTCCGTTCACCATGGCGGTGCTGCGGGCTTGGGCGATGGTGTCCTCGGGCTCGTCCCAGCATTCCTCTCGCCCGCCCGAGATGATGAGGCATTCCACCGAAGGGTCGGTGTAGTTCGCCTGCGTCCCGAAGTCGCCGCCGAATGCAGTTTCGGGGTAGAAGCGGTAGGCGGGGAAGTACAGGTCTCCCCGATAGCTGGCGACGATGGGCTTGTCGTTGGCGATGACCTCGGCCAGCATCGACAGCACGAAGATCACCGCGAAGATCACCAGCGACCAGAAGGCGCGCTTGTTGCGGCGGAAGTTGCGCCAGCGGCGCTGGTTCAGGGGCGACAGGCTCATCCGGCGCGGCTTTCGAAGTCGATGCGCGGATCGACCAGCACATAGGTCAGGTCCGAGAGGATGCCGACCAGAAGGCCCATCAAGCCGAAGACATAGAGCGTGCCGAAGATCACCGGATAGTCGCGCTGCACCGCGGCCTCGAAGCCAAGGCGGCCGAGGCCGTCCAGCGAGAAGATCGTCTCGATCAGGATCGAGGCGCCGAAGAACACGCCCAGGAACAGCGAGGGGAAGCCCGCGATCACGATCAGCATCGCGTTGCGGAAGACGTGGCCGTAAAGCACCCGCCGTTCCGCCAGCCCCTTGGCGCGGGCGGTCATGACATATTGCTTATTGATCTCGTCCAGAAAGCTGTTCTTCGTCAGCAGCGTCAGCGTGGCGAAGCTGGCGATGGTCGAGGCGATCACCGGCAGGGTGATGTGCCACAGGTAGTCCTTGACCTTTCCCCAGGCCGACAAGCTTTCCCAGTTGTCGCTGGTCAGCCCTCGCAGCGGGAAGATCTGCCAGTAGCTGCCGCCCGCGAACAGCACCATCAGCAGCACCGCGAACAGGAAGCCGGGGATGGCGTAGCCCACGATGATCGCGCTGGAGGTCCAGGTGTCGAACGGCGTCCCGTCCCGCACCGCCTTGCGGATGCCCAGCGGGATCGAGATCAGATAGGCCAGCAGCGTGGACCACAGGCCCAGCGTGATCGACACCGGCATCTTCTCGATCACCAGATCGACGACCGAAATGGACCGGAACCAGGATTCGCCGAAGTCGAAGCGCAGATAGTCCCACAGCATCGACAGGAATCGCTGGACAGGGGGCTTGTCGAAGCCGAACTCGCGTTCCAGTTCGGCGATGAACTCGGGCGGCAGGCCCTGCGCCCCGGCGTAGCGTTCGGTGGATGCGCCCTGCCCCGCGTCGCCCCCGCCGGCGATGTTGCGGAAGACGTCGCCTTCGCCCTGGACGCGAGCTACGATCTGCTCGATCGGGCCGCCGGGGACGAACTGGGTCAGGGTGAAGTTGACCAGCATGATGCCGATCAGCGTAGGGATGATCAGCAGCAGCCGCCGCAGAAGATATGCGCCCATCGGTGTCCCTGCCCGCGCGCCCGGCCGGTCAGCGGATCGCCCCGGCGCTTCTCAGCGCCTCGGCCTTATCCGCGTCATGCCACCAGAAATCAAGCTCACCCAGCGCGTAAGGAGGCATCGTCTCGGGGTGGCCGAACATGTCCCAGTAGGCAACGGTGTGCTTGCCCTTGAACCACTGCGGCACCCAGAAATACATCGCCCGCAGGCTGCGGTCGAGCGCATGGACGCCGGTGTTCAGTTCCTCCTGCGTAGTGGCGCCCTCGATATGCGAGATCAGCCGGTCCACCGCCGGATTCGCCAGCCCCATGACGTTGAACACGTCGTCGGTCGAGTTCGAGCCGAAATACTGCTGCAGCCCCGAGCCGGGGATCGGGTCCTGCCCCAGTTGCGCGGTGATCACGTCGAAATCGTGGTTGCGGCGGCGATCCTCAAGCTGCGCGTCGTCCACCCGCTCGTTCACCGCATCCACCCCGAGGGTCCGCAGGTTTTCGACCCACGGGTTGATCACCCGGTCGAAGGTCTGCGAATCGTTGAGTATCTGCACCCGCAGGGGCTGGCCTTGCGCGTTGCGGCGGATGCCGTCGCGGCTGCCTTCGGGGATCGTCCAGCCCGCCCCGTCCAGCAAGGCGGCCGCGCGGCGCAGGTTGCCGCGGTCCATCTGGCGCTCGCCGCTGATGGGGGGAACGGCGGCCTCCTCGGTGAAGACCTGCTCGGGCAGGTCGGCGCGCAAAGGTTCCAGCAGGGCAAGCTCGGCCTGACTGGGCAGGCCCGTGGCTTTCAGCGGGCTGTTGTCCCAGAAGCTCGTGATGCGTTCGTAAAGGCCGTAGAACAGCGTCGCGTTCGACCATTCGAAGTTGAAGACCATCCCGATCGCCTGCCGCACGCGCGGGTCCTGGAACTGCGGGCGGCGCAGGTTGATGGCCCAGGCTTGGCCGCTGGCGATGTTGCCGTCCTCCAGCTCTTCCTTCTTCACCCAGCTGTTGGTGAAGGACGGAAAGTCGTAGCGCGTCGCCCAATGGATCGAGGACGCCTCGTTGCGGAAGGTATAGGCCCCGGCCTTGAACGCCTCGAAGGCTGAATCGTAGTCGCCGAAATACTCGATGCGGATGCGGTCGAAGTTGTGGCGGCCCCGGTTGATCGGCAGCCCTTCACCCCAGTAGTCGGGGTTGCGCTTCCAACTGACGGAACGGCCGATGTCGGCGCTGTCGAACATGTAGGGGCCCGAGCCGACATAAGGAAGGTTCGAACTTTCGGGGATGTCGCGGTTGTTCGCGTCGAAATCGGACTTGGAAAAGACCGGAAGCCCGCCCACCGCCTGAATCACGTCGCGGCGTGGATAGTCGGGCGTGAAGGTGAAGCGGATGCGGCGGTCGTCCAGCACCTCGGCCTGCGCGACCATCTGCACGATCACCGCGCGGAAGGACGACAGCCCCTTGTCACGCAGCGTCTCATAGGAAAACAGCACGTCACCCGAGGACATGGGCGTGCCGTCGGAAAAGCGCACGCCCTCGCGCAGGGTGAAGATCGCCCAGTCGCGGCTTTCCGGATATTCGATCGTTTCGCAGAGCAGGCAGTAGGCGGTCCCGATCTCATCGGCGGTGCCCTCCAGCAGGCTTTCCAGCATGACGGTGGACAGCGCCGCGCCTCGGCCCTTGACGGTGAAGGGGTTGTAGCTGTCGAAGCCTCCCGCCGCCCATTCGCTGATCTCGCCGCCTTTCGGCGCGTCGGGGTTGACGTAAGCGAGATGCGCGAAATCGGCGGGCAGGCGGATCGCGTCAAAGGTGCCGACACCATGGGAAACGATGGTCGGCCCGGTCGCCTCGCCTTGCGCGACGGCCTGGGTCGCCACCAAAGACATAACCGCCGCCAGTATCCCGTTGCGTGTCGCGACCATGCGCTTCTCCCTTTGCCTGCCCTTTCCGGCGAACCGGCCAGGGATCGTTCGGACGCTAAGGCACGCAGCGCGGCACCCGCAAGCGGCCTGTCGCCATTGTGACGCCGGCTCGCCCCGGCGGAATGGAAAAAGGCGCGGGGTTTCCCCCGCGCCCACAGTCTTCCCCCGAAAAGGCGGATCAGTTGGTGGTCTGCAGATAGGCGATCAGGTTCGCACGCTCTTCCGCGCTCTTGATGCCGGCGAAGGCCATCTTGGTGCCGGGCATGTATTCGCGCGGGTTGGTGACAAAGGCGTTGATGTTCTCGGGTTCCCACGCGCCTTCCTGCTCAAGCGCGGCGGTGGAGTAGTTGAAGCCTTCCACCGCGGCCTTGTCGCGGCCGACGACGCCGTTCAGGTGCGGCCCGACGCCATCGGTGCCGTCCAGCTTGTGGCAGGACCGGCACTTGCCGAAGGCACGTTCGCCCAGCGCGGGATCGGCCGAAGCCAGCAGCGTGGCCAAGTCGGGGCCTTCCTCGACGACCTCTTCCTCGCCGCCGCCGCTGCTGTCCTCGACCGGGATGCGGTAGGCCTGCGGGATTTCCTCGCCCTCGGCGACATGGCCGGTGTAGCCGACGTGATACAGCGACGACGCGAACCAGGATGCAAGCATCAGGAACAGCAGCGAGCCGATCAGCGCAGCGGCTGTCTTGGTCACCGTCATCGTGTTGAACATGGCGTCTTTCCTTGCGGTCGCGGCTTTTGTCTGGCCGCTATCTATCCGCTTTCACTTTGCCGGTTCAAGGTATAGTTCGGCCCCGCCGGACGATTGCAGGGCAGGTGTGACGCCAGCCCCGCACCGACTGCCCTTGGCCCCTTGCGACAGGTTCCAGATGCCCCAGCCCCCCACCGACCCCGCGTCGCCCGCCGGCACCCTCACCGGCCGGATCGCGTTCCAGGGCGAGCCGGGTGCCTATGGCCACGAGGCCTGCCGCCAGGCCCGCCCGGATATGGAGGCGCTGCCCTGCGCCACGTTCGAGGATACGGTGGAAGCCTGCCGGTCAGGCGTGGCCGACCTCGCGATGCTGCCGGTCGAGAACTCGACCTACGGCCGGGTCGCGGACATTCACCACCTTCTGCCCGAGTCCGGCCTGCATATCATCGACGAGACCTTCGTGCGCGTCCACATCAGCTTGCTGGGCGTTCCCGGCGCCCGGATGGAGGACATCACCGAGGCGATGAGCCACACGGTCCTGCTGGGCCAGTGCCGCAACTTCCTGCGCCAGCACGGCATCAGCACCGTCACCGGCGCCGATACGGCCGGCAGCGCCTTGATGGTCGCGCAGGCCGGCGACAAGCACCGTGGCGCGCTGGCAAGTCCGCTTGCCGGCGAGATCTACGGGCTGAACCGCCTGGCCGACCGGATCGAGGACCGCCAGAACAACACCACCCGCTTCCTGATCATGGCGCGCGAGCCGGATCACTCCCGCCGCCCGAACCGCGCCGGGGATGGGACGATGCTGACCAGCTTCGTCTTCCGCGTGCGCAACATCCCGGCCGCGCTTTACAAGGCGATGGGCGGATTCGCGACCAACGGCGTCAACATGACCAAGCTGGAAAGCTACATGGTGGACGGCGTCTTCACCGCGACGCAATTCTATGCCGACATCGAGGGCCACCCCGAGGACCCCGCCGTGATGCGGGCGCTGGACGAGCTGCGCTATTTCACCTCGGCCCTGACCATCCTCGGCGTCTATCCCGCTGACCCGCTGCGCGCCGAGCAGTCAGTCCGCCGCTGACGACAGGGCTCAGCGCCGCCGTTCCGTCAGGTCGAACAGGAACTTGCCCACCTTGTCGGCGAACCTGCGGTCAAGCTGGGCCTTGCCAAGCTTGGCCGTCTGCAGCATCAGCCGCGCGCGCATGTTGCGGGGCTTCACGTTCAGCTCAAAGATCACCCTCGACTTGGCGCGCGTCAGCGCGACCACGGTCATCTCGATGCCGATGTCCAGAGAATCGCTTCCTCCCGCCATCGCGATCTTTTCTGGACGGTCGAACCGGGTGACGTCCAGCCGCAGCTCGCGGCGCTTGCCGCGATGATCGAAAGCCAGGTCCCAGGCCATGCCCGCGCCTGGTTCCTGCGCCGGATCGACCCGCCGGATGCTCGTGCCGCGCCGCACCAGCATCCGCTCCATCCGGGGGAAGTCGCTGATTGCGTCGAAAAGCTGGACCGCTGGCAATCCGGTATCCTGACGCAGTGAAAATTTCATCGAGCGGCCACCAGATCCTTGAAATCACCAGCCTCATAAACTTGGACGTGCATGCTTACAAGTTAACACGCGCAGGTTGTCTTGGGATGAAGCGGGCTTGCAACGCGCCTTGTCCCGTCCTATCTGTCGGGCCGAGAGGTTGGCGCGGGCGAGCGCCTCGCCAACCCGGTCAGGTCCGGAAGGAAGCAGCCGTAACGAGCCCCGCTTGGGTCGTTGTCCAACCTCTCACCTTTCCCTTGCCTCGACCTGCTGACGCCCGATCCCGAGGATCTGGTAAAGCACCAGTGCCGCAAGCGTCGAGGTGCCGATTCCGCCCAGCGCGAAGTCTCCGATGTTCAGCGTGAAGTCGCCGGCGCCGAGAATCAGCGCTACGCCTACAGTGAACAGGTTGCGCGGGTCGGCGAAATCCACCTTGTTCTCGACCCAGATCCGCACCATGGCCGAGGCGATCAGCCCGAAGACCGACACCGACAGTCCCGCCAGCACCGGCGCGGGAATCGTCTGCAGGATGGCACCGAACTTGGGCGACAGCCCCAGGCAGATGGCGACCACGGCGGCGATCACGAAGACCAGCGTCGAATAGACCTTGGTCATCGCCATGACGCCGATGTTCTCGGCATAGGTGGTGACGCCCGTTCCCCCGCCCGATCCCGCGACCACCGTCGCCAGCCCGTCCGCGAAGAAGCCGCGCCCGATATAGCGGTCCATGTTCTGCCCGGTGATCGCGCCCAGCGCCTTGATATGGCCCAGGTTCTCGGCCACGAGGATGATCGCCACAGGTGCGATCAGGGTGATGGCGGACCAGTGGAACTCGGGCCGCTGGAAGGCCGGCAGGCCGAACCACGCCGCGCCCGCGACCTTGCCGAAGTCGATCCCCGGCACGATGCCGAGACCGTTCCCCAGCACCAGCACCAGCACATAGCCGAACACCAGCGCCAGCAGCACCGAGATCCGTCGCGAGGCCTGCGGCCCATGGCACGAGATCATGGCCATGCACAGCACCGTCAGCAGCGCGATGGTCGTATGCGCCGCCGTGGGATTGCCGAAGGCGTTGAGCTGCTGCACCGCGACCGGCGCGAGGTTCAGCCCGATCGCCACCCCGATGGTCCCGGTCACGACCGGCGGCATCAGCCGCTCGACCCAGCCCGAGCCGACCATCATCACGATCAGACCAATCAGCGCGTAAAGGACGCCGCAGGCGACAATGCCCCCCAGCGCGTGCCCGATGGTCGCGCCCTCCTGCCCCATCACTGCCAGCACCACGGCGATGAAGGCGAAGGAGGACCCCAGATAGCTCGGCACCCGCCCGCCGGTGATGAGGAAGAACAGAAGCGTCCCTACCCCCGAGAAGAACACCGCCACATTCGGGTCGAAGCCCATCAGGATCGGCGCCACGATGGTCGAGCCGGACATCGCCAGGAGATGCTGGAGGCCCATGGTGAATGAGGCCGCCGCAGGCAGGCGCTCGTCCGGCATCACCACGGGGCCCGTGGCGGGGCGCCAGGTCGGAAAATAGGACATTGATTCCTCGGGGGTAGCGGTTCGGCGATTGCCTTACCGCTTTCACCGCGCAGCGCCAATCCATCCTCGGATCGGCGCCTCGGTGGCGACAGGCGATCCCACGATCCACAGCCGGATGCGAGACCCGGCGCAGATGCGTGGAAAAGCCATGCCATGCGGACCGTTCAACAGCCGCGCGCCTGCCGGCTCAGCGGCAATCCAGCGACACGTTCACCGGATTCGGGACCAGGTCCAGCATGGCCCCGCTGCTCGAATCCACGGCCACGCCGATCAGCCCGCCGACGAAGACGTTGCCCGCCATCGCCGCCCCGCCGCCACCGGCGACGCGGTTCGTCACCCGGATCTGCTGCGGCTGGCAACGTTCCTTCTGCACCAGCAAATTCAGTTCCGACTTGCGCGGCACCTTGAAGGTGCAGGGCGTGGCATCGCAGGTTTGCCCGTCGCTCATCTTCACCTGCGCCGCGCCCGGCGTCGAGTTCACGACAAGCGCATCGTTGGTGCCCCGCGTGATCGTGGCGCAACCCGCGGTCAGGGCGACCAGCCCGAGAATAACAAGTCTGGAATACATGGATTTTCCCCTTTCACATCCGTGATCGGAGATAGCGCGAGCCTGCTTAAGAACGGGTATCCGGGCATCCGCGGAATGGTTCAAATGCCATGCAGATGCCGGAACTGCCCCGGGGCAGGCTACAACCTGCCCGCCACCCACTGGCTGATCAGCCAGCCCGCGATCGCCCCCGCCCGTGGCGCCTTCAGCACCGCATGGGTGCCGGCCATGACCGAGGCCATCTCGTCCCGGGAAACCCAGCGGGCATCCTCAAGCTCGACCGGGTCAAGGGTGATCTCGTCGCTCTCGGCCTCTCCGACCATCCCCAGCATCAGCGAGGAGGGAAAAGGCCAGGGCTGGCTGGTGGCATAGCGGACAGAGCCGACGCGGACGCGGGTTTCCTCGAAGACCTCGCGGCGAACGGCGGCCTCGACCGTCTCGCCCGGCTCGATGAAGCCGGCAAGGCAGGAATACATCCCCTCGGGCCAGCCGGGCGAGCGGCCGATCAGCGCACGGTCCCCTCGCACCACAAGCATGATGACGACCGGATCGGTGCGGGGGAAATGGGCGGTGGAACAGGCCGGGCAGATGCGCTGCCAGCCGGACTGGCGCGGCTCGCTCGGCTGGCCGCAGGCTGCGCAGAAACGATGGCTCGCGTGCCAGCCCGTCAGCGCGCGGGCGGTGGCGGCAAGCTCGGCCTCCAGCGGCGACAGGCGGGACATGACGCCGCGCAGTTCGACAAAGCGGGCCTGCGGCAACTCGGGATGGACCTGCTCGGTCGGGTCGAAGAACATCTGCGTCTCGGGCAACGAGGGCGGCAGCCAGGCAGAGATGTCTCGGGCCGCAACCGCCTGCTCGCCATCGAAGCCCAGCAGGACGGAGGGAAGGCCATCCTCCAGCGCCGGGTGATCGGCGGGAAGCCGCACCAGCCGCTCGCCTTCAAGGCAGAGCTTGCCGCGCCAGACCGGCAGCACCAGCGCGCCCTCCTGCCAGTCGCCGGACCCCCGCCGATCCGCCGCGCGGTCCAGCCCGCCGCCTGCAAATGCCAGATCCATGCCTGCCCCCATTCTGCCGCGCCACCCTGCCGCCGCAGCGCCGTAAAGCCAATGTCTTTCGGCCCCAAATATCCCCGCCGGAGGCACGCCCGGCCGCAAGCCGGGTGTTCTTGCAACCGTTGCCCTCGCCCGCCTCGCCGCCTACATTCCCCCGGTCAGACGAGGACCGAATGCCCGACACCCCCGCCTATCAGGTGCTCGCCCGGAAATACCGGCCGGAAACCTTTGCCGACCTGGTCGGCCAGGACGCCATGGTCCGCACGCTGCAGAACGCATTCGCCGCAGACCGCATCGCGCAGGCCTTCATCATGACGGGCATCCGCGGGACCGGGAAGACGACTACGGCGCGGATCATCGCCAAGGGGATGAACTGCATCGGCCCTGACGGCACCAGCGGCCCCACGACCAACCCTTGCGGGGTCTGCGAGCATTGCACGGCCATTGCCGAGGGCCGCCACGTCGACGTGCTGGAAATGGACGCCGCGTCTAGAACCGGCGTGAACGACATCCGCGAGATCATTGAATCCGTTCACTATCGGGCAGCGTCCGCACGCTACAAGATCTACATCATCGACGAGGTGCACATGCTCAGCACCTCGGCCTTCAACGCGCTGCTGAAGACGCTGGAGGAACCTCCGCCGCATGTGAAGTTCATCTTCGCGACCACAGAAATCCGAAAGGTTCCCGTCACCGTCCTGTCGCGCTGCCAGCGTTTCGACCTGCGCCGGATCGAGCCCGAGGTGATGATCGGCCTGCTGCGCCGGATCGCCACAGCTGAGGGCGCGCAGATCACCGACGACGCGCTGGCGCTGATCACCCGCGCGTCGGAAGGTTCGGCCCGCGACGCGACCTCGCTGCTGGATCAGGCGATCAGCCACGGCGCGGGGGAAACCACTGCTCCGCAGGTCCGTGCCATGCTGGGGCTGGCCGACCGGGGTCGGGTGCTCGACCTTTTCGACATGATCCTGCGCGGCGCAGCGGCCGAGGCGCTGGCCGAGCTGCAATCGCAATATTCCGAGGGCGCCGACCCGCTGGCAGTGTTGCGCGACCTGGCCGAGATCACCCACTGGGTCAGCCTCGTGAAGATCACGCCCGACGCGGCCGAGGATCCCACGGTCGGCCCCGACGAACGCACCCGAGGCCGCAAGATGGCCGAGCGCATCCCCATGCGCGCGCTGACCCGCCTGTGGCAGATGCTGCTGAAGGCGCTGGAGGAGGTCTCCGCCGCGCCGAACGCCATGATGGCCGCGGAAATGGCGATCATCCGCCTGACCCATGTGGCTGACCTGCCTGACCCCGAGGCGCTGATCCGCCGCGTGCAGGCGGGACAGGCAGCGGGCGAACTCGCGCGTCCGGCGATGCAGGCGCAGCGCGCACCGACCCATGCCGCGCCCAGCCACCAGATGTCCGCGCCCCCTGCCCGCATGACGGCCAGCGGTGCGATCGCGCTGGCGCCCGAGCCGCAGGTGGCGGCGGATGCGCTGGCAACCTATCCCGATTTCACCTCGGTGGTCGAACTGATCCGCCGAATGCGCGACATGGTGCTGCTGACGCAGGTGGAAGACCACATCCGCCTTGTCCGCTATGCCCCCGGCCGGATCGAGTTCCAGCCGACGCCAGATGCCCCGCGCGATCTCGCCCAACGCTTGGGCGAACGCCTGCGCGGCTGGACCGGCGGCGCCCGCTGGGCGGTCTCGGTGGTCGATCAGGGCGGCGGCCCCACGGTCAGCGAACAGAAGGCTGCGGCCCGCGCCGCCGCCGAGGCCGAGGCAATGAAGAACCCCGTGATCGCCGCAATCTTCGCGGCCGCTCCGGGCGCCCGCTTCAAGGCGATCCGCGACGAGACGCCGCCACTGGTGGATGACGAGACGGAAGACCTGCACGGCACCTCGCAAGGCGCGGTCGCGGCGGTCGAGGAATGGGATCCCTTCGAGGACGAGGAGTGAGACGATGAAGAACCCCTTCGGAGGAATGGGCGATCTGGGCAAGATGATGGCCGCCGCCCGCGACATGCAGGGCCGCGTCGAGGAGTTCCAGAAGACGCTGGAAACCCTGACCGTGACCGGAGAGGCCGGTGCGGGGCTTGTCCGCGTCACTGCCAATGCCAAGGGCGAGCTGAAGGGGCTTGAGATCGACCCTTCGATCTTCGTGCCGTCCGAAAAGCAGGTGGTCGAGGACCTGATCCTCGCCGCGATCAGGGACGCGCAGGAAAAGGCCGGAGCGCGGGCGCAGTCCGAGGGCCAGCGGCTTGCGGGTGACATGGGCCTGCCGCCGGGCATGAAGCTGCCCTTCTGACGTGGCCGAGGGCAGCGACGACATCCAGGCGCTGATCGCCCAGATCGCGCGGCTTCCCGGCCTTGGGCCGAGATCCGCCCGCCGCGTCGTGCTGGCGCTGATCCGCCGCCGCACCGGCCAGATGGCGCAACTGGCGCAACTGATGGCGACCGTGGCGGAACGGTCCCGCGAATGCACCCGCTGCGGCAACATCGGCGAATCCGACCTCTGCCCCATCTGCGCCGACCCCAAGCGTGGGAACGGCGAGCTTTGCGTGGTCGAGGATGTCGCCGACCTTTGGGCGCTGGAACGCGGCCGGGCCTTCCGGGGCCGCTATCACGTCCTCGGCGGGACACTATCCGCACTGGACGAGGTCGGGCCGGACCAGCTTGGCATTCCGCGCCTGATCGGGCGGGTGGGCGAGGAGGGCATCTCCGAGGTGATCCTTGCGCTCAACGCCACGGTCGAGGGCCAGACCACCGCCCATTACATCGCCGAGGCTCTGGAGGGGACGAATGTCACCGTCACTGGCCTCGCGCAAGGCGTCCCAATCGGGGGCGAACTGGACTATCTTGACGACGGCACCATCAGCGCGGCTCTGCGGGCGCGCAGACGGTTGTGAATGCGCCGCGATCCGACGCTCTGGCTGATCGATGCGTGGAAATCACGCAGGCTGCGCAGCGGCAGGGCGATATCGCGGATGCGGAGGTTGCGTGCCGGACAGATCGGTGCGTGAAAACCGCGCATCCTGCGGGCACTCCACAAGGACGGAGGACAGATTGACCACCCCCTTCACCAGCCCGCCGATGCAGGTCGAGCAGGACTGGACCGACTACAACGGTCATCTGAACATGGCCTATTACCACCTGTTGTTCGACCGCGCGGTGGACGGGGCGCTGGTGCCGCTGGGGCTTGGGCCCGAGGTTGCGGCGAAAACCGGCGCCTCGGTCTTCACCGCGCAGGCGCAGGTGCATTACATGCGCGAACTCCATGCGGGCGACAGGGTGGTGGTAGAAACGCGGCTGATCGAGCACGACTCGAAGCGGTTGCATTACGTCCAGACGATGCGGCGCGTCGGGGAAGACGCGCCCGCCGCCATCAGCGAGAACCTGGTCCTGCATGTCGATCTGAACAGCCGCCGCGTCGCGCCCTTCACGCCCGAGGTGCTGGCGCGGATCGCGGAAGCGGTCGCGGCCCATGCGGACCTGCCGCTACCCCGGCAGGTCGGGCGCCAGGTAGGATTGCGGCGCGACTGAAACGAAAAAGGGCGCGCGGGTCTCCCCGCAGCGCCCCCGATGCCTCGCCCGAACAGGTCAGGCGTCCAGCTTCTTGACCTCTTCGGCTTCCAGCGTCGTGCCGGCCGATTTCGAGATCTCGATCCTGCGCGGCTTCAGCGCCTCGGGCACCTCGCGCACCAGGTCGATGTGCAGCATCCCGTCAACGTGGCTCGCGCCCGTCACGCGGACATGGTCGGCCAGCGCGAACTTGCGTTCAAAGGCGCGGGTCGCGATACCGCGGTGCAGGAAGGTCTTGCCCTCGTCTTCCTCGGCCTTGCGGGCGGAAACGATGACGGCACCCTCCTTCATCTCGACCGACAGGTCGTCGGCGGCAAAGCCTGCGACGGCGATCGAGATGCGATAAGCATTCTCGCCGGTCTTCTCGATGTTGTAGGGAGGATAGGTGGGCGTGGTGATGTCGGCGGCAAGCGCGCGATCCATCAGGTCGGCAATGCGGTCGAAGCCAATCGACGCACGATATAGCGGGGTCAGGTCCATAGTGCTACGCATGGGTCGCATCCTTTTCAGCGATGTGAACAGTCATGCCCCCCGGAAACCGGGCAGGCGGTTCGCCGGCGCCATCTGGCCATCCGGCTGCAATGAATCTGGGAAGCGGCCCCGCCCCTGTCAAGGGGTGAGTCAGGTCGAAGGCACGCCCTTCGGGGCCCAGATCGCGGGGTCCGCAAGCTCGATGGAATTGCCCGCCGGGTCGCGGAAATAGATCGAGCGGCGGCCGTTCGGCCACAGGAAGTCCGCCTCGATCCCGATGCCGTGGTTTTCCAGATGCGCCCGCCAGCGGTCCAGCGCCTCGGGTGCGACGGCAAGGCAGGCGTGGCCCGGGCCACGTGCGCCATGCGGGGGCACAGGCTGGTCGGCGTCGGGCTTGGGCGGCACCTCGGTTGCATCGGGGTTGAAGACCAGCAGCACCTGCGGGCGCGGCTGGTCGGCCGTGCGAAAGAAGACATGGCGGTCGGGGACGCTGACGATTTCCTCCAGTCCCATGATCTCTGTCCAGAACATCCGGGCGGCATCAAGGTCGTCGGCGTAGAGCGCGGTTTCCAACGTGCCCAGCAGCGGCAGGATGGTCATGCGGCGTGCTCCAGTTCGGTCAGCGCGGCGGGGCGTGGGCCGCCGGTCGCCCAGTCGAGCAGCTCGACGGTGTGGACGATGGGGATGCCGGTGCCCTGCCCGATCTGCATCATGCAGCCGATGTTGCCGGCAGCGATGACCTGCGGGCCGACAGCCTCGATGGTGCGGACCTTGCGGTCGCGCAGGGCAGCGGAGAGTTCCGGCTGCAGCAGGTTGTAGGTGCCCGCCGAGCCGCAGCACAGGTGCGAATCTGCCGGTGTCACGACTGTCGCCCCCGCCTGCCCCAGCAGCACCTTGGGCGCCGCGACGATGCGCTGGCCGTGCTGCAGCGAACAGGCGGCGTGATAGGCCACGCGCAGGTTCAGGGGCTGCGTGACCGGGGGCAGGCCGTGGCTGTCGAGGAACTCGGTGATGTCGCGCGCGAGGCTCGCCACCCGCTCGGCGGCTTCGCGGTCTGGGTCATGGGCGAAGAGATGGCCATAGTCCTTGACGACCGTCCCGCAGCCTGAGGTGTTGACGATGATCGCGTCCAGCGGCGCCTCGGCGTCGGCTGCAAGGAACGCGCGGATCGTGTCGCGTGCGGTTTCCCGTGCCGCGTCGTCGCGGCCCATGTGATGGGTCAGCGCGCCGCAGCAGCCGAGATCGCGCGGGATCACCACCTCGCAGCCTGCGCGGCGCAGCAGGCGGATGGTGGCGTCGTTGATGTCGGCATTCAGCGCCTTCTGCGCGCAGCCGGTCAGGATGGCGACTCGCGCGCGTTTCGGGCCGATGGGGGCATAGGTCGCGCCCTTGTCGTCGTTGGTGGGGCCGACGATGCGGGGCGGTGCCATCTCGAGCATCGCGCGCAGGCGGCGGTCGGGCATCAGCCGCGCGAAGGGTTTTGCTAGCTTTGCGCCGATCAGCGCCATGCGGAAGCGGCCGGGATGCGGCAGCACCCAGGCCAGAACCGAGCGCAGCGCCCGATCGCGCCAAGGGCGTCGGTAGGTCTTTTCGACATGGACCCGCGCATGGTCGATCAGGTGCATGTAGTCCACGCCCGAAGGGCAGGTCGTCATGCAGGCGAGGCAGGACAGGCAGCGGTCAAGGTGCAGCGTCGTCTTCTCGTCCGCCGGCCTGCCGGATTCCAGCATGTCCTTGATGAGGTAGATACGTCCGCGCGGACTGTCGAGTTCGTCGCCCAGGATCTGGTAGGTCGGGCAGGTCGCCGTGCAGAAGCCGCAATGGACGCAGGTCCGCAGGATCTTGTTGGCGGTGGCAATGCCGGGGTCGGCCAACTGTTCAGGGGTGAAGTTCGTCTGCATCTCAGGCCACCGTCAGTTCGGGTGCGGCGAATATCCCGCGCGGGTCGAAGCGTTCGCGCAACCCGTCCTCGAGCCTCCGGGTGACGGGATCGGGAGGGGGCAGCGGGCCGCGGTGCGTGCCTTGCAGGCAGAGGGCGCGGGCGCCTTGCGGCAATGCGGGACGAGCATTGGGCGCAAGTGAGAAGAAGATCAGCGAGGCGCCCCAGTCAAGCGCCAGCGGGGTCGCATCAGGGTTCATGGTCAGGATCGCGGCGGTCTGTGAGGGGCGGCACGCGATGCGCCAGATGGCGCTGCCGGACCGGGGCGCTGCCCCGGACCCCGGGATATTTCCACGAAGAAGAAGCCAAGGGTCATCCTTGAGGGACTGGACCTCTCCAAAGGCGGACAGGCGGGCGGTGAGGGTCTCGGCGCGAAGTTCGACCGAGCCTTCCAAGCCCTCGATGCGGACCAGTGCGCCCAGGTCGGGCAGCCAGGCGGCGCCGGTCACGTCCCAGGGGCCGGTCAGCGCGGCAGTGAGGGCGGGGACAGCCGCAGCGGCGTCTAGTTCAGGTAGCGCGAGCGTGAGGCTGAAGGGCGGGATCGGTTGGATCTTGAGGCTGACCTCGGTGAGAACGCCAAGGGTGCCGCGGCTGCCGGCCATCAGCTTGACGAGGTCGTAGCCCGTGACGTTCTTCATGACCCGGCCGCCGTTGCTGACGATCTTTCCGCCGCCGTCCACGAAGCGGACGCCCAGCAGGCTGTCACGGGCGGCCCCGTCCTTGACGCGGCGCGGACCGCTGGCGTTCGCCGCAATGACGCCGCCGATGGTTGAGCCCGGCGCGGGCGGTGGCTCGAAGGCGAGGCGCTGACGTTCCGAGGCCAGCAGCGCCTCGATCTCCGCCAAGGGAGTTCCGGCGCGGGCAACCAGCGTCAGGGCGGCTGGTTCATAAAGCGTCACGCCGGTCAGCGCGGCGGTCGGAAGCCGCGTCCCCTGCCCCTCGCCCGGCAGCAGGCGGGTGCCGCCACCGATGATTGACAGCGGGCCACGGCCTGCGCGGATCAGCGCGGCCAGTTCGGCTTCGGTTTCAGGCCGCATTGCGGCGGGCCTCCCGGCGGGTTTCGGAAACTTCCAGCGGGAAGACCTTGGCCGCGTTCAGCAGCCACTGGGGGTCGAAGACGTCCTTGACGCGCATCTGCGCCTCCATGTCGGCATCGGTGAACTGCGCAGTCATCAGGTCGCGCTTTTCCACGCCCACGCCATGCTCGCCGGTCAGGCAGCCGCCGACCTCGACGCAGAGGCGCAGGATGTCGGCGCCAAGCGCCTCGACGCGTTCCAGGTCACCGGGGCGGTTGGCGTCGAAGATGATGAGCGGGTGCATGTTGCCGTCGCCTGCATGGAAGACGTTGGCGACGGGCAGGCCCGCAGCCTCGGACATCTCGGCGATGCCGCGCAGCACCTGGGGCAGAGCCGAGACGGGAATCGTCCCGTCCAGGCACATGTAGTCGCCCATCTGCCCCATCGCGCCGAAGGCCGACTTTCGGCCCAGCCAGATGCGGCGGGATTCGTCCTCGGACTTGCTTTCGCGGAACTCGACGGGCGAGAACGCCTCGGCGATGGCGCGGATCAGGGTCAACTGCTCGTCAATTTCTGAGGGCGTGCCCTCGACCTCGACGATCAGCAGGGCCTCGCAGTCGGGATAGCCGGGGCGGGCAAAGTTTTCCGTGGCCACGATGCAGGGGCGGTCCATGAACTCGATGGCGACGGGCAGGACGCCCGCGCGGATGATCGCAGCAACGCAGGCGCCGGCGGTTTCCGAACTGTCGAAACCGATCAGCACGGGGCGGGCACCGGCGGGCTTGGGCAGTATGCGCAGCGTGGCCTCGGTCACGACGCCAAGCTGGCCCTCGGCCCCGCAGACGACGCCCAGCAGGTCGAGGCCCGGTCCCTCGCCCATCGGCCCGCCCAGTTCCACGATGCTGCCGTCCATCAGCACCATCGTCACGCCCAGCAGGTTGTTGGTCGTGACCCCGTATTTCAGGCAATGCGCCCCGCCCGAGTTCATGCCGATGTTGCCGCCGATTGCGCAGGCCAACTGGCTGGAGGGGTCGGGCGCGTAGAAGAACCCGGCTTCGTCCACGAAGGTGGACACAGACAGGTTCGTCCGCCCCGCCTGCACCCGGATCACGCGGTCGCCGTAATCGACCTCAAGCACGGCGTTCATGCGGGCGAGGCCAAGCACCACCGCGTCAGCCGTGGGCATGGACCCGCCCGCAAGGCTGGTGCCCGCGCCGCGGGGGACGACGGGCACACGTTCCTCGTGGCAGACTCGCAGGATGGCGGCGACCTCCTCGGTCGTTGTGGGCAGGGCCACGGCCAGCGGCGGGCAGCGGTAGGCTGACAGCGCATCGCACTCATAGGCGCGCGCCTCAACCGGATCGTCGATGACGTCACCCGCGCCGATGACCGCGCGCAACCGCGCGACGATCGACTCGCGGCGGGCGATCACGCCAGCGTCGGGGATGGGCATTCGCATGATTCAGCCTCCTGCAACGAGGCAGGCGGCCTCGTCCTTGAGCATGGCGCGGGGCTTGCAAGAGCCGGTTTCCGCATCGTCGGGCAGAGCCGCTCGCAACGACCCGGCCCGTTCGTCACCTTCCGGCAGCCAGGCGAAACCGCTGCCCGTCATCTTCGAGGGGTCGATGCAGTCGGCGTCAGCGGGAAAATCCCCATGGATCGCGTGAGGAGCGGCCATCCTGTTCCTCCCTGTTCTTCTTTCCGAGATAGTCACCGACCGACGCGCTGGCAACCGCCGCAGGCCGGGCCTATCGTCCGTCCGACCGACCCGAGGGACACCCGTGACCCACCTGCCCCTTCCCCTGACCCTGACGCGCCTCGACCTTCTGGCCCTGGTCCTGCTGGCGGTTGCCTGGTTCGGCGTGGCACGGGTGATCGAGCATCCGCCCGCGCGGCTGCCTTCCGTCTCGGTGCTGATGACGACCTATCGCCGCGACTGGATGCGCCAACTGGTCGCCCGCGATTCGCGCATTTTCGACGGGAACATCCTGACAAGCCTGCGCGAAGGCACGTCCTTCTTCGCCTCGGCCTGCATGATCGCCATCGGGGGCGGGCTGGCGCTGATCGGCAACACCGATCCGCTGGCCGGGATCGCCCGCGACCTGGACGCGGGCGAGATCCCCGAGATGCTGTGGCGGCTCAAGATCCTGCTGGTGCTGCTGTTCGTGGCGAACGCATTCCTCAAGTTCGTCTGGGCGCACCGGCTGTTCGGCTATTGCGCGATCATGATGGCCGCCGTCCCGAACGACCCCGACCTGCCGGAAACCGAGCCGCGCGCCATGGCCGCCGCGCAGGTCAACATCCAGGCCGCCCGCAACTTCAACATCGGGCTGCGTGCGGTCTATTTCGCCCTCGGCGCGATCGGCTGGCTTGCGGGCGCATGGGGACTGATGCTGGGCACCGTGGTGGTGACCAGCATCACACTGCGGCGCGAGTTCGCCTCGGGGTCGCGCCGGGCGATCGTCGCGGACCTGGGGCGGCGGGATTAACCCTGCCAGTGCGGCTTGCGTTTGGCGAAGAAGGCCTTGATGCCGTGGGGGGCCTCGTCGTCCTCCCACACGGCGATCAGCGCGTCCACGGACATGTCGATCACCTCGCGGTCGATCCGGGGACCCAGCGTGCGGGTCAGGCGCTTGGCTGCGGCCACCGCCTTGGGCGCGGTCTGCAGGTAGGGCGCCACCTCGTCCTCGATGGCGGCGTCCAGGTCCTCGGGGTCCACGGTATAGGCAAGCAGGTTCAGCGCCTCGGCCTCGGCTGCGTCGAAGATGCGGCCGGACATGAAGACGCGGCGGGCCTTGTCCTCGCCCATGCGCGCGACGACATAGGGGCCGATGGTGGCGGGGATCAGGCCGAGCTTCGTTTCCGTCAGCCCGAACCTGGCCGTGCGCGCGCCCACCGCCACGTCGCAGACCGACATCATGCCGATGCCGCCGCCAAAGGCATTGCCATGGACGCGGCCGATCAGGGGCTTGGGCAGTTCGTTCAGCGCATTCAGCATCAGCGCCAGTTCCGTCGCGCCCTGCCGCCGGGTTGCGGCGTCGGCGGCCATCTGGTCCTGCATCCAGCCGAGATCGCCGCCCGCGCAGAAGCTTTTGCCCTCGGCGGCCAGCACCACCACACGCATTGCAGGATCGGCGCCAAGCTGCTCTGCGGCTTGCGTCAGCTCGGCGATCATCTGCGCCGACAGGGCATTGTGCTTGTCGGGACGTGCCAGCCACAGGGTCGCTACCCCGCGCGCGTCCGTTTCGATGCGGATCGTTTCCATTCAGTTCTCCCGTTTCCGCGCTCGCCTTATTCCCTACCCGCGCATCCCCTGCGCCATCTCGGCGGCCTGCCGCAGCACGGCCATGTCCAGCCCGGTGTCGAACCCGCGCCCGGCCAGATGCGCGGCCACCTTCTCGGTCGCGACGTTCCCTGCCGCGCCCGGCGCATAGGGGCAGCCGCCGAGGCCGCCGACCGCGGCGTCGAAGACCCGCAAGCCCCGCGCGAGGCTCGCGTCGATGTTGTCCAGCGCGCGGCCGGACGTGTCGTGGTAATGCCCGGCCAGGATCGTCGCGGGCATCTCCTCCAGCACGGCGGCCAGCATGGCGTCGATCGCCTCGGGTACGGCCTGCCCGATGGTGTCGGCCAGGCTGATCTCATAGCAGCCCATGTCGCGCAGGGCGGTGGCAACGCGGACTACGTTTTCCGGGGGGATCCTGCCGTCGAAGGGGCAGTCGGTTGCGACGCTGACATAGCCGCGCACCGGAATTCCGTCGGCACGCGCGGCCTCCATCACCGGGGCGAAGCGTTCGAGGCTTTCGGCGATGGTGCAGTTCAGGTTGGCGCGGGCGAAGCCTTCCGAGGCGCTGGTGAAGACCGCCACCTCGGAGGCTTTGGCGTCCCGCGCGCCCTGGTAGCCCTTGAGGTTCGGGGTCAGGGCCGCGTAGCTGACGCCGGGGGCACGGGTGATGCCCGCCAGAACCTCGGCGGCGTCGGCCATCTGCGGCACCCATTTCGGGGATACGAAGCTGGTGACCTCGATCCGGCGGAAGCCTGCGCGCGACAGCAGATCCACCAGCGCGATCTTGTCGGCAGCGGGGATCAGGCGCTTTTCGTTCTGCAGCCCGTCGCGCGGGCCCATTTCGAAGATCTCGACGGTTTCAGGCATCTGACACCTCGTAGAAGTCGCGGTCGTAGAGCACCACCTCACCGTCCTTGGGCAAGGCGCGCTGGAAAGCTGGCCGTTCGGCGCAGCGGTCGGCATAGGCTTGCAGCGCAGGCGACAAAGGCACGAAGCGGCGGGCGGTCCAGACCGACCAGCCGACCGCGCAATCGACGCCCGAGAAGCCCCCGGCCATCAGCCAGTCCTGTTCCTCGACCGTCTGTTCGACCAGCCGCAGGGTGCGGGCCAGCCGCGCGGTTTCCAGCTTCATCACCGTCAGCGAGCGGGTTGCCGGATCGCGCAGCATCAGGTGGCTTTGGGTGAGATTGGCAATGTGCTGGCCGATGGTTTCCGCAAAATGCAGCCAGTCGAGCCAGCCGAGCCGCCCCTCCTCACCTGGAGCACGTCCCAGATGCGGACCCCGCGTCTCGCACAGGTATTCGACCATCGCCCCGGATTCGTGGATCACGCTGCCATCGATCTGCAGGGCGGGGGCGCGGCCGACCGGATGGATGGCCTCGTATTCCGCCCCGCGCATGTCCTTGCTGCGCAGGTCCATGACGCGCAGGCTGAAGGGAAGGTCCAGTTCGTTCAGCAGCCACAGGATGCGCATCGACCGCGACAGGGGCACGTGCCACAGGATGATGGCGTCCTGATCGGCGTCCTTGACAGGGCCGCCGCTGGCGGGCGGGGCCTCCGCCATCAGTCGAGGCCCACCATGACATCGCTGGCCTTGATGACGGCATAGGCCTGCTCGCCGACCTTCAGCCCCAGATCCTCGATCGCCGCATTGGTGATCGAGGACGTGATCACCGAACCGCCAACGTCGATGCGGACGATGGCGTTGACGGCGCCCTTGGTGATCTCGGTCACGGTGCCCTTGAGGGTGTTGCGCGCGCTGAGCTTCATGGGGTTCTCCCTCGTTGATGCGGCCAGCCTAGGCCGGGGCGTGTTCGTCTTCCAGCCGGATCAGCGGGGCGCCCGCCTCGACCTGGTCGCCTGCAGCGGCCAGCACCTCGGCCACAGTGCCGTCGCGGGCGGCGGTCAGGGTGTGTTCCATCTTCATGGCCTCAAGGATCGCCAGCCGGTCGCCCGCCGAAACCTGTTGGCCCGCGCCGACGAAGACCGCCTTGACCAGCCCCGGCATGGGGGAAAGCGTGAGCCCTCCACCCGCCGCCTCGGCCTGCCGGTCCAGCGGGTCCTGCGGCACCAGCGTCAGGCTGCGGCCGCCGAAGACGCTGACGCCCGCCGGATGCGTCACGATGCGGGACCGGCGGGGGGCACCGTTCACCCACCAGCGTTCACCTTGCCAGAGGACGTCATGGGCGGTGCCATCCAGCGTGACGCGCGCCGTGCCGGGGCCGAGCACCTCGACGACGCCCTCACCGCCCTCCCATGTCACGGTGCGCCTGAGCGGTGACCAGAGCGTGACGCCGCCGCGCACCTTGGGGTCATGCAGTCCAGCGACGCCCAGCGCGGCAAGCGCGCGGGTCTCGGGCGAGGGCTCGGCCTGATTGAGCAGTTGGTCGAGATCGCGGGCGATGAGGCCGGTATCGACCTCGCCATTGCGGAAGCCCTCGTGCCGGGTCAGGGCGATCAGGAAGTCGATGTTGGTGACGGTGCCCGCGACCTCGGTATCCACCAGAGCGGTTTCCAAAGCGCGCAGGGCAATGGCGCGGGTGGGGCCGTGGGTGATGACCTTGGCGATCATCGGGTCGTACCACGGGCTGATGCTGTCGCCCTGCCGCACGCCGGTCTCGTTGCGGGCGTTCTCGGCGAACCTGAGGTGCGCGAGCTTGCCCGTCGCCGGCAGGAAGCCTGCAGGCACGTCTTCGGCGTAAAGCCGCGCCTCGAAGGCGTGGCCGGTGATGGTCAGTTCGTCCTGCTGTTTGGGCAGCGGCTCGCCCGAGGCCACGCGAAGCTGCCATTCGACCAGATCGACGCCGGTGATGGCCTCGGTCACGGGATGCTCGACCTGCAGGCGGGTGTTCATCTCCATGAACCAGAAGCCATCGGAGCGCAGGCCGCGGCTTCCGTCCACGATGAACTCGATGGTGCCGGCGCCGGCATAGCCGATGGTCTCGGCGGCGCGGACGGCGGCGGCGCCCATCGCGGCGCGGACCTCGGGGGTCATGCCCGGGGCCGGGGCTTCCTCGATCACCTTCTGGTGGCGGCGCTGGAGGGAACAGTCCCGCTCGAACAGGTGGACGGCGATGGTGCCGTCGCCGAAGACCTGCACCTCGATATGGCGGGGGGCGGTGATGTATTTCTCGATCAGCACGGCAGGGTTGCCAAAGGCGGTCTGCGCCTCGCCCTGTGCGGATGCGAGCGCGTCCGCGAAGTCCTGCGCGCGCTCGACCAGCCGCATCCCCTTGCCGCCGCCACCCGCCACGGCCTTGATCAGCACGGGATAGCCGATCCGCTCGGCCTGATCGGCCAGAAAGGCCGCGTCCTGGTTCTTTCCATGATAGCCGGGGACGACCGGAACGCCCGCCTGTTCCATCAGCGCCTTGGCCGCATCCTTGAGGCCCATCGCGCGGATCGCCTTGGCCGAGGGGCCGATGAAGACCAGCCCGGCGGCCGTCACCGCATCCACGAAGTCGGGGTTTTCGGACAGGAAGCCATAGCCCGGATGGATCGCCTGCGCGCCGGTATCCAGCGCCGCCCGGATGATGGCGTCGCCGCGCAGGTAGCTGTCCTTGGGCGCGGGGCCGCCGATATGGACGGCCTCGTCGGCCATCGAGACATGGCGCGCACCCCGGTCGGCGTCGGAATAGACCGCGACGGTGCCGACGCCGAGCTTGCGGCAGGTGTCGATGACGCGGCAGGCGATCTCGCCCCGGTTGGCGATCAGGATCTTGCTGAACATGCGGTTGTCCCATGCTGCCCGGCCGCACCGGGGGTTTTCCACCCCCGGACCCCCGGAGGATATTTGTGCGATGAAGAAAGACCAGGGATGCTTTGCATCGTCACATCCTGAAGACGCCGAAGCGGGTGGGCTCGATGGGTGCATTCAGGCTGGCGCGCAGGGACAGCGACAGCACGTCGCGGGTCTTGCGCGGGTCGACGACGCCATCGTCCCAAAGCCGGGCCGAGGCGTAGAGGGGGTGCGACTGGCGGTCGAACATTTCGATCGTGGGGCGCTTGAACTCGGCTTCTTCTTCCGCGCTCCAAGTGCCGCCCTTGCGCTCGATCCCCTCGCGGCGGACGGTGGCGAGGACGCCAGCCGCCTGCTCGCCGCCCATGACGCTGATGCGCGAGTTGGGCCAGCTCCAGAGGAAGCGCGGGGAATAGGCGCGGCCGGCCATGCCGTAGTTGCCCGCGCCGAAGGAGCCTCCGACCAACATGGTGATCTTGGGGACCGAGGTCGTCGCCACCGCCGTCACCATCTTGGCGCCGTGGCGGGCGATGCCCTCATTCTCATATTTCCGGCCGACCATGAAGCCGGTGATGTTCTGCAGGAAGACCAGCGGGATCGACCGCTGAGAGCAAAGCTCGATGAAATGTGCGCCCTTGATGGCGGCTTCCGAGAACAGGACGCCGTTGTTGGCGATGATGCCGACAGGGCAGCCCTCGAGATGGGCGAAGCCGGTGACCAGCGTCTCGCCAAAGCGGGGTTTGAACTCGTCGAACCGGCTGCCGTCCACCGTGCGGGCGATGACCTCGCGGATGTCGTAGGGGGTGCGCAGGTCGGCGGGGACGACGCCCAGGATCTCCTCGGGGTCGTAGAGAGGCGCTTCCGGCGACTGCCAGACCACTGTCTGCGGCAGGCGGCGGTTCAGGTGGCTGACGGCGCGGCGGGCGAGCGCGAGGGCGTGGGAGTCGTCCTCGGCGAGATAGTCGGCCACGCCGGACAGCCGCGTGTGGACGTCGCCGCCGCCCAGGTCCTCGGCGCTGACGACCTCTCCGGTCGCGGCCTTCACCAGCGGCGGGCCGGCGAGGAAGATCGTGCCTTGGTTGCGGACGATGATGGTGACGTCCGACATGGCGGGGACATAGGCGCCGCCCGCCGTGCAGCTTCCCATCACCACGGCGATCTGGGGGATGCCCTTGGCGCTCATTTGCGCCTGATTATAGAAGATGCGGCCGAAATGGTCGCGGTCGGGGAAGACCTCGTCCTGATTGGGAAGGTTCGCGCCGCCCGAGTCCACCAGATAGACGCAGGGCAGATGGCAGGCTTCCGCGATCTCCTGCGCGCGGAGATGCTTTTTCACCGTCGTCGGGTAATAGGTGCCGCCCTTCACGGTGGCGTCGTTGGCGACGACCATCACGTCAAGGCCGTGCACCCGCCCGACGCCCGCGATCACGCCCGCGCCGGGGGCCGCGCCGTCATACATCCCGTGCGCGGCCGTCGCGCCGATTTCCAGAAAGGGCGAGCCGGGGTCGAGCAGGTTCGCCACCCGTTCCCGCGGGGGCATCTTGCCGCGCGAGGCGTGGCGGGCCAGCGCATCCGCGCCGCCGCCCTGGGCCGCGGCCTCGGCCGCCTGCCGGATTGTGTCCAGCATGGACAGATGCGCCTGCCGGTTGGTGCGGAAGGCGTCGGACGAGGTCAGGGCCGCCGATTTCAATTTCATGCCGGATGATCCTGTAAGGGCCAAGGGGTGCGGCGCGTTGTCGCGGGGGCGTTCACGCGGCGAAAGGTTTGATCTGGATCATGTGACTGTTCCGCGCGCGGGCGCAGGTCAGCGGCAGATGATCGAACGGGAGAACAGCGATGAAAACGATCAGCCTTGCCGCCCTTGTCGCCGCCCTGGCGATGCCCGCGCTTGCCCAGCAGGCAGGCGACTGGACCATCGGCCTGGGCCTGGGCAGCGTCATGCCCAAGGACGACAACGGCACCGTCGCCGGGAACCTTGACGTCGAGGTCGGCAACGACCTGCGCCCGACTCTGACGGTGGAATATTTCCTGCGCGACAACATCGGCATCGAGCTGCTGGCTGCCACGCCCTTCAAGCATGACATCGACATTGATGGTCTGGGCAAGGTCGGCTCGGTCAAGCACCTGCCGCCGACGCTGAGCGTCAACTATCACTGGGATACCGGTTCGGTCTTCAAGCCCTATGCGGGAATCGGGCTGAACTACACCAGCTTCTGGGATGAATCGACGAGTGGGGCGCTGGACGGCAACGACCTGGATATTGAGCATAGCTGGGGCCTTGCGCTGCAGGCGGGCGCCGACTGGTGGCTGAACGACAAGTCCGCCGTCCGCGCCACGGTCCGCTGGATCGACATCGATGCCGATGTGAAGCTGAACGGCGAGAAGATCGGCGAGGTCGAGATCGACCCCTTCGCCGTGCAGGCCACCTACGTCTTCAAGTTCTGACAGGGACGCATGGGGACTGGCGGAGATCATGTGCCCTCCGCCAGCTTGCGCAACTCGCGCCGCATGACCTTGCCCGTCACAGTCATCGGCAGCGCGTCGAGGAAGACCACCTCGCGCGGGTAGCTGTGCGCGGCGCAATGGGTGCGGGCGTGGTCCTGCAATTCCCTCGCCAAAGCGTCCGAGGGCGCGAAGCCTCGGCGAAGCACGACATAGGCCACGACGATTTCCGTCCGCAGCGGGTCGGGTTTGCCGATCACGCCCGCAGCGGCGACGGCGGGGTGCTTGATCAGCACGTCCTCGATTTCCGACGGGCCGATACGGTAGCCGGCGGATGTGATCACGTCGTCGTCGCGCCCGACGAAGCGGACATAGCCGTCCTCGATCACGCCGCGGTCGCCGGTGACCAGCCAGTCGCCGCGGAACTTCTCGGCCGTGGCTTCAGGGCGGTTCCAGTAACCCAGCATCATGGAGCCCGCGCCGCGGCGGATGGCGATGTCGCCCTCTCCGTCCGTGGGCTGGCCCTGCTCATCGATCACTTGCAGGTCGAAGCCGGGCACCGCCTTGCCGATGGAGCCGGGGCGCGCGGGAAACATCGACGAGGCCGAGGCGGCGACCATGTTGCATTCGGTCTGACCGTAGAACTCGTTGATCGTCAGGCCGAAGGCGCGGCGGCCCCAGTCGAGCATCTCGGCCCCCAGCGTCTCGCCGCCCGAGGCGACGGATCGCAGGCCAGGGACCGTCGCCTCCGCCGCCTTGAGCATCCGCAGCGCGGTCGGCGGCAGGAAAGTCGCCGTCACGCCGCAGTCTCGGATCAGCGCCACGCAGGTATCCACGTCGAATTTGGGCAGGCGCGCGGCCACGACTGGCACGCCGAGGGCAAAGGCCGGCATCGCCACGTCGAAAAGCCCCCCGATCCAGGCCCAGTCCGCCGGGGTCCACAGCACGTCGCGGCCGGGTTCCAGCAGGTCGTGGCTCATTTCCACCCCAGGCAGGTGGCCGGTCAGCATCCGGTGCCCGTGCAGCGCGCCCTTGGGGCTGCCAGTGGTGCCCGAGGTATAGATCATCACTGCCGGGTCTTCCGGGCTGGTCTCGGCTGTCGGGAAGGGACCGGCGTCGGGCAGGTCGTCCTCCTCGGGGACGATCACGTTGAGGCCGAAGGGGGCCAGCATCGCGCGGCCCTCGGGGTCGGTGATGACCGTTCCGATCCCGGCATCGGTCAGGCGCAGGCGCAGCGCCTCGTCCCCGAACAACTTGAACAGCGGCACCGAGATCGCGCCCGATTTCCAGACCGCGGCATGGGCGGCGGCGGTCCAGGCGGACTGGGTGCGGAACACCCCGATCCTCTCCCCCCGCATCGCCCCCAGCGCGTGGGCCAGGCGGTCCGCCCGCGCCGCAAGCTCGCCGTAGGTGACGGGGCGCGGCGTGCCGTCATATTCGATGATCGCCGTCCGCCCAGGGTCGGCCCGCGCCCAGTCGCCGACGGCCTGATCCGCCATGTTCAACCGGGCGGGCCAGTTCCAGCGGAACCCGCGGCGAAGCCGATCGTAATCGGTGCTGTCGAGCGTCGGGTTCATCGGGTCCGCTCCGCCAGATAGCCGTCGATCCGCAGGGATTGCAGCGCCGTCTCGCGCGTCAGGCAGGCAGGTCCGGCCATGTCACCTTCGGGCTGGCTCGCCCAGGATCGGGCTTCATAGGCACAAAGCGAATCGCGGAAGGCGATCCAGGCCCGCTCGGCCTGCCGCAAGGCATCGGCGCCCTCTCCCACCTCGGCCGCCATCAGGCGGGTGTAGCCGTCGTTCAGCTGCCCATCCCAATAGTCGCGTTCGGCGCCCAGGCAGGGGCCACGTCCGTCCACCGGGCCGACGTCCTTGTAGACCTGCTTCAGCCGCGCCACGCAGGCTGCCTGCTGGGTGCCGATGCAGGTGCTTGCCGTCACCATGTCGGGTGCCGCTGCGACGCAGGCATTCATCGCTTCGGCATCCACCCTGGCCTGATCGGCGGGCATGGCGATGCCGGGGGCGGCCAACCCGCAGGACAGCGTTGCAAGAACGGCGCGCAGCAGGTGCAGGGGCCACCTGCCCGCCTGCGCGATCTGCGAGCGGATCACCGTCCCCCCTCCTCCACATAGTCGCGCAGTTCCAAGGCGCGCTCGGCGGTGCGCTGCATCCGGCACGTCCCGCCGACTACGCCTGCAAGCGAGCCGCCCTCGTAGGCGCTGGCCTCATAGGTGCAGGCGGCGTCCACAAAGGCGATCCAGGCGCGCTGGGCGTCCCGCAGCGCCACCGCCCGCGCCTCCGGGGACTGGCGCAACTCGGCATAAGCGGCGTTCAGCATCTCATCCCATTGGGCGGTTTCGGGCGACAGGCAGCCGTGCATCCCGGCGGTCGTCTCTCCTCCAGCAGCGTTCATGCAGGCCTGAAAGGCGACGCCGATGCAGGCGCGCCGCGTAGTCTGGTCCGGGGCAGCGCCGAGGCAGGCGGGGATCAGCGCCGGATCATACTGCTGCGCCGAGGCGGGCAGCGCGGCCATGAACGCGAGGGCAAGGGCCCGGATCATTCCAGCGCCATCAGCTCGCGGCCGATCAGCATCCGGCGGATTTCGCTGGTGCCGGCCCCGATCTCCATCAGCTTGGCGTCGCGGAAGAGCCGGCTGACGGTAGAATCGTTCAGGAAGCCCGCGCCGCCCAGCGCCTGCACGGCCTGATGCGCCTGCGCCATCGCCTGCTCGGAGGCGTAAAGCACCGCCCCCGCCGCGTCCTGCCGCGTCACCTTGCCCGCGTCGCAGGCCCGTGCGACCTCGTAGACATAGGCGCGGGCGGTGTTCAGCGCGACATACATGTCGGCGATCTTGCCCTGCATCAACTGGAAGTTCCCGATGGGCTGGCCGAACTGCTTGCGTTCACGCACATAGGGCATCACCTCGTCGAGGCAGGCGGCCATGATGCCGGTGCCGATGCCCGACAGGACCAGCCGTTCGTAATCGAGGCCGGACATCAGCACGCGCACGCCCCTGCCCTCCTCGCCCAGCACGTTCTCGAAGGGAATCTCGGCATCCTCGAAGATCAACTCGCCCGTGTTCGAGCCGCGCATCCCCAGCTTGTCGAAATGCGGCCCCTGGGTGAAGCCCTTGGTGCCCTTTTCCACGATGAAGGCGGTCATGCCCTTCGAGCCCGCCTCGGGGTCGGTCTTGGCATAGACCACCAGCACATCGGCATCGGGACCGTTGGTGATCCAGTATTTGCTGCCGTTCAGGACGTAGTAGCCGTTCCGCTTCTCGGCCCGCAGCTTCATGCCGACGACATCGGACCCCGCGCCTTCCTCGGACATCGCCAAGGCGCCGACATGCTCGCCGGAACACAGCTTCGGCAGGTATTTCCGCTTCTGCTCCTCGGAGCCGTTCAGCTTCAACTGGTTGAGGCAGAGATTCGAATGCGCCCCATAGGACAGGCTGACCGAGGCCGAGGCTCGCGCGATTTCCTCGACCGCAATGGTATGGGCAAGATAACCCATGCCGGTGCCGCCGTATTCCTCGGGTACCGTGATGCCCAGCAGGCCAAGCTCTCCCATTTCGCGCCAGAGGTCGGCGGGAAAGACGTTCTCGCGGTCCACCTGCGTGGCGATGGGCCTGATCCATTCCTGCGCCCAGCGGTGGACGAGGTCGCGCAGTGCGTTCACGTCCTCGCCAAGGTCGAATTCCATCCCCCGCGTGAACATTTCAACCCTCCCCCGGTTATTGAACGTTCGTTCAGTTAATTCGCCTTATGCCGCAGAGAGCAGGCGTCGGTCAACAGTAACCTCAATGCGGCGGCAGCGCGCAAGGCTGGTCTCCGGCGCAAGTCGATGGTCGGTGACGGGCGGCCTGCTGCGGCTCTCGGCCGCGACAACGCAAGATGAAGAAGGCCCCCTCAGACCGGCCGATGCGCGAGGTAATGGCGCACCGCGCCGATCACATGGCGGAAGCGGTCGCCGCCAAGATTCTTGCCGCCATACCAGCGGGTGACGACGACGAGATGATCGTCCAGCCCCTCGCTTTCCAGCATCCGCAGGATGATCGCGCCGGCACCGGATTCGCCGTCATCGGCCTTCAGCCCCTCGCCGCCCAGCCGCGCGGCCCAACTGTTATGGGTGGCCTTGGCAAAGCGGCGGACGGATTTCAGTTCGGCCAGCCGCGCCTCGATCCCGGCCCGGTCGGCGACGGGTCCGCCCGAGACCGCATAGACCGAGCCGCGGTCCGAGATGATGCGGTCGAAGGTGGTAAGCCGGGACACTCAGAACAGCCCTTCGATCCGCCCCTCGGCGTCCAGCCCGATCCGGTTCGCCGCAGGTTCCCGCGGCAGGCCGGGCATGGTCATGATGTCGCCGCAGATGGCGACGATGAAGCCCGCGCCTGCCGCCAGTCGGACCTCTCGGATCGGGATGGTGAAGCCGCTGGGTGCCCCGAGCGCGGAAGGGTCCGCCGAGAAGCTGTAGGGCGTCTTGGCCATGCAGATGGGCAGGTGGCCGTAGTCCTCCTGCCAGGCGATCAGGCGGGCGCGGATGGAAGGCGGCGCCTCGACCCGCGCGGCGCCGTAGATGCGGGTGCAGATCATCTCGATCTTGTCCCACAGGTGCATCTCGTCGGGATAGAGCAGCCGGAAGCCCGAGGGTTCCGCCGAAAGCGCCGCCACCTCATGGGCAAGTTCCTCGGCCCCTGCCCCGCCCTCGGCCCAGTGGTGGCAGAGGATGGCGCGGACGCCTTCGCGGGCGGCTGCGTCTTGGACGGCGGCGATCTCGGCCGGGGTGTCGGTCGCGAAATGGTTGATGGCGACGACGAGCGGCAGGCCATAGGCGCGCAGGTTGCGGATATGGCGGATGAGGTTGGCGGAACCCGCGCGGACGGCACCCACGTCCTCGTTGGCAAGATCGGCGCGGCCGACGCCCCCGTTCATCTTCAGCGCCCGCACGGTCGCCACCAGCACCGCTGCGGCAGGCGCAAGACCGGCCTTGCGGCACTTGATGTCGAGGAATTTCTGCGCGCCCAGGTCGGCCCCGAACCCCGCCTCGGTCACGACGAAATCCGACAGCCGCAGCGCGGTGCGGGTCGCGATCACCGAGTTGCAGCCATGGGCGATATTGGCAAAGGGGCCGCCATGGACCAGCGCCGGGTTGTTTTCCAGCGTCTGCACAAGATTGGGCTGCAGCGCGTCCCGCAGCAGCACGGTCATCGCGCCGTCCGCCTGCAGGTCGCGGGCCGTGACCCACCTCCCGTCGCGGGTCTGCGCGACGATGATCCGCGCCAGCCGTTCCTGCAGGTCCTGAAGGTCGTCGGCAAGGCACAGGATCGCCATGACCTCGGAAGCGACGGTGATGTCGAAGCCCGTCTCGCGCGGCACCCCGTTGGCGGGACCTCCAAGCCCCACAACGGCGTCCCGCAGCACCCGGTCGTTCATGTCCATGACCCGCCGCCAGGTGATCCGGCGCGGGTCGATGTCCAGCGCATTGCCCCAGTGGATGTGATTGTCCAGCATCGCCGCCAGCAGGTTGTGGGCGCTGGTGATCGCGTGGAAATCGCCGGTGAAATGAAGGTTCATGTCCTCCATCGGCACAACCTGAGCGTGACCCCCGCCTGCCGCGCCGCCCTTGATGCCGAAGTTCGGGCCAAGCGAGGCCTCGCGGATGCAGACGGTGGCAGGGTGGCCGATGCGGTTCAGGGCATCGCCGAGGCCGATGGTGGTGGTGGTCTTGCCCTCGCCCGCCGGCGTCGGGTTGATGGCGGTGACGAGGATCAGCTTGCCCTGCGGACGCCCGGCCAGCCCGTCGATGAAATCGCGCGGGATCTTCGCCTTGTCATGGCCATAGGGCAGAATATCGTCCGCCCCGATCCCCAGCTTTTCCGCGACCTGCCCGATCGGCAGCTTGGTCGCGGCGCGCGCGATCTCGATATCCGTCTTCATCCGCGTCCCCCTGTTGCGCCCCTTGGCCCGGCTTCGGCAAGCCATCAGCAAAAGGCATCGCCGCCCGGTGATACCGGGCGGCGACCTGTCATGTCCCTCGTCTTTCAGTCTTAAGCGCGCACCCATTTTCCGCGACGTTGCAAGTCGAGGCCGCTAGCGGCTGATCTGCTTCTTCTTATCAGGTGCCTGCGACAGTGCAGATCCGGCTGCAGTCTTGGAGTCCTTGCCGGTTCGCCCATCCTTCAACACACGCGATGCGGCGCTTGCCGCTTTCGGACTTTTTTTTCGTCCTTGGCCATTGTTGAAACCTCTCTGGTTATCCACACCATCGAAGTCGTGGATGATTGAGGCAGTTATCACGGCTTCCCGTCCGCTCAGGTTGCCACCGGCATGCGGCCTCTGATCGTAAAGCGCTCCCACGCGGTGCATTCGTGTGAGGCGGCGGGGGTGCAGAGCTTCCACTTCTGCGCCCCGACCAGATCTCTCAGCTGCAGCCCGACGTTCCGCCGCAGGTGTTGCACTTCATGCAGGTGCCGTTGCGGACCAGCGTGTAGTTGCCGCATTCGCCGCAGGGATCGCCCTCGTAGCCCTGCATCTTCGCCTTGGCGCGGGGGTCCAGCGTGACCGTCGCCACGCCGACCTCGAAGCTTGCCTGCGTCTCGGCCAGGCTTGACGCCACCGCCACCGCCGAGGTGCCGCCCTGCAGCACCATCAGGTCGTGCGGTAGGCGCTTTCTCAGGTAGCCGGTCGAGCTGATCTGGCGCAGCAGTTCCACCGACTTCGAGGCGGCGCTTTCATCCGCAGGCTCGGGCCGGCCCTCGTTCGCGCCGCCGCCCAGCGTGTCGAAGCTGGCGCCGTTCGGCTTCACATGGGCAAGGTCGGTGCGGTCCAGGTAGGACACGGCCAGTTCCCGGAAGATGTAGTCTAGGATCGAGGTCGCGTTCTTGATCGAGTCGTTGCCCTGCACCATGCCTGCGGGTTCAAAGCGGGTGAAGGTGAAGGCGTCCACGAACTCCTCCAGCGGCACACCGTATTGCAGGCCCACGGACACGGCGATGGCGAAGTTGTTCATCATCGCCCGGAAGCCCGCACCTTCCTTGTGCATGTCGATGAAGATTTCGCCCAGCCGGCCGTTGTCGTATTCGCCGGTGCGCAGGTAGACCTTGTGGCCGCCGATCAGGGCCTTCTGGGTATAGCCCTTGCGGCGGGACGGCAGCTTTTCGCGCTGGTTGCGGATGGCTTCCTTGACGATGATCTTCTCGACGATCTTTTCGGCAATGACCGCCACACGCTCCTGCGCGGTGCCGCTTTCCAGAATCTCGGCGGCTTCCTCGTCATCCTCGACCAGCGCCGAGGCCAGCGGCTGCGACAGCTTCGATCCGTCGCGGTAAAGTGCGTTGGCCTTGATGCCCAGGCTCCACGACAGTTCGTAAGCCGCCAGCGCGTCCTCGATCGTGGCCGAGTTCGGCATGTTGATCGTCTTGGAGATCGCGCCCGAGATGAAGCTCTGCGCCGCCGCCATCATGCGGATGTGGCTGTCCACCGACAGGTAGCGCGTGCCCTTCTTGCCGCAGGCATTGGCGCAGTCGAAGACGCTGTAATGCTCGGGCTTCAGGAACGGCGCGCCTTCCAGCGTCATCGTCCCGCAGACATGGTCATTGGCCGCGTCGATCTGCGCGCGGGTGAAGCCGAGATGCCGCAGCAGGTCGAAGCTGGGATCGTTGAGCTTCTCGGCGGGGATGCCGAGGGAGCCCTTGCAGAACTCTTCCCCCAGTGTCCACTGGTTGAAGACGAAGCGGATGTCGAAGGCCGAGGCCAGCGCCGCATCCACCTTTTCCAGTTCCCGCGGGCCGAAGCCGTGGCCGACCAGCGCGGCATGGTTGATGCCGGGGCAGTTGCCCAAGGATGCGTGGCCCACGGCATAGGCCACGATTTCCTCGATCTGCGCGCTCGGATAGCCTAATGTTTCCAGCGCCGCCGGCACCGACTGGTTGATGATCTTGAAATAGCCGCCGCCCGCGAGCTTCTTGAACTTGACCAGCGCGAAGTCGGGCTCGATCCCCGTGGTGTCGCAGTCCATGACCAGGCCGATGGTGCCGGTAGGCGCGATCACCGTGGTCTGGGCGTTGCGGAAGCCGTTTTCCTCGCCCAGCGCCAGCGCCTTGTCCCAGGCGCGCTGCGCCATGGTCGCCAGTTGCGGATCGGGGCAGTTGTCGACGTCCAGCGCGACCGGGTTGACGTTCACGGCCTCGTATTCGCCGGTCCCATGCGCCGCCGCGCGGTGGTTGCGGATCACCCGCAGCATGGCATCCGCATTGCGGGCATAGCCCGGGAATGGTCCAAGCTCGCCTGCCATCTCAGCGGACGTCGCATAGGAGACGCCGGTCATCAGTGCCGTCAGCGCGCCACACAGCGCCCGGCCCTCGTCGCTGTCATAACCAAGGCCGAGGTTCATCAAGAGGCCGCCGATATTGGCATAGCCGAGGCCCAGCGTGCGGAAGTCATAGGACCGCTGCGCGATCTCTTTTGAGGGAAACTGCGCCATCAGCACGCTGATCTCCAGCGTGACGGTCCACAGGCGGGTGGCGTGGACATAGCCCGCGGCGTCGAACTGGCCGTTCTGCAGGAAGGTCAGAAGGTTCATCGACGCAAGGTTGCAGGCCGTGTCGTCCAGGAACATGTATTCCGAGCAGGGGTTCGATCCCCGGATCGGCCCGTCCGCCGGGCAGGTGTGCCAGGCGTTCACTGTGTCGTGAAACTGGATGCCGGGGTCGGCGCAGGACCAGGCGGCATGGCCGATCTGGTCCCACAGCTCGCGCGCCTTGACGGTCCTGGCGGTCTTGCCGTCGGTGCGGCGGATCAGCGCCCAGTCGGCGCCGTCTTTCACGGCCTGCAGGAAGGCGTCGGTCACGCGGACCGAGTTGTTCGAGTTCTGGCCCGAAACGCTGGCATAGGCTTCCGAGTCCCAGTCGGTGTCATAGGTCGGGAACTCGATCGAGTCAAAGCCTTGACGGGCATATTGCAGAACCCGGTTGATGTAGGTTTCGGGGATCATCGCCTTCTTGGCGGACCGGATCGCGGATTTCAGCGCCTCGTTCTTTGCCGGATCGGTCGCGTCCCCGGCGCTGCCATCCCACTGTCGGATGGCGGCGAAGATCTCGTTCAGCTTCGTCTCGTGCTGCTTGGAACCGGCCACCAGCGAGGCGACCTTCTGCTCCTCGATGACCTTCCAGTTGATGAAAGCCTCGATGTCGGGGTGATCCATGTCGCAGATCACCATCTTGGCCGCGCGGCGCGTGGTGCCGCCCGACTTGATCGCGCCCGCCGCCCGGTCGCCGATCTTGAGGAAGCCCATCAGCCCCGAGGACTTGCCGCCGCCTGACAGCTTTTCCCCCTCGCCGCGCAGGGAGGAGAAGTTGGTGCCGGTGCCTGAGCCGTATTTGAAGAGCCGCGCTTCCCGGACCCACAGGTCCATGATGCCGCCCTCGTTCACCAGGTCGTCCGCGACGGACTGGATGAAGCAGGCATGGGGCTGGGGATGCTCATAGGCGCTGTTCGACTTGACCAGCTCGCCGGTCTGGAAATCGACGTAGAAGTGGCCCTGCGACGGCCCGTCGATGCCATAGGCCCAGTGCAACCCGGTGTTGAACCACTGCGGCGAGTTCGGCGCGCCCATCTGGCGGGCGAGCATGAAGCGCATCTCGTCGTAATAGGCGCGAGCGTCGGCTTCGGCGGTGAAATAGCCGCCCTTCCAGCCCCAGTAGGCCCAGGCGCCGGCGAGACGGTCAAAGACCTGCCGCGCCGAGGTCTCGCCCACGAAACGCTGGCCCTCGGGCAGCTTCGCCAGCGCGGATTCGTCGGGGACCGAGCGCCACAGGAAATCGGGGACGCCCTTTTCCTTCACGCGCTTCAGCGCGGCGGGGACGCCCGCCTTGCGGAAGTATTTCTGCGCGATGACGTCCGAGGCCACCTGGCTCCAGCCCTCGGGAACCTCGACCGAGTCGTTGCGGAAGACGACCGTGCCATCGGGATTGCGGATTTCCGAGGTGGTCGTGGTGAAGGAGACCTCGCCATAGGCCCCGCCCTTTTCCGTCGTGAAACGCCGTTCGATCTTCATGGTCCCGCCCTCTCTGTCCTTCGTTCCCACTGCGACTTGCGCCTGCCGTCGGACATGCCTCACCGACCCTGCGGATCACATCCGCAGGCCCGGCGAGCTGCCGGACACCCGGCAACATGTCTTGCTTTGTCCCTCGTCCCGTCACCACATCTAGTAGTGCGCGACTTACGCTCACACTAACTGCAGCGTGTCCTGCATGGTTTCAAGCAGTTTATTTGCGCCCGCAAGTTGCGTTAGGCGTTGACAAAAACCGGCTTCGTGATCCGCGCCAGCAAAGCCGGGCCGGGTTCGGGACCGGTCAGGAAATCTGCCGGGTGCGTCTTTTTCCAAGCATGGTGCAGGCTTGCGGCACCACGCCCCCGAGTTGTCCACAGGCTGTCCCCAGAGTCGGTCCGAGTCGCTTCTCGGCCCGGCCTTGCCGCCGGTGTCACCGGATAGTCACAGATCCCGCCGCCACGTTCCGGCGTCCGTGACGATCATGTCGAGCGGCTGGTCGAAGGACTCGGCCGGGATCGTGTCCAGACGCTGCGCTTCCCATGCCAAGCCGATGGCAAGGACCGGCCTGATTCTCCGCAGCGCCTCAAGCGTGCGGTCGTAATAGCCGCCGCCATAACCCAGCCGGTTCAACTGGCCGTCAAAGGCCACCAGCGGCACGATCAGCACCTCGGGGGTGATCTGGGGCAGCGACGCAGGCGGCTGGCTGGTGCCCAAGGGGCCGCGGTCCAGCGGCTCACCGGTCCAGCGACGGAAGATCAGCGGCACCGCGCGGCCCGGCACCACCGGCAGGCAGACAGGGCCGTCATGGCCCGCCATGGCTGGTCGCGGGTCCGGCTCTCCCTTCATCGGCCAGTAGCCGGCGAGGACACGGCCCGCATGGGGCGCCAGCGCCTCGGCCAGCCTGCGGTCCAGCGCCGCCTGATCGCCGCCCTGCGCCCGCGCCGCCAGCGCCTGCGCTCGCAGCGTGCGCTTCTCTTGGTTCAGATCAGTATCCATGTCGCCAGCCCCAGAAACGCAAAGAACCCCATCACATCGGTCAGCGTCGTCACGAATGTCCCCGAGGCCAGCGCCGGGTCCAGCCCCAGCCGGCTGAGCAGCAGCGGGACCAGCACGCCTGCAAGGGCCGCGACGATCTGGTTGACGATCATTGCCGAGCCCAGCACCACTCCCAGCAGCGGATCCCCGAACAGCAGGAACGCCCCCGAGGACAGCAGGAGCGCCAGCCCGATGCCGTTGAGCATCCCGGCCAGCAGTTCGCGGATGACCACGCGACGGGCATTGCCCATGTTCAGATCGCGCGTCGCCAGACCGCGCACAGCCACCGCCAGCGACTGCGTTCCGGCAATGCCCCCTGTCGAGGCGACGATGGGCATCAGGGCCGCCAGTGTGACCAGCGCCGCGATGGTGTTCTCGAACATTGTGATCACCATCGCCGACAGCGAAGCGGTGAACAGGTTGGCCACCAGCCACGGCAGGCGCTGGCGTGCGGTGCGGAGGGCGGTGTCGCTGACGTGGCTTTCCTCGCCGACGCCGGCCAGCCGCAGCACGTCCTCCTCATGCTCCTCGTCCAGCACGTTCATCGCGTCGTCGATGGTGATGACGCCGACCAGCCGCCCGTCGGCATCGACCACCGGGGCCGAGATCAGGTGATACTGGTTGAAGGCATAGGCCACATCGCCCTCGTCCTGCAGCACGTCGATGCTTCGGAAGCTGTCCTCGGCGATGTCGGCCAGCCGCGTGGCCCGCTGCGAGGACAGAAGCCGCCCCAGCGTCACATAGCCGATGGGATGGCGGCGCGGGTCCACGAGGATGACATGGTAGAACTGGTCGGGCAGCCATTCCTCGGACCGCAGGAAGTCGATGGTCTCGCCCACGGTCCAGTGCTCGGGCGCGGTCACGACCTCGGACTGCATGAGGCGGCCGGCGGAATATTCAGGGTAGTTCAGCGACTGCTCGACCGCGACCCGGTCGGTTTCGTCCAGCGCCGATAGGATCGTCTCGCGTTCGGGGCCTTCCAGGTCTTCGACCAGATCCACGACGTCGTCGCTGTCCATCTCGCGCACGGCATCGGCCAGGACCTCGGCCGGGAGTTGTTCCAGAACCTCCTCGCGGATGGATTCGTCGATCTCGGACAGGATCTCGGCGTCGAACTCGCCGGAATAAAGGCGGACAAAGCGGATGCGCCGCTGGGGCGTCAGCTGCTCGATCACGTCGGCGATGTCGGCGCCGTGCAGGGGGTCCAGCAGTGCGTGCAGGCGCGGGCCGTCGCCCGCGTCGATGGCCTCGGCGATCTCGGCGACAAGGCCCCGGCGGGGGACGAAATCGTCCTCGATCCCGTCGGACTCGGGGCGGTTCTCGGTCATGGGGCACCTGTCAGGCTGAGGCGCCGCGACCATAGGCGCGCCGCCCCGCCGCGGCAACCAGCCCGCGATCAGCCGGCGAGCAGGCTCAGCACGGCCGCGTGAAGCTCCGGGGTCGCGGCGGCGATGACCCGCCCGCCTCCATGCGCCGGGCCGCCCTGCCAGTCGGTGACGATGCCGCCCGCGGCCTCGATCACGGCGATGGGCGCCACGATGTCATAAGGCTGCAGCCCGGCCTCGATCACCAGATCGACCTGCCCCATCGCCAGCAGCGCATAGGCATAGCAGTCAAAGCCGTAGCGGGTCAGCCGCACGCGCGCGGCCACGCGGCGGAAGGCGGCGCTGTCGGCCTCGGTCCCCACTTCCGGGTAGGTCGTCATCAGCGTTGCCTGTTCCAGCCCCACGCCCTGCCTGACGCCGAGCGGGCGGTCGCCCTGCGGCGCAGTCAGGCAGGCGAGACCCAACCCACCCTCGAACCGCTCGCCGGTCCAGGGCTGGTCGATCATGCCGTAAACCGGACCCTGTGGGTCGGTGACGCCGATCAGCACGCCCCAGGTCGGCGCACCGCATAGATAAGCCCGGGTGCCGTCGATGGGGTCCAGAACCCAGGTCATGCCGCTGGTTCCCGGCGACGGGCCATATTCCTCGCCCAGAATGGCGTCATCCGGCCGCCGCTCGGCCAGGATGGCCCGCATCGCGCGTTCGCAGGCGCGGTCCGCTTCGGTGACGGGATCGAAGCCGGCCGCCGCCTTGTTGTCCGGCGCAAGCAAGGGGCTGCGGAAATATCGCAGCGTCTCGGCGCGGGCCACATCGGCCAGCGCACCCGCGGTCTGCAGGATCGCGGCGGCGGCAGGCGTCCGCGCAGAGAATGAGGTCATCGGCAAGTCCGGGTCCGGGCCGCGCAACGGCGGCGATCAGACCCAAGCCTATCCGGGCGCGCGGGGCATGACCAGCGCGCCCGGACCGGGTTCACGCAGGCTCGGACAGGACCCGTGCCAGTTCGAAGATCTGGCGGCGCTGCGCCTCGGGCATGGCATAATATGCCCGCACGAGCTGAAGCGCCTCCTTGTCGGCCAGAAGATCGACCCCAGCGGCCTCGGCGGTCTGGCCCAGCCCCTCGAAGAAGAAGGCGACGGGGACGTCCATCGCCGCGGCGATGTCCCACAGGCGCGAAGCCGAGACGCGGTTCATGCCGGTTTCGTACTTCTGGATCTGCTGGAACTTGATGCCGACGGCATCCGCCAGCTGCTGCTGGGTCATCCCGATCGTCCAGCGGCGGTGACGGATTCTCTGTCCGACATGGGCATCGACAACATGCTTCATCGTTAAAACCTCACACAATCTATCCGCGCACTACCGCGCCCCAGCGCAATCAGCGAGCATTATCCGCGGGCAACTTGCCTGATTTGACCAAAAAGACAGGTCGGATCGTCCGGTTTACCCCTATTTGTCGCCCGTATAGAGATCACGCAGACAGCACGGGCAGAGAGAGCGGACGCATGACTCGAATCATCAGCATAGCCGGGCCGGGGGCAGCCCCCAGCCTGACAGAGGCCGAAAGCCGTGATCCGGGTGCGGGCGAGGTGAGATTGCGCCTGCATGCCGCCGCGCTGAACTTTGCCGACCTGCTGATGGTCGAGGGCAAGTACCAGGACACGCCCCCCTATCCCTTCGTGGCGGGGATCGAAGGCGCGGGCGTCGTCGAGGCCGCAGGGCCGGGTGTCGGGCTTGCCGCAGGAACGCGGGTCAGCGTTTCGGGAAGGGGGACCATGGCCGACCACGGCGTGTTCGCCGCCGATGACTGCATCCCCATCCCGGACCGGATGTCCTGGTGCGAGGCCGCTGGCTTTCAGGTGGCCTACGGGACCAGTCACCTCGCCCTGACCGGACCCGCGCGGCTGCAGGCGGGAGAAACGCTTGCCGTGCTGGGTGCGGGGGGCGGCGTCGGCCTGACGGCGGTCGAGATCGGCGCGGCCTTGGGCGCCCGCGTGATCGCGGTCGCTCGCGGGGCAGACAAGCTTGATGCGGCACGGCAGGCGGGTGCGGCCGAGACCATCGACAGCGTCGGGACGGATGACCTCAAGGCAGCCCTGCGGAGCCTTGGCGGAGTCGATGTCGTCTATGATGCAGTGGGCGATGCGCCGGGGCTTGCCGCCTTTGGCGCTCTGCGGACGGGGGGGCGGCATCTGCTGATCGGCTTTGCCGGAGGGCGGCCCCCGGCCCTGCCGCTGAACCATGCGCTGGTGAAGAATATCGCGATCCTCGGTTTCTACTGGGGCGGCTACCGCCAGCTTGACCGTCCGGCCATGCGCGGCAGCCTAGAAGCGGCTCTGCGGATGTACGACGAGGGACGGCTGCACCCCACTACAGGCGCCGTCCTGCCGCTGGAGCAGGCGGCGGCAGCCTATGATCTTCTGAAGACGCGAAAAGCCGTCGGCAAGGTCGTCCTGACCATGACTCAGGAGGCCGCCGCCGGGTAAGAGCCGGCAGTGGTCAAGAATGTGTCAAGCACTTGGCAACAGAACCGCTTTTCATGCCCTGACGGTTGAAATTCCGGAGTGATTGCCGATATTCCGCAGATGAGGGACCGGTCCGTCAGGCCCGGCCCAGCGAGAGGGAGAGCTTATGGTCGACTACAACACGATCCGCCGCCCGGCCACGACGGCCAACCGTGCTGCGGTCATTGACGAGGGCCTGCGGGCCTACATGAACAAGGTCTACGGCCTGATGACCGTGGGCATGCTGGTGACGGCCGCCGTCGCATACGGCTTTGCGCAGATGGCCGGCGGGCCGGGCGCCTGGACCGAGTTCGGGCGCGTCGTCTATACCACCCCGCTGCGCTGGGTGCTTCTGTTCCTGCCGCTGCTGATGGTCTTCGGCTTTGGCGCAGCGCTGAACCGCCTGTCCACGCAGGGCGCGACGATCCTGTTCTACGCCTTCGCGGCGGCAATGGGCGCATCGGTCAGCTCGATCTTCCTGCGCTACACCGACAGCTCGATCGCGCTGACATTCGTGGCGACGGCCGGCGGCTTTGCGGCGCTGTCGCTATATGGCTACACCACCAAGCGCGATCTTTCGGCCATGGGCCGCTTCCTGATGATCGGCCTTGTCGGCCTGATCATCGCGATGGTGGTCAACCTGTTCGTCGGCTCGGGCGCGGTCAACTTCGCCATCTCGGTGATCGGCGTGCTGATCTTTGCGGGCCTGACCGCCTATGACACGCAGAACATCAAGAACACCTACCTGGAACTGGTGAACTCGGACGCCGACTTCATCGGCAAGTCAGCGATCCTAGGCGCGCTGACGCTGTATCTGGACTTCCTGAACCTGTTTACCTTCCTGCTGAGCTTCATGGGGCAGCAGGAGTAAGGGTTTTGCAACGCGCTTGGAAAACGGAACGGGCCAGCTTTTCGCTGGCCCGGTTCCTTTCAATTATCAACGTAATCCAGAATTTTGATCCCTAGAAAACATTATCAAATCTCTCCGGTATTCTATGTAGTTGCTTATGCGATCGCCCGGAACGTCTCCAGACCCCAGATCTTCTGTTGAATTTTGCGCTCTCGAGCCATTTCTTGCGTGGCCTTCTGAAGTCTATGTTGTTTATGGGTTGGCGACTCTCGATTGTATATTCATGAAATTCGTCAGTGCGCATCCATTCCTTGCCGCCAGGACCCATGATCAGTTCGCCAGTTTCTGGATCAGTAACCATAGCCTTCCGCTTGGCGGCTCGTTCGCGATACGTCAACTTATCAAATAACTTCAGGTGAAAAAGAACAAGAGCGTCCGACAAATAAATTTCTTCGCGGTTAATAAAGTGACCTCCGGTTCCCCATATGACCGGGTCACTTATGATGCAGGGTTTGGAGTATGGCGGATTGCAAGCGACGAACGATCTTTGGGACAGTATCGGGCGGGACAGATCGATCGCAGGGAGATCGAGTTCAATCGGTTCTACCAGATCGACACCAAAAGGTGATACCACTGGCTCAGGCCTGTCTAGGTCATGTTGACAAATGGCGGAGCCAGAGGCGGATGGAGGTAACGTCGATGAATGCCAGGTAGCTTTCGGCGGTTTTGTCGTAGCGGGTGGCGACGCGGCGGGCGTTCTTCAGCTTGTTGAAGCA
>NZ_JACJFU010000102.1:0-2091 GCF_014164635.1 Paracoccus sp. MC1854 | reverse complement strand
AGGGCCGTCCGGGAATGGGTTGCCGCCCGCAATCAGCTGGCCATAATGTTCGCCGGGCGCTTCGACGCCTGACCGTATCTGAAAACCGCATGGGCCGGATCAGATACACGGAGTTCAGGACACTCCCTGTGGATCCGCGCGGAGGGTGCATATCCCGCCATCGTCGATCAAGCGCTGTTCTTGCGCGCAAGGGAAATCGTGGATGCCCGAAGCCGCCATTTCTCGGATGAGGAACTGCTCGAGGCCCTACGCACCATCCTCAATCGCCAAGGCATGCTGTCGGGGCTGATCATCGACGAGCAAGACGACCTGCCGTCTTCCAGTGCCTATCGTAGTCGCTTCGGCAGCCTGCTGCGCGCATACAGACTGATCGGCTACGAGCCAGACCGGGACTACAGTTACATCGAGGTCAACCGCACTCTGCGGCAGGCGCATCCGCAGTTGCTGGCCGAGATTATCGCCGGGGTCACTCGGCACGGCGGGTCGGCGCTGCAAAACCCGGAAACCCACATGCTTCGCGTCAACGATGAGTTCACTTTGTCCATCGTGCTGGCCCGATGCACGTCGACAGCAGCCGGAGCCCTGCGGTGGCGCATCCGCCTCGACACCGGCCTCGTCCCGGACATCACCATCGCCATGCGCATGGACGAGATGAACGAGGCGCCGCGCGACTACTACGTGCTGCCCAGCATCGACATGACCTATGGAAAACTGAAGTTCGCCGAGCAAAACGGGTTCGCGCTGGATGCATACCGGTTCGACACGCTCGATTTCTTCTACGCGCTCGCCTCGCGGGCCAAGATCGCGGAGGTGGCATGAGGCACGACGACTTTGAGTCGACCAGCCAGAAGCAGGTAAGCCTAATCCCGACCGACAGGATCCGCATCCTGAATCCCCGCGTCCGTAACCGCCGCGCCTTCGCGGAAATGGTCGAGAACATTGCCCGAATCGGCCTGAAGCGCCCGATCACAGTGGCACCTCGGCCGGGGACCGATCCGCAGGAATACGACCCTGTCTGCGGACAGGGTCGGCTCGAGGCATTCATCGAACTGAAACAGAACCGCATCCCGGCGATCGTGATCGACGCCGACGAGAGCGACTGTCTTGTCATGAGCCTCGTCGAAAACTGCGCCCGGCGGCAGCACAACCCTATCGACCTGATGCGCGAATCGGTGCGCTCCGTCAGCGCGGCTACACTGACCGCCAGATTGGCGAGAAGATCGGCGTGTCCACCGAATACGTGAGCATGATCGCCGGGCTGCTCGAGAAGGGAGAGGAGCGCTTGGTGTCTGCAGTGGAAACCGGGGTCCTGCCTCTGAACCTCGCCATCCAGATTTCCAAGACCGACGCGAAGGGCGCGCAGAAGGCGCTGATGGACGCCTACACCCAAAACAAGCTGCGCGGCCGGAAGTTGGCGCTCGTGCGCCGCCTGATCCAGCAGCGGGAACTGCGCGGCCCGCAGATCCAGAATAACCCTATCGGACGCCGGGGAGCGAAACGGGCGCTAACAAGCGAAGGCCTCGTACGGGCCTATCAGCAGGAGGCCACACGTCAAAAGCTGCTGCTAAAAAACTGTTCCGGGTCTGGCCCTCCTGTGCGCAGTAGAAACAGCTTGTGCTATCGTCGCGAGCGGAGGGCAGTTGCCGATTGCTTATTGGAGGGACTCACCCCGTTAAAAAACGTGGCACATGGGTCGATGCGCACTTGAGAGTGGTGACACCGCCTCGGCGGTGATCCCGATTAGGAAGATGACGAACTTGCGCGGCCTACGCCCTCCAGCCTGATCGGAGGAGATGTCATGGCAAAGAAGCAGGCCGGCGACCACTCGGACCTGAAGGTGGTCAATTCCAATGCCGCAGCGATCGATATCGGGTCGAAGATGCACATGGCGGCGGTGCACCCCGACCGTGCGGATCTGCCCGTGCGCGTTTTCGGCACCTTCACGCGAGATCTGCACGATCTGGCTGACTGGTTCCGGTCCTGCGGCGTGACCAGCGTGGCAATGGAATCCACCGGGGTCTACTGGATCCCGGCTTTCGAGATCCTCGAGCAGCACGGGTTCGACGTGATCCTCGTGAACGCGCGCTATGC
>NZ_JACJFU010000101.1:0-2220 GCF_014164635.1 Paracoccus sp. MC1854 | reverse complement strand
AGGGCCGTCCGGGAATGGGTTGCCGCCCGCAATCAGCTGGCCATAATGTTCGCCGGGCGCTTCGACGCCTGACCGTATCTGAAAACCGCATGGGCCGGATCAGATACACGGAGTTCAGGACACTCCCCGCGGAACGGATCTTCGTCGACGAGACCCCCGCGCCGATGCTGGACCCGGGCCGGAAGGCCACGAAGAGCGGCCACTTCCGGGCCGCCGGGTCCGACGACCGCGGCCATGGCGGTGCGGGCCCGCCCATCGTCCTGTTCCACTATGCTTCCGGCCGGGGAGGGGAGCATCCGCTGAAGTTCCTCGACGGATACCGCGGCCGCTTGCCTCGCAATGCGATGCCTGCCAGTCTTGCAACGCGCTCACCGGGCGTGCGCGAGGGTGGCCCGTGGCAACTGTCTGTTGCTGGACCCATGTCCGCCGCCGCTTCGTCAATCGCTTCGAGAACGAGGACTCGCCGACCGCCGAGGAAATGCTGCGTCAGATCGCGCTGCTCTATCAGATCGAGAAGGCCGTGCGTGGCAACGGCGCGGCCATCCGTCTGGTCGTCCGGCGCGAGCATGCGGCACCCGTCGTTGCCGCGCCCGGACCATGTCTCGAGGCCCAGCTCTCGCGCATCCCGCAGAAATCCCAATTGGCCGAGGACATCCGCTATACCCTCGCGCACTGGCCCGGCCTGATCGTTCGGCAAAGCCTTGTCCTCGACGACGGCATCCTTGAGTTGGACACCAACCCGGTCGAGAACCAGATCCGTCCGATCGCCCTGACCAGGAAAAACGCCCTCTTCGCGGGCAAAGAGGTCGGCGCCGAGAACGGGGCGATGCTGGCCTCGCTGGCCGCCACCTGCAAGATGTCCGGCGTCAACCCGGTCGGCTGCATCGCCGATACTCTCCGTGCCATCCCCGACGGCCACCCGAAATCCCGCATCGAAAAATTCATGCCTGGGGGCCGCACACTGCTGTCAGGCCTCACCGCACAGGGACCCGCCGCCACGCTTACGGACGAGTCAGTCTAGAGACAGCCAGCTTTTCGATCGGTAGCAGGTCTCACGCACCGCCCTGAGCCTTCCCTTATCCCGGTCGGCCGGAAGCAGGCGGGATGCCGCGATTACTGCGGCATCCTTCAATCTGTGAGACTCACTGCCCGGTGTCGATCACGCCGCTGGATGGGATAAGAGTCACCCTCACCAGTTCGCTGGCAGGCAGGTTCTCGTTCACCAAGTCCTCGCTGCTGTGGATCGTGCCGGCAGGCACCTCAACGGTGTATTCCGCCTGGACCACAACAGAGCCGTCGTCCCGGTCCCCGTGGTCACTCGGATCCACGAGCTTATCGGCTTGCGCCGCGGTGGCGGCCAGGCCGAGGACGGCCAAGGCAACTGCAAACGTCTTCATGGCGATTTCCTTTCTCTGCATGAGTTGGCGCTTCGCCATGCCGCCATGAGGCAGAAAGGAGGAAAGGAAGGTGAAGACCGAACAGGAAGTTTCCACGGTCCTTTCGTCGATACATGAGCCAGACAGTACGTTTGATCTGCACTGGCAGGGCGCGCATGGTCTTCAGGACCACGACCCAGGTACCCGTTGCCGCGCTGCAGGCCCTCATCGCTCCCGTTGTCTGGTGTTATCTGAGCGGGTTCGGTGATCTGGCTCACTTGCTGGCCATCACCCGGCATCTTGTCATCGGCACCCATCGTTGGGTCCTCCAAGAGACCCCGCGGGAAGTGTTCACGGAGTCGTCGCATATATAGGAAGCGCAGAACCTTTTTTCATCACTTCGTCGAAAATAATCATGACCGGTTTCTCGTCTGCGCGATGAGCAGGCGGAATGCCAAGACGCCGCCGCTAGAGCTAGTTCGGGCAATCTGCATAGGGGGGTGAGTGGATCATCCGGGCGTCCTCGGCATGATGCCGGGGGCGGGGAGAGGCCATGAGCAGACGACCGGGCCGGAACCACCGCCCGGCTTTCAAGGCGAAGGTGGCGCTTGCCGCCATCAGGGGCGGGAAGACGCCGGCCGGACTGGCTGCACTGGCCGGGCAGTTCGACGTGCATCCGGACCCGGGCCACGCAGTGGCGCAGGCAGCGCCTGGACTGCGCCTCCGGGGTGTCCGGGGCGCGGGGGGGCGGCCGCGGTGGATCCGGCATCGGCGGTGGACGTGAGCACGCTGCACGCGAAGAGCGGCGAGCTGACGCCGGGGAAGGATTTCTTGTCCGGCGCGC
>NZ_JACJFU010000100.1:0-2238 GCF_014164635.1 Paracoccus sp. MC1854 | reverse complement strand
AGCCGCCGTAGTAGCGCTTGCCCGGATAGCCTTCGGCGTATTTGTTCGTCATCACTGAGCCCTGCGCCTCGAGCACCGCGCGCGAGACGATATTCTCGGACGCGATCAGCTCGATCTCGTCGCGCTGCCGCCCGAGCTCGCCCCGGATCGCGTCAAAGATCGCAGGGTCGCGGGTGGAAAGGGTCTCGGTGAAGAATGCGCTGTCGGTCATGGGTTCCTCCGGGGCGTTTCCCAAGCTGTTAACGGCTTTGCAGGGTCCTTGCCAGCGCCTCGCTCTCGACAAGGGGCAGGGGACATGCATGGATGGCCGGCATGACCGCGATCCACTTCACGGCAAGCGAGACCGACACCGCCCTGTCTGCCATGGGCCGGCTGATGGAGCGTTACGGCCAGACCCCGGCCAACCGCGCCGACGCGGTGGTGGCGCTGGGGGGCGACGGCTTTCTTCTGTCAGTGCTGCGGCAGAACCTGGGGCGGCCGGTTTACGGCATGAACCGGGGCACGGTCGGCTTCCTGATGAACGACTATGCCGAGGATGATCTGCCGCAGCGCATCGCCACCGCCGAGGAAGCCGTCATCAACCCGCTGTCGATGGTAGCGGGCGCGCCGGACGGCGACGAATACCGGGCGCTGGCAATCAACGAGGTGTCGATGCTGCGCGCCGGTCCGCAGGCTGCCCGCATCCGCATCAGCGTGGACGGCCGCGTGCGGATGGAGGAACTGGTCTGCGACGGGCTGCTGGTCGCGACCCCCGCCGGGTCCACGGCCTACAACTATTCGGCGGGCGGGCCGATCCTGCCCATGGGCTCGGACGTGCTGGCGCTGACGGCGTTGGCACCCTTCCGCCCGCGGCGCTGGCGGGGGGCAATCCTGCGCCACGATTCCGTGATCCGCATGGACGTGCTGGACCCGCGCAAGCGCCCGGTCATGGCCGACGCCGACGCCAAGCAGGTGGACCGGGTGCTGTGGGTGGAAATCCGCAGCGAGCCCCGCATTGCCCATCGCCTGTTATTCGATTCCGGCCGCGGGATGGACGAACGCATGATGCGCGAGCAGTTCACATAAGGCTTCCGCGGCACAAACAAGACTTCGGTGGCGATGATCCGTGCCAGAAGCGCGCATCCTGCGGGCCGGGGTCCGGGCGGCTTGTGACCATGTTCGTTACCATGCCGCTGCCAGCGTCCATGTCGCCTTCACCGATGCGGCCGCTGCACTTTTCATCCCCGCCGTGACCACCAGAGTGGCTTGCAAGGCGTACATGATCCTGCCACGGGTTGGCGAGGTTGCCCGACATCGGCGCGAGGTTCAGCGCCTTGCGGATGAGGTTCCGCAGTAAGACCATGAGTTCCTGCATGTGGCCCCGCCGACCTCCTCGGTCTTTTCACAGGCGGCGCCTTTCGCAAGGCGCATCTGCTTTTTGGTTTCTGGCAGCGTGGCCTCAATCGCAGAGCAGATGCGGCAGCAGTCAGCCCCGAGGTCCAGCGGCGCGTCGTCATAGGCATGCACTGGCGCAGGGCGCGCAGATGGCTCGGGTCGGCTGTCAGGCGCTATAAGAGACCTGCCAGCGCCTTGTAGGCGGCAATCAACAGTCTGAGTTGCTCGCTGGCCTGGCGGTTCATCCACTCTCGTGAGGTTGCGTCCTGGCGATCCGCTGCCGCTGGACGTTGAGCGCATCGACCCCTCGGCCTTTGTGGGCGAGGTGGTGCTGAGTTCCGGGATGACGCCCTTCCTGCGGGCGGCGGCGCGGCGGGGCTGCCGGTATCAGGTCGGGACCGACATGCTGTTCGAGATGATCCCGGCCTATCTGGAGTTCTTCGGCCTCGGCACCGCCACCGCCGGGGAACTGCGGGCGACCGCGCAGATCGCCTGTTGAGGAAGCGATCCCGCCTAGGCAAAGCTCTGCGCCACGATTTGGCGGCGGCGCTGCCCCCGGGCACTCCCGCCCGCGAGCAACCTGTCGCAGCGTCCAGCCAGGGGTGGCGGCGGGGGCCGCCTTGTCGCGCCGAACTCGCTTGCCCGCCCAAAGCCTCCTGCGGTCACGAGTGCGCCCTGCAGCGCCTTGCTCCTCGGGCAACAGGGCAGGCCGGCGGAGGCGGGTTGCCGTTCCGCGGCGCTGCGGCTGATCCACGGGCATCGGCCGGCAGGGATGCCGCCGGCCTTTCTCCCGGTCGGGCCGGATCAGCCTTCGGGCGGCGTTTCTCCCAGCACCTCCCAGGCTCTTTGGGCGAAGCGGCCCGC
>NZ_JACJFU010000099.1:0-2263 GCF_014164635.1 Paracoccus sp. MC1854 | reverse complement strand
GCAATGGCTCTGGACTTACAACAACGACCGCCCGAACATGGGCATCGGCGGCATCACACCCGCCCAGAAACTGAAAATGGCCGCATGAGTTCTACGAATGGACCCCGTTAGAAATGGGAGGATTACCATGGGTCTTCCTCGGTCTCTCTGCGCATAAATTAATGAACTTGCTCAAGCTTCCTTACACGTTGGGCTGGATTGGAGCGATCATGATTGCACCCGACACCGATGCCGACCCGGAGCCACGCCCATGACCCGCCCGAACCCCACGCCTCGCCAGCAACTGTGTGCCGAGAAGGACGAGGGGAACCGGCAGGCGGCGCTTGCAGCCTCTATGTTCAAGAAGGCCGAGATCGGTGCCATTCTCGCACGGCTGCAGCCGCTCGGCGACGAACATTTCAACGCAAGCCCGGACGCGATTGGCCGGGGCACGTCGGCACGCTTTAGATAGCCGGATCACCCGACCTCTGACCAGCGCATTGAAGTTTGCAGCATGACGGCGGATTGAGTTTCAGCGAGGACGCTCTGAGTGAACCCGACTGTTTCCCCTACATCAGGCTGTCGGCCCAGCTCTCACCTGCAGTCTGGAAGATCTCGCTAGTGAAATCTGCATCTGCTACGTTCTGTTCTGCTGGAAAGGACAGACCCATGGCATCAGCAAGCCACAAACCGACCTCGGTGTTGTCAACTCTTCCTTCCAGACGGTTGGCTCCCGGGCCGAAGGCAAACAGCGAGATATCCGTATCGGTGTGCTCTGTCGTCGTGTATTCGACGCCGCCACGTACATTCAGAAACGTACTGAAGTCGAAGATCGCGTCCTCGATGCCCGCGGCATTCAGGATGGAAAAGATTTCTTCACGTTCCAACCGGACCGATCCTCCGGTCAGATCGGAAACCGTTTCCTGAACAGCATTGATGACGGACCGCGGACTGAGTCTCCAGCCCAAGTCGGCGATGGCCTCAGCAGCTTCGAAGAACATTTCCGCGTAAGGTGCTTCATAGCTCTGGAACACGGCGGGCGTTCGATCGCCATCCAAATCAAGGCGCATCCCGCCGGTCTCGTGATCGGCGACGGACACAACGAGTATGCCCGGATTTTTCTCGGCATAGTCGACCGCCACCTGCATGGCGTTCTCGTATTCCTCTGCCGCACGCATGACAGAGGCCGCGTCATGTGCATGCGCCCATGTGTCTGTTCCGGCCGCCTCGACAACAAGGAAGAAGCCGTCTTCATCTGTGCCGAGCCGATCGAGGGCGGTCTCGGTCATCTCGGCCAGGGTGGGTTCGCTCGAGCGGTCGCCGAGCGGCAGGCCGAGCGGCCCGAAGTTGAAGAGGCCGAGAAGGCGCTCTCCCTCCGAAACGTTGAGCGCGTTTGCCGTGGTGACATAGTCGAAGCCCGCAGCCTTGGCCTCATGCAGGGTTGTTATTCCGTTCTGGTCGGGATCTGCCCAGAAATCCTCGCGGCCACCGCCGAGAATGACCGTCAGTTCACCCCGATCGATATAATCTTGGGCGATTTCGGTGCGATTGTCGCGATCCTCGTTGCTGGCGCCAAAGGCCGCCGGCGTTGCCCCGGCCACGGCGTCGGTGGTAACGATGCCAGTCGCCTTTCCCGCCTCATGTGCAAGGGTCAGGACCGAGACAAGGGGGGTGCCATCCACGTCCACGGCGATCGACCCGTTGTTGGTCTTCACTCCGGTCGCATAGGCGGTGGCGGCGGAAGCGGAGTCGGGGATCGGACGGCTGGCCGAGGAGGTTTCCACGAGAATTTGGAAACCGCTTTTCCACAGCGGTGCACTCCCCTTGTAGAACTCGTACGCCTCCGCGGCTACGTCCCCAAAACCGTCAGGCACCATGAATATGACGCTTGTCGTAGTTCCCTCTGTCCCGGGATAAATCCCGCCGGCTGCGTTGACGCCCAGATCGTGGTTCTCGTTCAACATCGAACTACCTCACCATCTTCCGCAAGAACTCAGAAGCACAGCATATAACCGAATCGGGTATGATGCAGCCCCAACTCGCCCAACCGGAGGGGCATCGCACCTCTCCCTTCACCAACATGGCATCTCGCGTCTGCCGGATGCCGGTGGCAACGCGCAGTCTGCGCCTCTCGGCTCTAGCAGGGCGCTGAATTATCACTACTCTGCCAGGTTTTGTGGTAGTTCGGGGTGGTGCTCACGGGAGGTGCCGTGATGAGAGCAACCACAAGCCACTGGCGGGCTGCCTATGAGGCTTGGCTCGCACCTTTCCTAGCTCGGCTCGG
>NZ_JACJFU010000098.1:0-2303 GCF_014164635.1 Paracoccus sp. MC1854 | reverse complement strand
ATGAGCGGCAAGGGCAATGGTTATGACAACTCGGCCCTCGGGAGCTTCTTCAAATCGCTGAAGGCTGAACTGGTCTGGCGCCGCGACTGGCCCACCCGGCGCGAGGTCGAAATCGCCCTCTTGGAATGCATCAACGGCCTCTCACAACCCGCGCCGCAAACACTCGGCACTGGACTGGAAATTACCCGTGGCCCTCGAACAAAGGGCTGCCTGACATGAGCACCTGACCGGAACAGAACCGGGACAGGTCCATAGAGGCACCTGCACTACCTTGTTCACCGGCAGGAACCGGAACCCCCGTGCCCCGTGCGATCGCGAGGTTACGCGCAGCCTGGAAACGCTGCTCCGCATCGGTGGCGTCACCGGCAAGCTTTGCCTCCCACGCCTCGATCATCTCGGACCAGACGGCGTCCGCCTTCCGCTCCGCCAGACTGGGACTGTCAGTATGCAGAGCCACCCAGACGAACTTGCAAGGCGCGATCGCCCCGTAACGCGCAGGCACCCGCTTGTAGAGCGACAGCTTGCCTCGGCTGCCCCGTGCCTTGATCGCCATGATGCATCACCTCCCAAGCAGGTGACTGTAACGCATAATTTATGGCAATATTGGGATGTTCGTATCTCATCCGCCTTTTATAAATGAGAAAACAACAGGTTAAACACTGAGTCACAATGAGAACTGGCGAGGGAGTTTGACAAAGATCGAACTCTCTCCCGTGCCGATGGCTGCGGCACGGGAGAGCCGCGAAATGCTGCGCAACAACGGGGGACAGTAACTCGGTTTTAGCCTGAGGCGCCGCTAGGCTAGTCTGGACCACCATCCGCCCTCAACTTGCGGACCGCCATCAAAAGCTCCTCGACCGCGTGCTCTGCGGCGGCGAGCTTCATGGCCGCCATCAGGTCCTGCCGTCCCGCCAACGCGAGGAATGTTCCCAACACCTCGTCGGAGTGCCGGGCCAGCGAGACCAGGTGGTCACCGCTCGGACCGTACCTTCCGGCAAACCAGTTCTTCACAGTCTTCCCGTTCGCCCCAGTTCAGGACGCAACGACCTTTGCCCCCACCCTGCTGTCGCCAATTGATCTGCGCAGCGCCGCCGCGATTTCGTCGGCGAACCGGTTCTCGGGTTCTTGTTGACCATTTCCACCGTATCCTTTTTCCTTCGGAAAGAACTTGCCCTTTTTCGGAAACGACATTCCGGCCTCCCTCGCTTTACATGGACAGGAGGGATTCAGCCCTGGATTCAGGCGGTTCGGATGGATTTGCCAGCAATACCCAGGAGATGCATGTGTGAGCGGTCGATCTTCGACCATTTCCAGCAAGAGCGACGGTGCGTCAGCGATGGACGTCCCAGCAGTCGCCTACGTGCGGATGTCGACCGATCACCAGAAATACTCGACCGAGAACCAACTGGACGTAATCCGCAGCTACGCCGTTGCACGAGGACTGCAGATCTTGCGCGTGTTCGAGGATTCAGGACGTTCCGGGCTGCGGCTCGACGGCCGGGAGGCGCTGTAGAACCTGATGGCCGAGGTTCAATCCGGCCAGGCCGAATTCAAGGCGATCCTCGTCTATGACGTCAGCCGCTGGGGGCGGTTTCAGGATGCCGACGAGGGCGCCTACCACGAGCATGTCTGTTCCCGCGCCGGGATCCGGGTCCACTACTGCGGCGAGCAGTTCGAGAATGACGGCAGCATTGGCTCCAACCTTCTGAAAACCGTCAAGCGGGTGATGGCGGGCGAGTACAGCCGCGAGCTATCGGTCAAGGTATTCGCCGGACAGTGCCGCCTCGTGGAACTCGGTTATCGTCAGGGAGGCGCGGCGGGATATGGCCTGCGGCGAGTCCTGATCGACGAGCACGGCAACCCGAAGGGCGAGTTGTCTCGCGGCGAACAGAAAAGCCTGCAGACCGACCGCGTGATCCTGCTGCCCGGGTCCGAGGGGGAGCAGCGTGTCGTCCAGCGCATGTACGAAATGTTCGTCAACGAGGGGCTCATGGAGCGCGAGATCGCGGAAACCCTGAACGGCGAAGGACACCGCACCGATCTCGACCGACCGTGGACGCGGGCCACCGTCCATCAAGTGCTGACAAACGAAAAATACATCGGGAACAATGTCTTCGCGAAGGTGTCATTCAAGCTGAAGCAGCGCCGTGTTGTGAACCCGCGAAAAATGTGGATCGAGAGTGTCTGATCTTCTGTGTATGACTGACCCGGTCCATGCTTCCTGAGAGGAGCAAGGACGATGACGATTTCCAACGAGCTGCTGGACGAGTTGCTGAAGGGCTGCAAGCGGCCCGAGGATCTGC
>NZ_JACJFU010000097.1:0-2342 GCF_014164635.1 Paracoccus sp. MC1854 | reverse complement strand
CCGAGCCGAGCTAGGAAAGGTGCGAGCCAAGCCTCATAGGCAGCCCGCCAGTGGCTTGTGGTTGCTCTCATCACGGCACCTCCCGTGAGCACCACCCCGAACTACCACAAAACCTGGCAGAGTAGTGATAAGTACCAGTGGCCTCTCCTCAGGACTATGACATGGCCTGACCTGCAATCGCTCAGCTTGAGCGAAGGAAAGGATGAGACGCGTGACGGCTGCAGTAGCCTCCTCTGGGCTCATGAATGTATTGAGAAGGGTGGGTTAGGGTAATACATATCAGACCGTCTGAAGGGGGGGCAGTAAGGCTTTCGCGCCACTCCTCGCTACTAGGCTCCAGACCCATTGATTTCAGGCGTTTGGCATGATTCAGGCTCCGCAAGGAGACCTGATCGATGAGCAATCTTTACTGGCTGAGCGATGCCCAGATGGAACGCCTGAAGCCGTTCTTTCCCAAGAGTCATGGCAAGCCCCGCGTCGATGATCGCCGCGTTCTCAGCGGCATAATCTTCATCAACCGCAATGGGTTGCGGTGGTGTGATGCGCCGAAGGAATACGGGCCCGCCAAGACCCTCTACAACCGTTGGAAGCGCTGGAGTGACAACGGGGTCTTCGCCCGGATCATGGTCGGCCTGGCCGCTGAGAGCGCCGAGCACAAGACGATCATGATCGATGCGACCTATCTCAAGGCACACCGCACGGCGTCGAGCCTGTGCGTGAAAAAGGGGGGCGCGCACGCCAGATCGGGCGGACAAAAGGCGGCATGAACACCAAACTGCACGCCGTTGCCGATGCCACGGGGCGGCCGATCGGGTTCTTCATGTCGGCCGGCCAGGTCAGCGACTACACAGGCGCCGCGGCTCTTCTGGGCAGTCTGCCGAAGGCGGGTTGGCTGCTGGCTGACAGGGGCTACGACGCTGATTGGTTCAGAGAAGCGTTGAAAGACAAGGGGATAAAGGTCTGCATCCCCGGTCGAAAGTCCCGCAGGAAGGCCGTCAAATACGACAAGCGGCGCTACAAACGGCGCAACCGCATCGAGATCATGTTCGGCCGTCTGAAGGATTGGCGGCGCGTCGCCACCCGATACGACCGCTGCCCGGAAACCTTCTTCTCCGCGATCATGCTCGCCGCAACCGTCTTGTTCTGGCTGTGAAATTCAATGAGTCTGGACCCTAGCGTATTGCGTATGGCCGAACTCACCGCTCTCTACGGCCGGACAAGAGCGCAGCCCTGCGTCATGGCATCGCTGTATAAGGCATTGCCGTAAAGGCAGAGGGTCGGTATGGCATAGCTATTATTCTCGTCGTACTGGACCATATGTTTAAGATGCTGCGGAAATTTAGCTCCTCTCCTTTGAATGATGTCGCGGAAAATCTGGTGGGAAGCCCGAATATCTCGCATGTTTCATCCGAGAACGTCGTCTTGCAGGCGGGCAACTATACGGTGGAGGGCTACTTCTTCGGTCAGGACAGACTGGTTGTGTCCTTTGAGCCAGACACTGACAAGAAGCCGGGAACGGAGCTGCGTCCTGGTTGGGGCTCAACGGTCCTGCGGAAAAGCAGGATATCGCACATCTGCGTGAAGCCTGCTGTGTCGGACTGGTATCAAGGGGCGGAACTAGCCGGGATATTCGGTCATCTGCAGGAAAGGATTTCCGGGCACTCGCGCATCGTGACATACGGCGCCTCAATGGGTGGCTTTGCGGCCTTGGCTTATGCTGATCTGCTGGGCGCGCATGAAATTTATGCCTTTGATCCGCAAAGTACGCTGCATCGGCCTGATGTTCCTTGGGAGAAGCGGTTCATCAAGGCTTTGCCGCTGGACTTCACTGGGCCTTATGGCTCGGCGAACGGGAAATTCACGATTGCGGAGAAGGCCTACATCTTTCTCGACTGGCATACATTGGCAGATCGACTGCACGCCGAGGCACTTGCGGCCGACAACGTGGAATTTATCAACGTTCCTTATACGGGACATAGCGCCGCCTATGCTGCCACAGCCTCTGGAGTGATGAAGTACATCATCCGAGGTGTGATGTTCGGCAACCTTGATAAGGCGGCGATCTACCGCGACATGCATCATGGCCGAAGGAAGGTGGACCGCTATGCTACCGAGATGAAAAAACGCGTGGCAGGTCGACCCCTGTTCGAGAAAATCGTAGCAAAGTCATTATCGTAGAAGTCTGATGCTCTGGAAGCCTTGGGTTAATGGCCCTTAGGTCCTGTTGACAAAAGGGATTCTCATGGCGCGCTGATCGTGATTCAAGCCGGTATCTGCGATGGAGACCAGCTTGGCACGAGACCTGATGTCGGACGAGGAATGGGCGTTCCATGAGCCCTTCA
>NZ_JACJFU010000096.1:0-2481 GCF_014164635.1 Paracoccus sp. MC1854 | reverse complement strand
TGGCCTGCTCCACTGAGGTGGTCCATTTCCAATCCTGGTGCATGACGGGTCTCGGCGCCGTGGTGGGGGGAGCTGGCGAAGGGGTTCGGGGTGGCGGAGCCGGTCCCTGCTGGACCTCGGGGGCCGGCGGCCCAGGGATGGATGCGGGCGTTTCGTGTTGTAATGGCGCCGCCGCGCCTCAATGACGATCCTTGCTTCGGCGCGGCGGGAGAAGATCTTCCCATCGAGCCGCTGGTCGCGGCGTTTCGCGTTGAAGCTCTCGCAGCAGCCAATCGTCCGGGAAACAGTCCCCCGGACTGTTTCCTGATCCTCCGCCATCCCGAGGTGACCCCGGCTCGATGCAGGCCGTGCCGGTGCCGACCGCGGCGATCCCGTCGCGCACCGCCCTGGCCACGAACTCCGGGCCCTTGTCGGACCTGATGTGATCGGGCACGCCCCGTGAGGCATGAACCGGTCCGACAGCACGTCGATGACATCCATCGACCGGCGCCTGCGGCTGATCCGGATGGCCAAGGCATTCCCGGGTGAAATCGTCGATCAGGTCGCGCATGCGGAACCTCCTGCCGTCCCGGGTCCGGGACCCCGGCGAAGTCGCAAGACCAGCCGTGCTCTGGCCGCACCAGCCGTGCTCTGGCCGCTCTGGCCGCAGACGAGGCACGATCCGTCGTTGAGCCACAGGCGCGCCCTCCTCGGTTGCCTGTACGGGACCTTCAGCCCCTCCCGGCGCCGTCGACGCAGGCGTCAACCCTTCCCCCGCTTCACGTCCATCGCCCAGCCCGCGCTGCGGAGCAACGCCGTGATCCGGCGGCAGCCGGAGCGGCCCTGCCGGCGCGTGCGATGATGTCAGCAGTCAGCGCCTCTTCATCGGCCTGCCCGCGCGGCACCTTCCGGCTCGGGTCGAGCGATGCTGCCCGGGCACGCGGCAGGCAAGGCGCTCCGACACCTGGAACGTCTGCCGAACATGCGCGATGCAAGCACGGCGGCGGGCGGGACCTGGAAGTTTCCCGAGGCGTTCGGCCACAGGCCCCACCTCTCAAGATCAGCTTCTCCAGCGTCAGTTCCGACACCGCCTTGCGCAGCCGCCCATTCTCCCTCTCCGGCTCCTTCGCTTGAGCTAGTCGCCCTTCCGCCCGCCGAACTCCTTGCGCCGCCGGGAGCAGGTGAACTGCGTCACCCTGATCGACCGCACCGCCTCGGCCACCGACCGGCCCTGCGACACCAACAGGTCGACCTGCCGGATCTGCGCGCGGCAAGCTCCTCCGGCTTGTGCTTCTTCTGCGCCATCCCTCCGTCATCCAGCTGGCTCGAAAACATGCTTCAGAAAAGGACAACTTTCGGAGGGGCAGGCCAAGCACTGCAGCGCGATCTCGCGCACCGGCGCCTCAACGCCGCTTCTTCAAATCGGATGTTTCCCCGAGCTTTCAATCCCGCAGGCAAGTGCATTCGGAACCGGGCGCCGGGGCAAGCAAGTGGCCACCCTTCTCCCGCCTGTCCACGCGGACCGCCGTCGTCGGCCTCACTGCTGTCGGCCTGTCACCGTGGCGGTTGCCAATCATCTTCTCGCCCGGAAGGCCGAGCGCGACAATCTTCCCGCTGAGAACTTCCTGAACGTGACTGGCGTCTGTCTCCACTATATGGAGCGCGGTACAAGAGCGCCTGTGGTCCTGCTGCATGGCAACGGCAGCATGATCTGGGACTTCGCGCGACAAGCGGCATCATCGAGCTTGCGGCCCGGAAGCATCGGGTGATCGTTCTCGACCGGCCGGGCTACGGGCACAGCGAGCGCCCGCGGAACAGGATCCGGACAGCCGAGGCGCAGGCCGACCTGATCCATGACGCGCCTGCGCAACTCGGCATCGAGCATGCGACGGTTCTCGGCCATTCCTGGAGGTTGCCTGGCCGCGTTGCCCTTGCCCTCAAATATCCCGATCTGGTTGGAGGGCTCGTGCTGGCGTCAGGCTGCTACTGGCTCTGCGTGGCGGCTCCGGCGGTGGGCGACGTCATCCGCCATACGATCTCGCGGTCCCGAGCCGACTGACAAGGCCACTCCTGATGCGGAAGATCTTCGGGCCCCGGCCGGTGCCGACGAAGTTCGCGGGGTTTCCGGAGGCCATGGCCATCCGTCCCTCACAACTCTGGGCAAGCACCGCGGAGTCGGCCCTGATGGTTCCGGATGCTCTTGCGGCCCAGGACACCTGCGCCCTGCTCAAGATGCCGGTCGCCATCGTGGCAGGCGCTGAGGACCGTCCTGTCGATGCGGAAGATCAGTCAGTCCGGCTGCACGAGGATACCCCGCACAGCAGCGTTCATTGTGTCCCCGGCGCGGGCCACATGATCCATCAGACAAAAGCCGCAGCAGTCATGTCCGCGATCGGGAAGGTGACTTCGCCGGTCGGTCAAGCCGCCCGGGCAAAGGCTCTCTGTGCAGGGAGGAAGGACGACCTACTTCTGCCGTGCCTTGCGATCGGCATAGCGCCGGTC
>NZ_JACJFU010000095.1:0-2568 GCF_014164635.1 Paracoccus sp. MC1854 | reverse complement strand
ACAGACGCAAAATGCCCGCTGCGGTGGGCGTGCGCCTCCGGTCGGGGCTACGCCCTCCTCCGTCACATGCCCACCGCGGCGTCTCATCCAGGTTGACGCGGAATCTCATCCTGTTTGTCGCGCAGCACTGTGGGCCGCGCGAGCCGGGCCATGCTGCTGGAAGGGATCGACTGGCGAACCCCGCAGCGGACCTGGCAGCCCTTGGCGGCCGGATAAGCGACCGGTTCGGATCGTTGAGGATTCCCACACGGAATCCACCACGATAAGCACGTCTCATGTTCGGCGAGCCCGTCACTCTGCCGGACGATCCCGAGGAGCTGCGCAGCTTCACGACGCGGCTCCTGGCCGAGGTGAAGGCGCAGGCGATCCTGATCGAGAAGCTCCGGCACCCGCTTGCGGGGCACCAGGCGCACCGGTTCGGGGCCTCGTCGGAGACGGCCGAGCAACTGCAACTGGCGCTCGAGACCAGCGAGATCGCCGCCGCCGCAATGACCGCGCGGATGAAGCGGCCAGACGTTGACGAGAAGGACCGCCCCAAGCGTCGCCCGATCCCGGATCACATCCCACGGATGGACGTGGAACTGACGCCAAGTGCCGACGCCTGTGCCGTTGCGGCGGGCGCCTGCGCCGGTTCGGCGAGGATGGTGAGGTCATCACGACATTGGTCCGAGTGATGGCCGAACGAGGAGCTGGAATACGTCCCCGGACGCTTCATCGTGAACCGGATCGTGCGGCCGCGCTGACCTGTTCGTGCTGCGAGCGCTTCGTCCAGGCCCCGCTGCCCTCCCGCCCCATCGAGCGCGGTCGGTCGGGGCCGGGCCTGCTGGCCCATGTGCTGGTGGGCAAATATGCTGATCATCTGCCGCTCTGCCGCCATCGCCGGATCTTCAAGCGCGAGGGCCTCGACATTGATCGCTCCACACCGGCCGACTGGGTCGGCAAGTCCACCGCTCTGCTGGAGCCGCTGGTCGATGCCGTCGGCCGCCACGTCCTGTCGGCCGAGGCGATCTTCGCCTGCGCAGCCGCCAAGGCGCCCTGAAGTCGAAGGACACCCCTGTCCCGGTCTGGGACCGCAGGCGACCGAAGTTCCTGTTTTCGGGGCTGATGGCCTGCGGCGGCTGCGGCGTGGGCTTCTCAAAGATCTCAAAGGACAGCTTCGGCTGCTCGGCGGCCCGGAAGAAGGGACCCGCGGTCTGCACCAACATGACAACGATCCGGCGCGCGGACCTGGAGAGCACGGTGCTGAACGCCCTCGAGCATCACCTGATGGATGAAGAAGCGGTACGCATCTTCTGCAAAGAAGATGCGGCCGAACGGAACCGGCTACAAGCGGAGGCCAATGCCGGGCGGATCGGGCTAGAGAAGGAATTGCGCCAGGTCACAGCGGACCACAAGAAGCTGGTGGACGCGATCATTGCCGGTGTGCCCCCGGAGCAGGTGAAGGACCGGATGATCGAACTGGATGCGCGGCGGAAGGACCTAGAGCGCCTGCTGGCGTCGGCTCCGGCACCTGATCCGGTCCGCTTCCATCCGAGCATGGCGAAGACCTATCGGACCCGGGTGGGGCAGTTGATCCGCGGGTTGGCCGAGCCGGACGGGGACGAAGCAGCGAAGGAGGCACTCCGATCCCTGGTGGACAAGATCGTGCTGGTGCCGGAGGCAGATGAGGCCGGCAGCACGAAGCTGGAGATTGACTTGCAGGGTGCGCTGGCGGGCCTGCTGTGCCTCGCGACCGGCCGGCCCATGCAACCAGTGGCAGCAAGCGGACATGCGAAAGCCCCGCGGCGAGGCGGGGCGTAAGCGTTTGTTCTTGAGAGTTAATTTGGTTGTGGGGACAGGATTTGAACCTGTGACCTTCAGGTTATGAGCCTACTTGTCCGCTTTCAGGAAAACTTAGTGAAATTAGCTAGCTGCCCTGCAAGTTACTGAAATCGCCAAGATACAATGTCGGCATTGGCCGATTTTGGCCGCGCTTTGACGGTACTATGCGCGCCAAAACGGCGTCTGCGGGTTGAGGTGGCGTTGATGTGCCAACGGGAAGCGATTGCATGCATGGCTCCCCTCGCCCCACTCAATGACACGGCGCCGCGCGTTCGTGGCCTGCTGCCGGGAGGATGGTAACGGAGCCTGCGCTTTGTTCGTGTAGCGAGCGCAGCGCAACCGACGCTCCCGCTGAGACACAACTGTCCGTCCGCTTGAAAAAACATCGAAGGAAGCGAGAATGGACGAGCAGATCGCTCCGGCCGTCCCTGATTTCAAATTCGCAGCGGAAGCGGGCTTACCATCATCGTTCAGGGAACGCTCTGCAGGATACTGCTAGCACTTCGCTCCTTCAGCCACCTGTAAATCTGATCGGCACCCAGCCCGGCCTGTTCGAAGCGCTCCGCGGCCTCCGCTCGCCAGACCAGGTCGCCGGCTTGGCCGAAGGTTCGCCTCAACTCGGCGTTGTTGCAGAACTCTGCCCTCGGAAGGATTCACTGGAGTGGTCCAGCGGGTTAAGGGCCTGCCATGACCAGGCCTGAACCCACCCGCTACCGCACGACGAACTGGAAATCCTACAATGATGGG
>NZ_JACJFU010000094.1:0-2602 GCF_014164635.1 Paracoccus sp. MC1854 | reverse complement strand
AGCAGTCATGTCCGCGATCGGGAAGGTGACTTCGCCGGTCGGTCAAGCCGCCCGGGCAAAGGCTCTCTGTGCAGGGAGGAAGGACGACCTACTTCTGCCGTGCCTTGCGATCGGCATAGCGCCGGTCGCGGTCGGCCTTGCGTGCATCCTCGTCCTTGATGACCTGGGCGATCAGGCTGTCAGCCTTCTCACGCGCGGCAATCCTGGCCCGGGCGGCGACAGCGGCGGCTTCCTGATAAGCGGCCGCCTCGGCCTCGACGCGCGTTTGCTCCTCCTGCTGCGCACGGGCCTCTGTCTTCAGCCGATCCCGCTCTTCACGCCGTTCGTCCCGCGCAGCAGCGATCGCGAGAAGCTCCTCTTGCCTCGCGATGCGTGTGGGTTCGGCGGCCTCCCTCGTGGCCCGATAGGCCCGAAGGAGCGCGGCCTTCGCATCGGCAGCAGCACTGCGACGGTCGGCGAGATCGTTGGTCTTGGTGGTTCTCAAACTTGTATCCTGTCTGAAGTGTTGTCGGCCTGAAAGTCAGGCCGCTGTCATGGCTTCTGCGGCACGGAAGCTGCCCGGGCGCGGTCTTCGAATTCCCTGGCGAGGCGCGCCGTCCTGAGCCGCAGGGTCTTCTCTCGGCGAGCCTCGGCCACAGCGTCGAGTTCATCGACAGCGCGCTCCCTTGCCCGGAAATGCGACTGGGTCTTGGCAAAGGCGATCTCGGCCTGCTGGCGCGGTCGGCTGTGGGTCGGTGTCATTGCAGTTCAACTCCCAGGAGTGACGTCATGACGCAGCGCGGCACGGTTCCGGCAGAAGAGGGCGTCGGCGCCGAGATCACCCAAGACTAACCTGCAGGACCGACTTGCGCCGATTTTCAAGGCAACGCTCCACCATCCCTTGGGCAGCCTGCTGCGTCTCACCCATTTGATGGCAATTGTACAGGATCAACTGCGCAACTTCCTCGTCCGTTCTGCCAAGGTCTTTTCGCACGGATATTCCTTTCAGGATCTGGGGGCGGCGTGCAGGGCCAAGCGCCTCTGGATTGCACGCCGTCGGCTTCAAGGGAACAGGCTCGCCATCCAGACCAACATAGCCAATCCGGCAAGCGCCTACGTTTATGACCTCAGTCAGCAAGTCTCTTGGAATGCAAGCTGAATCTGAGCGTCGTTCGCCTGATCTGCTCTTGTTCTGAGGGATTCCTGAGAGGAGCAACAAACATTCAGATAAGGCTTGTCGGATCACGCATGTCGTCTTCACAAACCTGCGCATAAAAGATTGAAATGGGGGAATATCGCTTCCCTTACGGCAAGGCAGTCCGGGAATGTCGTCCAGTTCGGATCTGGGTGCCCCATCACGCAGCGATGGCTCGCGCAGTCTGACCCACATGGGTTGCGGGCACGAACCCCGCCGTCCTTGCCGCCGAGATGAAGGCCCGGCGCGCGGTGCCGACAGATGCCATGCAGTCCATGGCCGCTTCCACTTGGTGGAGCGCACGATCACGGGCGTGGTCGGCGACCGGCCATTTCTTCAGCAACCAGTATTGGGCCTGTTCGGCCGTGGTGATGTCCTGGATGTCGCCGTGGGGCGACATGACAAAGGACAGGGGCTTGCCCCAGTTAATTTCGATCAACGTCGTGTTCTTTCGTGGAGAGGCGAATACCGGCGCACCGCAATGCAAGCCGGTTCGTGGGGAAGGAGGGCCTGCCCGAGAGCGGCCCAGCCTTCATGATTTCGCAGATTGTCGCTCAGGCGAGAACGAGGTTCGTCGCCGACTCGCGCCCGTTGCGGTCTCGCTCCAGGTCGAACGAAAGCGCCTGGCCGTCATCCAGCTGGTGAATGCCGGCACGTTCGAGCGCGGAGACGTGGACGAAGACATCCTTCGAGCCGCTTTCGGGCTGGATGAAGCCGAAGCCCTTGGTGGAGTTGAACCATTTTACGGTGCCATTGGCCATCGTGATATTCCTTTTATCTGTGCCGCTCACATGATGCAGCGTCCCGGCAAAGCTGAAGATCGAGAGCTGAGCCGGAAGGAACAGGTTCGAAAAAGAGTATTGCTGAACTCATATGAGGGTGCGCCGCCTATCTTGCAAGTGGCAGCACGGATTTCATTGCATCCCACTCCATGCAAGAGGCAGGCGTTCCCGTCCGACTGGTGTTGATGCTGCACGGCTGCACCCAAGGTCCGGACCACTTCTCCTACAGGACCGACATGAACCGCGACGCCGAAGGCCATGGACTGATCCCTGGTTTATCCCCATCCGGTGTAGGCCCCATAACCCCAAGGATGCTGGAACTCTGACCTTGGCCCGAGGGCCAGCATGCCGAGACAGCGAAGCTGCACTGCCGGCAGTGCTGACCCGCGCAGTCGCGACCGGGTTCACGGTTTGCCCGGATACAATCTTCGCCGCCGGCCTGTCGGCCGAAGGCGCGATGACCGCGACCCACCCGAGCCTGCTTGCGGTGGCCATCCGATCGCGGGGAGGTCGGAGATGGGCGTTGTTGCAGAACTCTGCCCTCGGAAGGATTCACTGGAGTGGTCCAGCGGGTTAAGGGCCTGCCATGACCAGGCCTGAACCCACCCGCTACCGCACGACGAACTGGAAATCCTACAATGATGGG
>NZ_JACJFU010000093.1:0-2633 GCF_014164635.1 Paracoccus sp. MC1854 | reverse complement strand
TATTGCGCGACAATCTTGATGAGACGCGCGCGTCAATCTGGATGAGCTTCTACGTCGCGGCGTCTGGCAGGGTATCAGCGTGATTGTCGCTGGCAAGGCCCTGCGGGCCGGGTGATTGACGCTCCGCGACAGACTGGGGCGTATTGTTGATTGTCGCGAATGCGGCCGGTCGTCCCCGTGTCCGCTTTGCCTCCATGGCGCTGCGCCGGCGATAGCTTTCGACATTCATCTCGAAGATCGTGGCGTGATGGACCAGCCGGTCGACCGCGGCGAGCGTCATGGCGGGGTCCGGGAAGACCCGGTTCCATTCGCCGAAGGGCTGGTTTGCGGTGATCAGCATGGAGCGCCGCTCGTAGCGGGCAGAGATCAGTTCGAACAGCACGCTGGTCTCGGCCTGATCCTTGGTGACATAGGCGAGATCGTCGAGGATCAGCAGGTCGAACTTGTCGAGCTTGGTGATGGCGGCCTCGAGCTGCAATTCCCGGCGCGCGACCTGCAGCTTCTGGACCAGATCGGTGGTCCTGGCAAACAGGACGCGCCAGCCGTTCTCGATCAGCGCGAGGCCGATGGCGGCTGCAAGATGGCTCTTGCCGCCGCCCGGCGGGCCGAACATCAGAACATTGGCGCCCTTGGCGAGCCAGCTGTCGCCGGCGGCCATGGCCATGACCTGTGCTTTCGAGATCATCGGCACGGCGTCGAAGGCGAAGCTGTCGAGCGTCTTGCCGGGCGGCAGATGCGCTTCGGCCAGATGGCGTTCGATCCGACGGTTGGCTCGCTCGGCCAGTTCGTGCTCGGCGATGGCCGCGAGGAAGCGCGCGGCGGGCCAGCCCTCCCGGTCGGCCGTTTCGGCGAAGCGGGGCCAGAGGGTCTTGATGGTCGGCAGCCGCAACTCGTTCAGCATGATGCCGAGGCGGGCCTCGTCGATGGGATGAGCCGTCTTCATGCTGTCTCTCCGATGCAGGCTGTGGCGACGAGCGCGTCATAGCTGTCGAGGCCGATCTGCAGCACCGACACGGTGGGCAGGTCGGCCGGGTCCGGGCCGAACATCCGGCGCAGGGCGACGGGATCGGGCAATTGGCCCGCATCCAGCACCCTGTCCAGTTCCTCGGCCAGATCGCGTTCGCAGCCGCGATCATGCGCCAGGGCGAGCAGTTCGACGGTGATCTTGCAGGCCAGCTTCTCGGGCAGCTGCGCCACCAGGGCCTCGAAGGTGCGCCGATAGGCCGGGCGCGGAAAGAGCTTGTCGCGGTAGACGAGGTTCAGGAGCGCCATCGGCTTCTTGCGCAGCGCATGGATGACATGGTGGTAGTTGACCACCTGGTCATGCCGCCCGCTCGGATGGGCACGCCCTCTGGGCAGCGTCAGCATCAGCGTGCCGCCCATGAAGACCTCCAGCCGGTCATCGTAAAGCCGCACCCGCAGCCGGTGCCCGATCAGGCGCGAGGGAACGGTGTAGAAGACCTTGCGCAGGGTGAACCCGCCGGTGCTGGAGACCGTGACGATGACCTCCTCGAAGTCCGTCGTGCGGCGCGCGGGCAAGGCCTGCAGATAGGCCCGCTCCGCGGCGATGCGTTTGCCCTGAGCCGCGTTCCGCCGCCCGACGATCTCGTCAATGAAGGCGCGGTAGCCCACAAGGTCGGCAAAATCGGCAGTGCCGCGCATCAGAAGGGCGTCGCGGATCGCCGCCTTGAGATGGCCATGGGCGCTTTCGATCGCGCCGTTCTCGTGGGCCACGCCGCGATTGTTGCGGGTCGGCACCATCCGGTAATGGGCGCAGAGCGCATCGTAGCGCGTGGTCAGATCCGTTGCTGCCTCGGTGTCGAGGTTGCGGAACGCGGCCGACAGGCTGTCGCTGCGATGCTGGTGCGGCGCGCCACCCGCCGACCACAAGGCATTCTGCAGCCCTTCGGCCAGGGCCACAAAGCTCTCGCCGCCCAGAATGACATGGGCATGCTCGAAGCCCGACCAGGGCAGGCGGAAGTGATAGAGCATGTGCGCCAAGGGCTGGCCGGCAACCGTGACGCCCAGGCCCGACATATCCGTGAAGTCCGACAGGCCCAGCCTGCCCGGCTCATGCACCTGCCGGAAGATCACGTCCTGTTCTGCGCCGTTGATGGCCCGCCAGGACCGGATCCGGCGTTCCAGCGTGCGCCGGATGCCCGGTGGCAGTTCGGGGTGGCGCCGCAGCATCTCGTCGAAGATCGCCACCGGGCGCAGGCCCGGCGCCTCCTTCAGAAGCGGCACGACCTCGGCTTCGAAGATGGGTTCCAAGGGATCAGGCCGCCTCCGTGCCCGCGGTTGCGTCTTCTGCGAGGGCAGGCGCGGGTCCTGCGCAATCCGGTAACCCGTGGCGCGGCTGAGATCCGCCTTGGCGGCGGCCACCTCGATCGGGTGGTCCTGTCGGAGCTTCATGAAAAGCCTTGTCTGTTGATCGGTTGCATGGCGGCCCGGCACAAAGGTGGTTCTCCCTTCCAGAAAACCCCAGCGTATCGGACCGGCCGCGATCACAGACGCAAAATGCCCGCTGCGGTGGGCGTGCGCCTCCGGTCGGGGCTACGCCCTCCTCCGTCACATGCCCACCGCGGCGTCTCATCCAGGTTGACGCGGAATCTCATCCTGTTTGTCGCGCAGCA
>NZ_JACJFU010000008.1:0-158368 GCF_014164635.1 Paracoccus sp. MC1854 | reverse complement strand
TGAAGGGCTCATGGAACGCCCATTCCTCGTCCGACATCAGGTCTCGTGCCAAGCTGGTCTCCATCGCAGATACCGGCTTGAATCACGATCAGCGCGCCATGAGAATCCCTTTTGTCAACAGGACCTACTCACCGACGCCTCGCGCGTCGGGCAGAGTTGAGTTAAGGCTGCAGGATGAGGTTGCAAGTGCAAAAGGCGAAATTTTCTCACCCCTGCAACGTCCTGACCCCCACGTCCCCCTCCTCGCGTGACTTGATCGCCGCCACGGCGGCGATCGCTCCCGCCGCGGTCGTGAAATAGGGGATCTTGTCGTAGAGCGCGACCGAGCGGATGTCGCGGGAATCGGCGATGGCCTGCGCGCCTTCTGTCGTGTTCAGGACCATCGCGATGTCGCCGTTCTTCAGGCGGTCCACGATGTTCGGGCGGCCTTCGTAGACCTTGTTGACCAGCTCGGCCCGGACCTCGGCGCCGCGCAGGAAATCGCCCGTGCCGCGGGTGGCGATCAGGGTGAAGCCCATGGCGGAAAGGTCGCGCATGGCGGCGGCCATCTCGGGCGTCTTGTCGGCGTCCTTGACCGAGACGAAGACGCGGCCCCCTTCCGGCAGATGCGTGCCCGCACCCATCTGCGCCTTGAGGAAGGCGCGGGGGAAGTTGCGGTCCCAGCCCATGACCTCGCCGGTGGACCGCATCTCCGGCCCCAGCAGCGTGTCCACGCCGGGGAAGCGGGCGAAGGGCAGAACGGCCTCCTTGACCGAGAACCAGGGTGTGACCGGATCGGCCAGCGTCATCGGGTCGGCGTAAGGAAGGGGCGTGTCGGGGCCGACGCCCGCGGGATAGGCAGGGCGGAGGGGGAAGTTCGCCATCGGCTCGCCCGCCATCAGCCGCGCGGCGATCGAGGCGATGGCGCTGTCGGTGGCCTTGGCGACGAAGGGCACGGTGCGCGAGGCGCGGGGGTTGACCTCAAGCACGAAGATCTCGCCGTCCTTGATGGCGAACTGCACGTTCATCAGGCCGACGACGTTCAGCGCCAGGGCCATGGCGGTGGTCTGGACCTTGAGTTCCTGAATGGTGGCCGCGTCCAGCGTGTGGGGCGGCAGCGAGCAGGCCGAGTCGCCCGAATGGACGCCGGCTTCCTCGATATGCTCCATGATGCCGGCGACATGGACGGTGTGGCCGTCGGACAGCGCGTCCACGTCCACCTCGATGGCGCCGGACAGGTAGCTGTCGAGCAGCACGGGGTTCTTGCCGGAGACCTGCACGGCGGTCGTGATGTAGCGGTTGAGGTGGTCGGTGTCGCGCACGATCTCCATCGCGCGGCCGCCGAGGACGTAGGAGGGGCGGATGACCAGCGGGAAGCCCACGCGCTGCGCGATCTCGCGGGCCTCGTCGACGCTGCGCGCGATGCCGTTGACGGGCTGCTTTAGCCGCAGGTCGTTCAGCAGCTTCTGGAAGCGTTCGCGGTCCTCGGCCAGGTCGATGGCGTCGGGGGTGGTGCCGAGGATCGGGATGCCCTCGTCCTTGAGCGCCTGCGCCAGCTTCAGGGGCGTCTGGCCGCCGAACTGGACGATGACGCCGTGGAGGGTGCCGTTTTCCTGTTCGACGCGCAGGATTTCCAGGACGTGCTCCAGCGTCAGCGGCTCGAAATACAGGCGGTCCGAGGTGTCGTAGTCGGTCGAGACGGTCTCGGGGTTGCAGTTGACCATGATGGTCTCATAGCCCGCGTCGGTCAGGGCGAAGCAGGCGTGGCAGCAGCAGTAGTCGAACTCGATCCCCTGGCCGATGCGGTTGGGGCCGCCGCCGAGGATAACGACCTTCTTGCGGTCCGAGGGGCGGGCCTCGTCTTCCACGTCGCCCATCGCGGGGGTCTCGTAGGTCGAATACATGTAGGGGGTCTGGGCCTCGAACTCGGCCGCGCAGGTGTCGATGCGCTTGAAGACGGGCAGGACGCCCATGCCGCGGCGGGCGCGGCGGATGGCGGTTTCCGTCTGGCCGGTCAGGTGGGCAAGTCGGGCGTCGGTGAAGCCCATCATCTTGACTCGGCTGAGGCCATGGGCGTCCGAGGGCAGCCCGTGGTGGCGGATCTCGTGCTCGGCCTCGACGATCTCGCGGATGCGGGCGAGGAACCAGGGGTCGAAGCTAGTGACGCGGTGGATCTCATCGTCCGACAGGCCGGCGCGCATGGACTCGGCGATGACGCGGATGCGGTCGGGGGTCTGGCGCGACAGGGCCTTGATGAAGGCGGGTTTGCCTTCCTCGGCCGCGCCCTCGATGGCGATCTCGTCGAGGCCGGAAAGACCGGTTTCCATCGAGGCCAGCGCCTTTTGCAGCGATTCGTGGAAGGTGCGGCCGATGGCCATGACCTCGCCCACCGACTTCATCGCGGTGGTCAGGTCGGGCTTGGCGCCGGGGAATTTCTCGAAGGCGAAGCGGGGGATCTTCGTGACCACATAGTCGATGGACGGCTCGAAGCTGGCCGGCGTGACCTTGGTGATGTCGTTGTCGAGTTCGTCCAGCGTGTAGCCGACGGCGAGTTTCGCCGCGATCTTGGCGATGGGGAAGCCGGTGGCCTTGGACGCCAGTGCCGAGGAGCGCGACACGCGCGGGTTCATCTCGATCACGACCATGCGGCCGTCGGCGGGATTCACGGCCCACTGGACGTTCGAACCGCCGGTTTCCACCCCGATCTCGCGCAGGACCGCGATCGAGGCCGAGCGCATCCGCTGGTATTCGCGGTCGGTCAGCGTCAGCGCGGGCGCCACGGTGATCGAATCGCCGGTGTGGACGCCCATCGGGTCCACGTTCTCGATCGAGCAGACGATGATGGCGTTGTCGGCGCGGTCGCGGACCACCTCCATCTCGTATTCCTTCCAGCCGAGCAGGCTTTCGTCCACCAGCACCTGCGCGACGGGGCTGGCGTCGAGGCCGGATCGCACGATGGCCTCGTAGTCGTCGCGGTTGTAGGCGACGCCGCCCCCGGTCCCGCCCAGCGTATAGGCGGGGCGGATGATGGCGGGCAGGCCGATGTCCTCCAGCGCTTCCATCGCCTGGGCGATGCCTGCGGCGATGTCGTATTTGCCGTTCGCCAGCTTCGGCGCGGCGACGATGGTGGCGCGGGGGTTCTCCAGCCCGATCCGGTCCATCGCCTCGCGGAACAGCTTGCGGTCCTCGGCCATCTCGATGGCGGCGCGCTGGGCGCCGATCAGCTCGACGTTGTATTTTTCCAGCACGCCCATGTCGGCCAGCGCCAAGGCCGTGTTCAGCGCGGTCTGCCCGCCCATGGTGGGCAGCAGCGCGTCGGGACGCTCGGCGGCGATGATCTTCTCGACAATCTCGGGGGTGATCGGCTCGATATAGGTGGCATCCGCCATGCCGGGATCGGTCATGATCGTGGCAGGGTTCGAGTTCACCAGGATGACCCGGTAGCCTTCCTCGCGCAGCGCCTTGCAGGCCTGGGCGCCGGAATAGTCGAACTCGCAGGCCTGGCCGATGACGATGGGTCCGGCGCCGATGATGAGGATCGAGGAGATATCGGTTCTTTTCGGCATGGCTTTCCCCCGGGCGATTGTCGGCGTGCAAATCGTCGGGGGTTATAGACAGCGACGGCGCTTCCGCAAGGGCGCGCGGGCCGGACGCGGCGTGAACTCAGCGCGATTCGCGCAGCGCCGTCACCTCGCTTTCCAACGCGCTTGCCCCGCTTGGCAGCGACAGCCTGACGCCCTCGGCGGTCAGTTCGGCCCCCGTGACGCGGGCAAAGGCGCCCACGGCTGTCGTCGAAAGCACCTCCTCTCCGCGGTGGCTGACCAGCTTGAAGCTGTAGATGCCGTGGGCGAGCGGCCCCTCGGCCGTCCGGCCTGCCCAGTCGACCTCGCCCGCCCCAAGGCCGATGCTTTCGCGCAGCACCTCGCGTCCGTTCCGGTCCAGCGCCACCAACTCGACCTTGTCCGCACCGTTCTCGGGCCGGATGTCCAGCGTGATCGGCTGGCCGTCAAAGGCGACCGGGGCGGTGGTGCGGACATCCTTCCCGATCCAGTCGGCAAGCTGCCCCAGGCCCCCAAGCTGCCCGCCCGCAAGCTGTTCGAGCAACTGGTTCGTCCGCACCTGCTGCTCGACCCCCGAGAAGGTCGCAAGCTGCACGGCGAAATCTGACCCCTCCATCGGGTTCAGCGGGTCCTGGTTCCTGATCTGCGTCGTCAGCATCTTGAGAAAGGTCTCGAAATCGCCGCCGGCGAAGGAGGCCGCGGCGGCAGGCGCCGGACCGGGGGAGGGAGCGGTGGCGGCGGCGGTCGGGGCGATGCTGGTCAAGGGATGCTCCTAAAGCCGGATGTCGAGGCGGGAAAGCGGGACGGCGCAGGGTGCGGCCTCTTGCAGGCCCTCGGGGATGCGCAGGCCGGCGGCGGCCCGGTTCTCTCCGCTGCGCCGGTTCCTGTCTTGGGGAGAATCGTGGCTGTCCTGCTGCAGGATGTCGAGACTGGGATCGGACATCCCGCCATCGCGCAACTCGCGCAGCAGTTGCTCGCCGTGGCGGCGGATGAGGTCCAGCGTCTCGGGCCGCTCGACGAACATCGCCAGATGGCCGGGGTTCCCCTCGGTCCCCAGAAGAACGGTGACGCGGCCAAGCTCGACCGGGTTCAGGATGAGTTCGACCTGTCCGTCGCGCGTGCGGACAATGGCATCGGCGATCTGACGGTGCGGCTCGGCAGGCGGGGGACGGTGCAGGGCGGGGGCCTCGGCGATGCGCAGCGGAGCCTCGCGGATCTCGGCGGGCGGGACCAGCGCCTCGGGCAGTCGGGTGTCGCTGGGCTGCAGGGTTTCCGGTGGCAGCGTGATGGCATCCGGGGAAGGGGCAGGCGGCGGCGCTTCCGCGCCGGGCGGACGAGGGGATGCGGAAGGGACCGGCGATGCCGTTCCTTCGGGCGCGTTGTCAGGGCCGATGCCCTCGGCGGGGGAGAAGACTGCCCGTGGCCCGACATCAGCCGGCCGCGGCCGCCTTGCACCCGGCTGCACCTGCGTTTCCAAGCGTTCAACAGTCTGCGGTCGGCTGGCCTCGTCGAAGCTGGCCGCCCCCTGCTTCTGCCGGTCCGAATCGAATTGCGAAGGCGGCGCCCGGTCCTGCTGCGGCACCGGACCGGGGGCGGGCAGGCCGGACACGCTGCCCGGCGAAGCGCCTTCTTCGGACAGGGCCGCCTGCGCGGCATCCGCTGCGCGCCCGCGCGGCAAGGCTTCGTTCACGGCAGGAGGAAGCGTCATCCCGCATGCCTCGGACCCGGCGGGGACATCCGGCTCGTCCTCGGCCGGTTCCTCGTTCCCGGCGGCTGACGAAGGCTCGGTTGCAGGTTCCTTTGGGGTCGTGCCGGGCGGTGGCGGCTCGCAGTCGGGCGCGTCAAGGACCGCCTCGAACAGCCCGCCCTCTGCAGCAGCGGGCTTTCCCCCGCCCGATGCGAGAGCCGGGGGGCAGGCCACCGGCCAGTTGTGCGATTGAACCTGCATCGACATGAACCTTCGGAATCACCTTCTTCGGGATAGGCGCATCCGGTTACCGAATATTTACCGCCAGCCGATATACGAGAAAAAATGGGTCAAAATGGAGATGATCGTGAACGTCGAGGGAGCGCGCCTGCATCCACCCCTTCGAACTGATCTTTCACGCAGCGCCGACAAGCTTGAAGCGGCCTTTCTGGCCGAAATGCTGAAGATCGCAATGCCGGACGGCGGCGGGGACGCATTCGGCGGCGGGATCGGAGAGTCGCAGTTCGCCTCTTTCCTGACCGAGCGGCACGCGGCCGCCATGGCCTCGCGTCTGGACCTGAACCTCGTGACCCGGCTGGCCGACCATGCGTGATCCCGAAGCGATCCTGCGGGATGCCTGCCGCGCCATGATTCGCGGCGAACCCGAGGCCTGCCAGGCCATGCTGGACATCTTCCACAAGGAAATCGCCGCGAACCCGCCCGATGATGCGCTTCGCGCGGCCTGCGAACGCCAGCTTTCGCATCTGCGCGAGCTGGCGCAGTCCGCGCTTGAAGGGCTGGATCAGGCGCGCAACTGGATGCGCGACCTGTCGGCGGTGCTGGGCGGGCTGGACGTTTACGACCGCGCGGGGCGGCACCGGGTCGGAACCGATCTCTCCGCCCGCACGCACCGGTTTTAGTAAAATGCTGCCGATTGTCGTTTTGCCGGGCGGGGCCGCGTTCACTATTCCTTAGACGTTGCCGATTAGGAAGGTGATCGCGTCAAGAGGACGCCGGGAATAGCCCGCTGGTCAGAAGGCCGGAATATCTGAAACGCGGGACGGAATGATCCGTCCCGAAACACCAGAGGATAAAATGTCCAGCATTCTGACCAACAATGGCGCAATGGTCGCGTTGCAGACCCTGAAGGGGATCAACTCGAACATGGCCAAGACCCAAAGCGAGATCTCAACCGGCAAGTCGGTCGCCAATGCCAAGGATAATGCCGCGATCTGGGCCACGGCCAAGATCATGGAAACCGACGAATCGTCCTTCAAGGCCATCCGCAGCCAGTTGAACGTCGCCGAGTCGACGGTCGCCACGGGCCGCGCAGGCGCCGAGAAGATCACCAAGCTGCTGGGCGAGATGCGCGACCTGGCGGCCTCGGCGTCCAACGACACGGCAGACCATGGCAAGGTGAACACCGACATCCTCGGAAAACGGGCCGAGATCGAGTCCATCGTCAATGCCTCGCAGTTCAACGGGATCAACCTGCTGAAAACCGATATCGGGAATGGCGGCCCCACCTTCTCGGTCCTGGCATCGCTTGACCGCGGCACCGCCGCGACGACGACGGCCAGGATGATCGATGTGACCTCTGTCGATTTCGAGGCTGACATCGTCGGTGGCACAGTCGCTGCAATCACCGACAAGGCATCCGCGCAAACGGCGATCGGCCAGATCGAGGCACTGATCAACACTGCGGTCGAAGGCGCGGCATCGCTGGGTTCTGCGGGCAAGCGGATCACGGGGCAATCCGAGTTTGTCGGCCAGTTGGCGGACTCGCTTAAATCCGGCATCGGCTCGATGGTCGATGCCGACATGGAGGAGACCTCGGCCCGCCTGCAGGCCCTGCAGGTCCAGCAGCAGCTGGCCACCCAGTCGCTGTCGATCGCCAACCAGGCGCCGCAGTCGCTGCTGTCGCTGTTCCGCGGCTGATGACACGGACCGGGGCTGCAAGGCCCCGGTTCAACCTTCCGACTGACCTCACGCGATCTGGAAAGGAGCGTTCGTGAACGCACAGGTTCCATACGGCTATGGCACTGCCGCCTCGGTCGAGGCCGACCCCCGCCGGGCCGAGGCCCTCATCCTCTCGAAACTGGCCGCCGGCATGATCCGCGCCTCGGAGCCCGGCAGCAGCTTTGCCGCCATGCCCGCCGCCGTGCACGAGAACCGCAGGTTCTGGCGCATAGCCGCTGAAGATCTTACGAGCGAAGGCAACAGCCTTCCGGTGCCGCTGCGGGCACAACTTCTGTCGATCGCCGGCTTTGTTGAAAAGGAAACCTCCCGCATCCTCGCCGGAGAGACGAGTGCCGCCGCGCTGGTCGAGATCAACCGCGCTGTCGCCCGCGGGCTGTTCGAACAGCCGCCCGGCTGACGCAGCTTTCCCAAAAAACCCGCCTGACAGACCTCCGCAATCAGGCCGCCGGCAGCGGCTCCAGCAGGGCTATCCCATGACCGGACTCATCCTCAAGCTCGCACCCGGCGAGCGCGTGCTGATCAACGGCGCGGTCATCGAAAACGGCGACCGGCGTTGCAGGATCGCGATCAAGACCCCGAACGCGAGCATCCTGCGGCTCAAGGACGCCATCCATCCTGACGACGTGGCGACCCCCGTCGCGCGGGTCTGTTACGACGCGCAGCTTCTGCTGTCGGGCGATGCCGATCCCGCGCAGGGGCGGCGCGACCTGCTGCGCGGGATCGAGCAGTTGTCCCGGGTCTTCGACGATCGCGACAGCCGGGCCGCGCTGGACGGCGCAACGGCCGATGTGATCGGCGGCAATGTCTATCGCGCGCTGCGCCAGCTTCGCAGCCTGTTGCCCCGAGAGGCGCGGATCTTCGCGCAGATCGCATGAGCTTCCAGCCGGTCGTCGGGCAGGGCGGCTATGCGGGCTGGCGGCTTCTCGCCCGGACTGGCGAGGCGCAAGGGGCGCTGGTCGCCCGCGATCCGCGGGTGGCGCGAGACACCGCGCATGTCCGCGCGAAGCTTGGCGAAGTCGGTAACGCCGAGGAGCTGGTGTCGGATTTCCGCCTGCTGCGGACCTCTCTCAGCGCCTTCGGGCTGGAAGGGGATGCGAACAACCGCTTCTTCATCCGCAAGGTCTTGGAATCGGACCTGAGCGATCCGAAAAGCCTGGCCAACCGGCTGAGCGACAAGCGCTATCGCGCCATGGCCGAGGCATTCCGCTTCGGCTCGGGCGGCAGCCCTTCGGCCAATCTTGCCGGCGAGATCGTCGGACGCCATGTTTCGGCCGAGCTGGAACGCAGGGTCGGCACGATCGACGGAAACCTGCGCCTGGCGATGAGCGCCGAGCGCGAGCTGAAGGCCCTGGGGGCGTCGGCATCATCTGACAACACCCGATGGTACAACATCCTTGGCTCGGCGCCGCTGCGGAAGGTGGTCGAAGGCGGGCTGGGGCTTGGAGCGGATTTCGGCAAGCTGCCGATCGACCGGCAACTTGCCGAGATGAAGACACGAAGCGGCAAGCTGTTCGGGTCCGACTCGCCCTCGGTCTTCGCCGAAGCCTCCAACGTGGAAAAGCTGATCCAGCGGTTCCTGGTCCGGGCGCAGGCTATCAGCCCGGCGCAATCCTCATACAACGCGGCGCTGGTGCTGCTGTCGAGCGGGAGGTGAACGAGCCGTCTCGCCGCATCGATGCCGCGGGGTGGGTCAGATCGGCGGGGATTGGCGTCAGTGGCCGAGGAGGGCTGACATGGGGGCTGGATGTTGCCGGAGGGGGGGCTTGGGCGGATCGGATTGCTGCGCTTCCCCAAGCCCGAGGCAGAGATGACGCGGCGCTTCACGGCTCCTCTCAGGGCACCTCACAACACAAGCGTCGGCGCCTTCGGGGAAGACGACGCTGCGGGCGGGAACCGGTTGTCGGCGTTAGGAACCGCCGGTCAGATTCTGCTGGTGGCCGCGGGACGGCAGTGCTTCACGTCTCCTTTCTGGTTCTTTCCGGGCACTTCACCAGGCAAGCATCTCACGCACCTGCGCCTTCGGGAAGGACGACGCTGCAGGCGAGAACCGGCTGTCGGCGTTAGCGACTGCCAGTCATGCTCTGATGGTGGTCACGAGAGGTTAGCGCTTCACGCTTCCTTGCGGGGCACCTCGGATTGCAAGCACTGGACGCGCCGGTGCTGCCGCCGGGAGGACGACGCGGCGGTCGGGAACCGGTTGTCGGCGCCGTGGCTGCCGGTCAGGGTGATGGCGGCTGCAGGGCTGCGGCTCGGGTTCGCTGCGGAGCAACGTGGCCTTTGCGGTCCGCACCGATGGCCGGTGCGGTCATGACAGCAGCGCACCCAGAACCGCGCCTGCTGCAAGCAGGGCGACCGCAAGCGGCCAGCGCGGGCTTGTCGGCTCGACGATGATCGTTGTCGCCTGGGGGCGGGACAGGCGGTCGAACTGGCGGTCCACGACCTCGGGCAGCAGGGGGGCGTGGCGGCCGAGCGCCTGCACCACCTTCAGCCCGTCGCGGATCGCCGCGCGGGGGCCGAGGTTGTCGCGGATGTAAAGCTCGACCGCCGGGCGGGCAGCGGCCCAGATGTTGATCTGGGGATCGAGCGTGCGGGTCACGCCCTCGACCACGACCATGGTGCGCTGCAGCAGGATCAGTTCGGTCCGGGTCGCCATGCCGAAGCGTTCCGTCACCTCGAAGAGATAGGCGAGCAGGTTCGCCATCGAGATGCGGCTGGCGTCGGCGCCGAAGATCGGCTCGCCCACCGCGCGCAGGGCGCGCGAGAACTGGGCCATGTCGCGGTCAGGCGGCACGTAGCCCGCCTCGAAATGGACGCGGGCGACACGGGCGTAGTCGCGCTGGATGAAGCCGTAGATGATCTCGGCATAGACGCGGCGGGTGTATTCGTCGATCTGCCCCATGATGCCGAAATCGAAGGCGACGATGTCGCCGTTCGGGGCGACGCGCAGGTTCCCCTGGTGCATGTCGGCGTGGAAGAAGCCGTCGCGCAGCGCGTGGCTGAGGAAGATCTGCAGCATCCGTTCCGCGATGCGGGCGGTGTCGTGTCCGGCGGCGCGGATCGCGGGCACGTCGGCCATGGGGATGCCCTCGGCCCAGTCGCTGGTCATCACCCGCCGTCCGCTGAGATCCCAGTGCGGCAGGGGGACCGAGAAGCCCGCGTCCTCGCGGGTGTTCTCTGCAAATTCGGAAGCCGAGGCGGCTTCCAGCCGCAGGTCCAGTTCCCCCATGACGGTGGATTCGAAATGGCCGATCACGTCGCGGGGGCGCAGGCGGCGGCTGGCGGGGGACAGGCGCTCGATCAGGCCGGCGGCGAAGTGGAAGGCGTCGATGTCGCGGCGGAAGGCGGCGGCGATGCCGGGGCGCAGGACCTTGACCGCGACCTCAGCGCCGGTATCGGCGCGGCGGGCCTTGTGGACCTGCGCGATCGAGGCCGCGGCTACGGGGGGCGAGAAGTCGGTGAAGAGCGTCTCGACCGGAGCGCCGAGGTCCTCCTCGATCTGCTGGCGGGCGTACTCGGTGGGAAAGGGCGGCAGGCTGTCCTGCAGTATCCGCAGGTGGCCCGCCATCTCGGCGCCCACGACGTCGGGACGGGTCGAGAGGATCTGGCCGAACTTGATATAGGCAGGGCCGAGCGCGGTGATCGCCCGCGTCACCGGCGGCAGCGCGGGGTCGCCCTTGTAGCCCAGCCAGGCGAAGGGCCAGCCCAGCAGCCGCGCGGCCACCCGCAGCCGGGGCGGGGCGTTCATGGCGTCCAGCGCCGCGCCCATGGCGCCGGTGCGCTGGAAGGTCGCGCCGGTGCGGATCAGGCGCCAGATGTTGTGGGGGCCGCGCATCTCAGATCTTCCAGCCCGAATGCAGCGCGGCGATGCCCATCGAGAGGTTGCGATACTGAACCCGCTCGAAGCCCGCGTCTTGGATCATTCCGGCGAAGCTGTCCTGGTCGGGAAAGCGGCGGATGGATTCCACGAGATACTGGTAGCTGTCGCGGTCGCCCGCGACCAGTTGCCCCAAGGGCGGGATCACATTGAAGGAATAGCGGTCATAGGCCCATTGCAGCATGGGCACGGGAAGCTGGGAAAACTCCAGCACCATCAGGCGGCCACCGGGTTTCAGGACCCGGAAGGCCTCGGCTAAGGCATCAGGGATGCGGGTGACGTTGCGGATGCCGAAGCTGATCGTGTAGCGGTCGAAGCTGGCGTCCGCGAAGGGCAGGGCCATGGCATCGCCCGTCACCCACGACAGGCGGTCGGCCAGACGGTCAGCCTCGGCGCGCTTGCGGCCCTCGACCAGCATCGATTCCGTCATGTCGCAGACCGTCACCCGCGCGCCCGGCGCCCGCTGAAGGAAGCGGAAGGCGATGTCGCCGGTCCCGCCCGCCACGTCCAGCAGGTGCTGGCCGTCGCGGGGCGCGAGCCAGTCCATCATGGCGTTCTTCCAGAGGCGGTGGACGCCCACGCTCATCAGGTCGTTCATCACGTCGTATTTGGACGCCACGCGTGAGAAGACGCCGTGAACCATCCCCGCCTTTTCGCCCTCGGGCACGTCGCGGAAGCCGAAATGGGTTTGCTTCGGGGGGGTGTCGATCATAGCTGAGCATCCAGTCGCCGGTCAGGGCGGCACCATGCAGCGGATGGGCGGGAAATGCCAGAACTGCCAGAGGTGGAAACGGTACGTCGCGGTCTTGCGCCGCATCTGGTGGGCCGCCGCATCGTGCGGGTGGACCAGCGCCGCCCCGACCTGCGCTGGCCGATGCCGCCGGACCTCGTGCAGGTGCTGACGGGGGCGCTTGTGACGGACCTGCGGCGGCGGTCGAAATATATCCTCGCCGATCTGGACCGCGACGCGAGCCTGCTGCTGCATCTGGGGATGTCAGGGCGGATCAGGATCGAGGGCGAGGCCTTGGGCCGCTTCCACCATGACCCCTCGATCCTGACGCGGCACGATCACCTGGTGCTGACGACCGAGGATGGCACCACAATCACCCTGAACGACGCCCGCCGCTTCGGCGCGGTGGACCTTGTGCGCGAGGGCAGCCACCGGCTGCTGGCGGCACTGGGCCCCGAACCTTTCGACGAGGATTTCACGCCGGCGCGGCTGATGTCGGCGCTTGCCGGTAAGAAGGCGCCCATCAAGGCGGCGCTGCTGGATCAGCGGATCGTGGCAGGTCTGGGCAACATCTATGTCTGCGAGGCGCTGTTCCGGGCGGGTATCCACCCGACACGGGCCTCGGGCCGCATCGGACCCGAGCGCATCGCCCGGCTGCATGTCGCGATCCGCGAGGTGCTGTTGCTCGCCATCGAGGCGGGCGGCTCATCGCTGCGCGATCACCGCCAGACCTCGGGCGAGCTTGGCTATTTCCAGCACAGTTTCCGCGTCTATGGGCGCGAGGGGCAGCCCTGTCTGCGCGATGGCTGCGGCGGAACGGTGCGGCGGATCGTGCAATCGGGGCGATCCACCTGGTATTGCCCTGACTGCCAGCGGTGACGCTGGAACCGGGGCCGCCGCTTTGCTAAGCCATTGTGAAATCGCAATCGCTGCGCGGAGCATGCTCACATGGCCTACAAGACCCTGATCGTCGAAATCGCCGACCATGTCGCGCTGATTCGCCTCAACCGCCCCGAGGCGCTGAACGCGCTCAGCGGCGAGCTGGTCTCGGAACTCGCCGCGGCGATGACCGCGGCGGACAAGGACGACAACGTCCGCTGCATCGTGCTGACCGGCAGCGAGAAGGCCTTTGCCGCCGGCGCCGACATCAAGGAGATGGCGTCGAAATCCTATGTGGACGTGCTGACGGACGACCTGTTCGGCCCCGAGATCGAAGCCATCCAGCGCATCCGAAAGCCGGTGATCGCCGCCGTCGCGGGCTATGCGCTGGGCGGGGGCTGCGAGCTTGCGATGATGTGCGACTTCATCATCTGCGCCGAGAACGCCAAGTTCGGCCAGCCCGAGATCAACCTGGGCGTCATCGCGGGCATCGGGGGGACGCAAAGGCTCACGCGCTTCGTGGGCAAGTCGAAAGCGATGGACATGAACCTGACCGGCCGCTTCATGGACGCGGCCGAGGCGGAACGCTCGGGCCTCGTCAGCCGGGTGGTGCCTGCCGACAAGCTGATCGACGAGGCGATGGGCGCGGCGAAAAAGATCGCCTCGAAATCCGCCGTCGCCACGATGGTCGCGAAAGAGGCCGTGAACCGCAGCTACGAGACGACACTGCGGGAAGGCTTGCTCTATGAACGCCGCGCCTTCCATGCGCTGTTCGCGACCGAGGACCAGAAGGAAGGCATGAGCGCATTCGCCGAAAAGCGCGAGGCGCAGTTCCGCGACCGCTGATCGGGGCTTCCCCTTTCTGTTCTTTGCCTCTATAGGCCCACGGTTACATGCGCGTGGGCCCGCTTAGGCAAGAATCAGGACCGATCCTTCCGGGGATCGGCTGTCTTGGGTCTTTTGCGCGACGACATGAACGCAACTGACCGATAGAGACAAACACACATGGCCAACACGCCCCAGTCCCAGAAACGCGCCCGCCAGACCGAGCGCCGCACTGCCATCAACAAAGCCCGCCGCTCGCGCATCCGCACCTATCTGCGGAAGGTCGAGGAAGCGATCGCTGGCGGCGATCCGCAGGTCGCGGCCGAGGCGCTGAAGGCAGCCCAGCCGGAACTGATGCGCGGCGTCACCAAGGGCGTCGTCCACAAGAACACCGCGGCGCGCAAGGTGTCGCGCCTGGCGGCGCGGGTGAAGGCGCTGTCGGCCGTCTGATCAGGCACGAACCGCATGGCTCTGCAAGGGCGCTCCGGCTTTCGGGGCGCCCTTTGTCATTCTGCACCGCAGCGTCACGATTCCTGATAAGATATTGATTTCATTGAGTTCATAAAAGAGATGCATCCCTGCCACAGATTCGCGGACCAAAGCACCTGTCAAGCCGATAGTTCGGTTGCGGCACCCTCGGGCTTGCCGCTAGCTTGGTCGGTGCGATTCACGTCGCGACAGGGGATGATGCCCGGACCGCCAGCTGCCAGCAGGGTCCGGGCAGGCGCAGACCAGGGCTGAAGCCCGCTGCCACGGGTCAGGCCGTGGCGCGCGTGGGCCTTGCTTCGGCTGCCACCGGAAACGGGCCGACCCGGAACAGATGGAAAGGGCCTCGTGGCCCCGCGCGCCAAGGGTTTCCGCGGCGTGGCTGTCCTGTTCGTCCCTGCGTCGTGGCCTGTGATGGCTGATGTCCCGCCGGCGTTCGCGGCGGGGAACGGGGACAGAAGGAACGACAGGATGAACGATCTCTGGGCGGGTGCGCGATCCGAGCTTGAGGCGCGGGTAGGGACGCACAACTACGTCACCTGGCTTGCGCCGCTGAGCCTGCGCGCCATCGATGGCGGCGCGGCCGACATCGCCTGTCCGACGCGCTTCCTGTCGGACTGGGTGTCGCGCCATTACGCGCGCCCCATCATCGACGCGCTGGTCCATCAGGGGGCCGAGGTCGAGCGGGTGAACTTCACCGTCGCCGCGCCCCGTCCTGCAGAGGCCCGTCTGGCCGAGGCCCCGGTGGCCGCTGCCCCGGCGGAGCTGCGCCCCGATCCCGCCCATCGCGTCACCCCTCGCGGCCCCCTGCGCGACGAGGAGATGACGGCGCCCTTGGACGCCCGTTTCACCTTCGACAATTTCGTGGTCGGCAAGCCGAACGAGTTGGCCCATGCCGCCGCCAAGCGCGTGGCCGAGGGCGGCCATGTCACCTTCAACCCGCTGTTCCTTTACGGCGGCGTGGGCCTCGGCAAGACGCACCTGATGCACGCCATTGCCCGCGAACGTCAGGCCCGCGACCCGCAGGCCCGCATCCTCTACCTGTCCGCCGAGCAGTTCATGTACCGCTTCGTTCAGGCGCTGCGCGAGCGCACCGTCATGGACTTCAAGGAACTGTTCCGCACCGTGGACCTGCTGATGGTGGACGACGTCCAGTTCATCGCCGGCAAGGATTCCACGCAAGAGGAATTCTTCCACACATTCAATGCGCTGGTCGATCAGGGCAAGCAGATCGTCATCTCGGCCGATCGCGCGCCGGGCGAGATCAAGGACATGGAGGAGCGGATCAAGTCGCGCCTCTCCTGCGGGTTGATCGTGGACCTGCACCCGACCGACTACGAACTGCGCCTGTCGATCCTGCAGTCCAAGACCGAGCAGTTCCGCCTGACCTATCCGGGCCTGCGGCTGGGGCAGGGGGTGCTGGAATTCCTCGCCCACCGCATTACCTCGAACGTGCGCGTGCTGGAAGGCGCGCTGCAGCGGCTCTTTGCCTTCGCCAGCCTGATGGGGCGCGAGATCGACCTCGACATGACCCAGGAATGTCTGGCCGACATCCTGCGGGCATCCGACCGCAAGGTCACGGTCGAGGAGATCCAGCGCAAGGTGGCCGAGCATTACAACATCCGCCTGTCGGACCTCGTCGGCCCCAAGCGGGTGCGGACGCTGGCCCGGCCCCGGCAGATCGCCATGTATCTGGCCAAGCAGATGACCAGCCGCAGCCTGCCGGAAATCGGCCGCCGCTTCGGCGGGCGCGATCACACCACGATCATGCACGGCGTCCGCAAGATCGAGGAACTGCGGACCGAAGACCGCAGCCTTGCCGAAGACATCGACCTGCTGCGCCGCTCGCTGGAAGCCTGAGGCTTCACGGGCGCTTGACCACGGGCGAACATTGAGGAAACTGAGCGCACGCCGCCCCTCGGGGCGGCTTTCGCGACCAAAAGGGCAAGGCGCCATGAAATTCTCGATCGAAAAGGCGGTTCTGAACAAGGCCGTGTCGCAGGCCCAGTCGGTCGTGGAACGCCGCAACACCATCCCGATCCTTGCGAACGTGCTGATCGAGGCGGCGCCCGAGGGCGTCAGCTTCCGCGCCACCGACCTTGATACCGAGGTCGTGGACCGCGCGCCGGCCACGGTCGAACGCCCCGGCGCCACCACCGTCAGCGCCGCGCTGCTGAACGACATCGCCCGCAAGCTGCCTGACGGGGCGCTGGTCAATATCTCGGTCGATGGCGATTCCGCCCGGCTGACGGTGCAGGCGGGCCGCGCCAATTTCGTGCTGGCGACCCTGCCGCGCGAGGACTTCCCGATCATGGCCTCGACGGAATACGCGGCGAACTTCAGCGCCCCCGCGCCGGTCCTGCGGCGGCTCTTCGACAAGTCGCGCTTTGCGATTTCGACGGAAGAAACCCGCTATTACCTCAACGGCGTCTACATGCATGTGGCCGATGGCGAGGGCGGCCGGACCCTGCGCTGCGTGGCGACGGACGGCCACCGGCTGGCCCGCGTCGATGCGCCGCTGCCGGAAGGGGCCGAGGCGATGCCGGGCGTGATCGTCCCGCGCAAGACCGTGGCGGAACTCAAGAAGCTTCTGGACGACGACGAGGCTGTCATTGCCGTGTCTGTGGGCGAGACCAAGGTGCGTTTCGCCACGCCCACGATTACCCTGACCTCCAAGGTCATCGACGGCACTTTCCCGGATTATACCCGCGTGATCCCGCGCGGGAACACGCGGCGGCTGGAAGTGGACGCGGCTGATTTCGCCCGCGCCGTGGACCGCGTGGCGACGGTCAGTTCGGAACGCTCACGGGCTGTGAAGCTGGCCTTGGACGAGGACAGGCTGATCCTGTCGGTGAACGCGCCGGATGCGGGTGCCGCCGACGAGGAACTGGCTGTCGCCTATAACGACGAGCCGCTGGAAATCGGCTTCAACGCCAAATACCTGCAGGAGATCGCCTCCCAGATCGACCGCGAGAATGCGGTCTTCCTGTTCAACGGCTCGGGCGACGCGGCGCTGATCCGCGAGGGCGGGGACGACTCTGCCGTTTATGTCGTCATGCCGATGCGCGTGTGACGCTTTCCCGCCTGGGTCTGGCGCAGTTCCGGTCCTGGCCGCGGCTGGCGCTGGAACTGGACGCCCGCCCGGTCGCCATCTTCGGCCCGAACGGTGCGGGCAAGACCAATATCCTCGAAGCACTCTCAATGTTGTCGCCGGGGCGGGGCTTGCGCAGCGCCGCCCCCGCCGATCAGGCGCGGCGTGGCCCCGAGGCGGGCTGGCGCATCCGGGCGACCATCGACGATCGTCCGGTCGAAACCGGTGCGGCCCCCGGCGAGGGTCGCCACGTCACCATCGATGACAAGACCGCGCCGCAGGTGGCTTTGGGGGCGCTGGCCCGCGTGATCTGGCTGACGCCGGCAATGGACCGGCTCTGGACCGACGCGCCCGAGGTGCGGCGGCGATTCCTCGACCGCCTGACGCTCAGCTTCGCGCCGGGCCATGCGGATGACGCGCTGGCCTACGAGAAGGCCATGCGCGACCGCAACCGCCTGCTGCGGGACGACATCCGCGACGACCGCTGGTATCGCGCGCTGGAAACCCGCATGGCCGAGGCTGGTTCCGCGATCACCCGCAACCGGCAGGAGGCCGTGGCCCGGATCATGCAGGCGCAGGCGGGGGCCGAGACCAGCTTCCCCTCGGCCCGGCTGGTGCTGCTGGCGGGTGACGGCGAAGCCGATGATGCGGACCCGGCCAGCATTGCCGCCCGTCTGGCCACAATGCGCCGCCGTGACATGGCGGCGGGCCGCACCCTGACCGGCCCGCACCGCGCCGACCTTGGCGCAAGCTGGGGACCGCAGGACATGCCCGCCGCGCTGAGTTCCACCGGAGAGCAGAAGGCCCTGCTGCTGTCGCTGATCCTCGCCAACGCCCGCGCGCTTGCGCCGGAACGTCCCGTCGTGCTGCTGGACGAGGTCGCCGCGCATCTGGACGAACCCCGCCGCAGGGCGCTTTATGACGAGATCGCCGCGCTGCCCGCGCAAAGTTTCCTGACCGGCACGGGGCGCGAACTTTTCGCCGCTCTGGACGACCGCGCCCGCTTCCTCCACGTTGCGCGGGACGAAGATGCCTCGACTCTGACCGACGAGGGATGATGTGACGCTATCCCGCAACAACGCCAGTCTTGCGACCCCGGAAGGCCAAGGGCCGACCGCTGGCCTCGATGGCCGAGGATCTCATATCCGGCCCCGCAACCGCACAAACCTTGCGAGGCGGGGATGCAAAGCCAGCGCCTCCACCTGGATTGACGAGGGCTGACATGACGCTGCCACGCAACCGCATCAGCCTGGTGACGCTTGGCGTAGCCGACCTTGAGCGTGCCCGGCGCTTCTATCTCGACTGGGGCTGGACCCCGCATCCGAACGCGCCCGAGGGCCTCGCGCTGTTCCAGATGCCCGGCCTCGCCCTGGCGCTCTTCGCGCTGGATGAACTGGCCGAGGACCAGCGCCGCCCTGTGGCCGAACTCGGCACCGGGGCGGTGACCCTCGCCCAGAACTGCGGCGATGCGGATGAGGTCGATGCCATCTTCCAGTCCGCCCTCGATGCCCGCGCCACCTGCCTCAAGCGCCCCGAAAAGGCGGCTTGGGGCGGCACTTCGGGCTACCTCGCTGACCCTGACGGCCATGTGTGGGAGATTGCCCACAACCCGTTCTGGCCGCTGGCCGAAGATGGGTCACTGACACTCCCCTGAGCTTCTTTCTGACCCAAATACCCATTGCTACCGCGACGCGGTCACCACGTCGCCGATCTGGAACCGGGTCACGTCCACCAGTCCCAGATCCGAGATCCGCAACTCGGGAATCACCACCAGCGCCAGCAGGACATGCTGCATGATCGCGTTGTTCAGCGTGCAGCCGCAGTCGCGGATGGCGTGATTGATGGCCTCGACGGCCTCGGCGACCTCGGCGGCGGGGCGCTCCGACATCAGCCCGGCGATGGGCAGGGCGACATGGGCCAGCTCGGCTCCGTCCCGGAAGACGGTAACGCCCCCGCCAAGTTCCGCCAGCCGGGCCGAGGCGGCAGCCATGTTCGCTCCGCAGGTGCCGACGACGATCATGTGATGGCTGTCATGCGCGATGGTCGAGGCGACGGCCATGCGCCCCCGATAGCCGAAGCCCTGCACGAAGCCGTTGACCACGCCGCCGGTGCCCTTGTGGCGTTCCACCAGCGCGATGCGCTCGACGCCTTCGGGGATCACCTCGCCGTCGCGGACGGGCAGGGTGGCGGTCAGCGCCCGGGTGGGGGCCTGGTTCTCGATGACGCCGATCACGCGGACGTCCGCCTCGGTGCCCTCGGCAGGAACGCGGAAGTCGGCGGCTGTCAGCGCCCGGCCGAGGTGGACAGAGTTGCGCGCCGCATCCGGCCAGTCGATCAGCGGGCAGTCCACCAGAAGCCGCCCGTCTTCCGCCACCAGGCGGCCTTGGGCCACCACCATCTCGACCGGCAGCGCCCGCAGGTCCGAAGTCAGCATCACGTCGGCCCTGCGTCCCGGGGTGATGGACCCCAACTCCCGTTCCAGCCCGAAATGCCGGGCGGTGTTGATCGTCGCCATCTGGATCGCTACCAGTGGATCGCAGCCACAGTCCACGGCATGGCGCACCACGCGGTCCATGTGCCCGTCATGCACCAGCGTCCCCGCGTGGGAATCGTCGGTGCAGAGCATGAAGCCCGAGGGGTCCAGCCCCCGCTGCGTGATCGCCGTGATCTGCGCCTGCACGTCATGCCAGGCGGACCCCAGCCGCAGCATCGCGCCCATCCCCTGCCGGACGCGGGCCACGGCCTGCGCCTCGGCCACCGTCTCGTGGTCATCTGCCGCACCGCCTGCGACATAGGCCGAGAAGGCGCGGCCGAGGTCGGGACTGGCGTAATGTCCGCCGACCGTCTTGCCGGCGGCGCGGGTCGCGGCGATCTCGGACAGCATCGCCGGGTCGCCTGCGGAAACGGCAGGGAAGTTCATCATCTCGCCCAGGCCCACGACGCCGTCCCAGCCCATGGCCTGCGCGACCTCTCCGGCGGTAATCGGACAACCGGTAGTTTCCAGCCCCGGCGCGGAAGGGGCGCAGGAGGGCATCTGCGTCAGCATCGTGATCGGCTGGATCAGGCTTTCATCGCGCATGAGCCGCACGCCCTCGAGTCCCATGACATTGGCGATCTCGTGCGGGTCGTGCAGGATCGTGGTCGTGCCGTGGGGGATCACCGCGGCAGCGAAGCCGGCCGGAGTCAGCATCCCCGATTCCACATGCATGTGGGCGTCGATCAGGCCGGGGACCATGTAGCGGCCCTCGGCCTCGATCACCTGCGTCTCGGGGCCGATGTTGGCGGATGCGTCGGGCAGGACGCAGGCCACGCGGCCGTCGGCGATGGCGATGTCGTGGCCGGGAAGCACCTCGCGCGTGTGGACGTTGACCCATTGACCGCCGCGGATCACGGTGTCGGCGGGCGCGCGCCCTGCTGCGACCTCGACCAGCCGCGCCTGAGCCTCGATCCACGGTTTCAGCATCTTTCCCTCGCCTTGTCTGTTCAATCGCGCCAGCTTGCGGCAGCCTGCGCGGGAAAGGAAGCCGGATGGAATGGCAGGGCGAGGCGACCGCGATCGCGCGGCGCAAGCATGGCGAGAACGCGGTGATCCTGACCGCGCTGACCCGCGAGCTTGGGCTTGTCTCGGGCGTCGTGCCGGGGGGCGCGAGCGTCAAGCGCGCGGCCATGCTGCAGCCCGGCAACCGGCTGGCCCTGCGCTGGCGGGCGCGGCTGCATGACCAGCTTGGCAGCTTCACCGTCGAGCCGGGGCGGACGCGCGCGGGGTTGATGGCGGATGCGGATGCGCTGGCGGGGCTGAATGCAGTGACGGCGCTGATCGGCTGGGCATTGCCGGAGAGAGACCCGCATCCGCGATTGACGGATGCGACCGAAGGATTGCTGGACGCGATGGAGGCGGGCAGTTCAGGCGGCTCTGACGGAATTGCCGGAGCCGGGGGGCTGTCTGCCCCCCGCGCCCCCCGAGGATATTTGGGCGATGAAGAACGAAAGCCGGGTTGGGCCGAACTCTACTTGCGCTGGGAGTTGCTTCTTCTGGACGAGTTGGGCTTCGGCCTGTCGCTGGACCGCTGTGCCGTGAGTGGCGCGCGGGAGGCGCTGGCTTACGTCTCGCCCAAGACGGGCCATGCCGTCACGGTCGAGGCGGCAAGCGAATGGGCGCTGCGTCTGCTGCCGCTGCCGGGCATTCTGGGCGGGCCGGAACGGCCGGACGACCTTGCTGCAGGTTTCGCGCTGACCGGGCATTTTCTGAACGCGAGGCTGGCCGAGGCGCAGGTGGGGCGGCCCTTGCCTGCCGCCCGCGCAAGGCTTGTGGCGCGGCTGACGGCTGGCGAGAAAGGCCGCATTCCACAGGACCCCTGATGACGGCGGGAACCAGCGCCAGTCCCTTCAGGTCGCGCATGTGACATGAAAGGGACCAACCTTGCCCGCAGTCTGGTGCGGTGCCGGGAAAAGGACCCCCCGACGGGCTGCCTTCGCGCGATCAGTTCCCCGAGCGTTCCAGCGTCATCCAGCCGAGCGGACTCTTGATCTTGAGAACGCCGCCGGTCCATTCGGCCTCGGAGGCTTGGGTGACCGCTTCGAGGAAGCGGCCCTCGAAGCCCTTGTGGCCGCAGGGGTTGTCCGTCCAGTTCATCACGGTGACGTTGATCTGCGGCAGGTTTGCGGCGTTGGTCGCGGCAAAGTTGTTGCACGGACCGTTGCCGGTGATCTGGCCCGGCGTCAGGCGGATGCGGGAATCGCGCGTGGGCACGGCCTCCTGCCCGAAGCCGACCATGGTGTAGGTGCCATAGGGGATGCCGCCTTCGAACCCGGTGCCGTCGGACGGCAGGGGGGCGGGGCCGCAGGCGGCCAGCGTGGCGAGGGCCGCGGAGACGGCGGCAAGGCGAAGGGCGGAGATCATGGCAGGCTTCCCCCGGGGATCAGGCATTTGAGTTCACGAGAATACCGCACGGCCCTGCCACCGGGTTGCCGCAAAGTCCATGCACGGGCGCGCGAGCACCCGCGCCCGTGCCATTCGCGCAACGGCGGCTTACCCCAGCAGGCGCCGGGCGATGACCTGCGCCTGGATCTCGGCTGCGCCCTCGAAGATGTTGAGGATGCGGGCGTCGCAGAGAACCCGGCTGATCGTGTATTCCAGCGCAAAGCCGTTGCCGCCGTGGATCTGCAGCGCATTGTCGGCGGCGGCCCAGGCGACGCGGGCGCCCAGCAGCTTGGCCATCCCGGCCTCAAGGTCGCAGCGCTTGTCGTGGTCCTTCTGCCAGGCGGAATGATAGGTGAGTTGCCGCGCGATCATGATTTCCACGGCGGTCAGGGCCAGCTTGTCGGCGACACGGGGGAACTCGATCAGGGCCTTGCCGAACTGCTTGCGGTCGATGGCATATTGCATCCCAAGTTCCAGCGCCGACTGCGCCACGCCGATGGCGCGGGCCGCTGTCTGGATCCGGGCGGATTCGAAGGTCTGCATGAGCTGCTTGAAGCCCTGGCCCGGCTGGCCGCCCAGCAGGTTGTCGGCCTTGACCTTGAAGCCGTCGAAGCCGAGTTCGTATTCCTTCATTCCGCGGTAGCCCAGCACCTCGATCTCGCCGCCGGTCATGCCGGGGGTGGGGAAGGGGTTCTCGTCGGTGCCGGGGGTCTTCTCGGCCAAGAACATCGAGAGGCCGCGCCAGTCGGTGGTGTCGGGCTCGGTCCGCGCCAGCAGCGTCATCACATGGGTGCGGGCGGCATGGGTGATCCAGGTCTTGTTGCCGGTGATCTCCCAGCCGTCCCCGGTGCGGGTGGCGCGGGTGCGCAAAGACCCAAGGTCCGAGCCGGTGTTGGGCTCGGTGAAGACGGCGGTGGGCAGGATTTCCCCGCTGGCGATCTTGGGCAGCCATTGTTCCTTCTGCTCGGGCGTGCCGCCGACGAGGATCAGTTCGGCCGCAATCTCTGAACGCGTGCCCAGCGAACCCACGCCGATATAGCCGCGCGAGAGTTCTTCCGAGACGACGACCATCGAGGCTTTCGAGAGGCCGAGGCCGCCGAACTCCTCGGGGATGGTCAGGCCGAAGACGCCGAGTTCGGCCAGTTCCTCGATGATCTCCATGGGGATCAGTTCGTCGCGCAGGTGCCAGCCGTGGGCGTTGGGGATCACCCGGTCCTCGGCATAGCGGCGGAACTGGTCGCGGATCATTTCCAGATCCTCGTCAAGGCCGGTGGCCCCGACCGTCGCGCGGCCGGCGTTGTCCCGCATCAGGGCGACCAGCCGGGCGCGGGCCTGAGGGCTGTTGCCGCCCATCGCCGCGCGGGCCGCGTCCGAGGGCTGCCATTCGACGCCGAGGTCCGAAAGCCGGGCGAACTCTGTCTGGCTCATCGGAATGCCGCCGGTGATCTGCGTCAGGTATTCGCCGAAGCCGACCTGCAGGATCAGGGCCTCGATCTCTCCGAAGCTTTCGCCCAGCCGCTCGGCCCAGGCGGAAAGCTGCCTCAGCGATTCCACATAGGTCGCGAGCCATGACAGCGCGTGCGCCGCGTGCTGTTCGGTTTCCAAGGCGGCCGCGTCGATCTTGCCGCCTCCAACGCGCGCCCGCAGCGACTCGGTCGCACGGGAAAGAAGCGCGTCCAGTTCGGGAAGGATGGCCTGCGCGTCGGCAGGGGTCAGGGCGGCGCGGGCGTCGAGCATGGGGCTGTTCCTGCAAGAATGGAGCTTGCCTTGCTGCTAACCCTTTCGCAGTTGCAGCGCAACTATGCTGCGCAGAAGCATGGCTTGGCGCAGCATAGTTTCCCCCGTTTAACGGCCTTGACCATGGCGACGGCAGGTCCAGCCCGTGCCCCCTTGCCGCCGTCCGGCCATGCGGGCAGTTTCGCCGCCATGTTCGGCCTCGATCCCCATCTCGTCCTTCTTGCGGCAACGGCCACGCTGGTGGCGGGCCTTGTCAAGGGGGCGATCGGATTCGCCATGCCGATGATCCTGATGTCGGCGCTGGGATCGTTCCTGCCTGCGCCCGTGGCGCTGGCGCTGTCGATCCTGCCGATGCTGGTGACGAACGTGCAGCAAGCGACGCGGCAGGGCATCGGCGCGGCGATGACATCCGTCCGCGCCTTCCGCTGGCATATCGGGGCGCTGGTGCTGTTCATCTTCGTCTCGGCGCCCTTCGCCCGCATCCTGCCGCAGCCCGTCATGTATCTGGCGCTGGGAGTCCCGATCCTGGGCTTCGCGCTGTGGCAGCTTTCCGGTCGCCCCATGGCGCTGCCCGTCCATCACCACCGCCGGGCCGAGATCCTCAGCGGGGTCGTCGGCGGACTTTACGGCGGAATCTCGGGCATCTGGGGGCCGCCGCTGATCGTCTATCTGCTGTCCATCGGGGTGTCCAAGCTGGACCAGATCCGGGTGCAGGGGGTGGTCTTCCTGGTCGGCGCGGTCGCGCTGGCGCTGGCGCATCTGGGTTCGGGCGTGCTGAACGCGCAGACGCTGCCGCTGTCGGCGCTGATGGTGGTGCCGGCGGTGATCGGGATGCAGATGGGCTTCTGGCTGCAGGACCGGCTGGATCTGGCGCAGTTCCGCCGCTGGACGCTGCTGCTGCTGGCGCTGACCTCGCTGAACCTGATCCGCCGCGGCATTGAGGTGATGGGATGACCGACGCCGCCCTGCTGACCGCCCGCCTGATCCGCCGCCCCTCGGTCACGCCCGACGCGGGACCGGCGCTGGACCTGCTGCAATCGGTGCTGGAGACTGCGGGCTTCGAGTGCCACCGGATCGACCGGAACGGCGTCCCGAACCTGTTTTCCCGCTGGGGGGCGAAGGACGCCCGCAGCTTCGGCTTCAACGGCCATGTGGACGTGGTGCCGCCCGGCGATCCGGCAAGCTGGACGCATCCGCCGTTTTCCGGCGCGCTGGTGGACGGCATGATCTGGGGCCGGGGCGCGACCGACATGAAGTCGGGGGTCGCGGCCTTCGTCGCGGCGGCGATGGATTTCGTGACCGGGACGCCCCCCGACGGCGCGGTGATCCTGACCGTCACCGGCGACGAGGAAGGTCCGTCCCGCGACGGCACCCGCGCGATCCTGGACTGGATGCGCGATGCCGGCGAGCGCATGGATGTCTGCATCGTGGGCGAGCCCTCGAACCCCGAGGCGATGGGCGAGATGATCAAGATCGGCCGCCGCGGCAGCCTGACCGCGCATCTCACCGCTGTGGGGCGGCAGGGCCACGCGGCCTATCCGCATCGTGCGCTGAACCCGCTGCATGCGCTGGTGCGGCTGCTGGGGGAACTGACGGCGCATCCGCTGGATCGGGGGACCGCGCATTTCGACCCCTCGGGGCTGCAGGTCACAACCATCGACTGCGGCAACCCGGCCTCGAACGTCATCCCCGAACGGGCCACTGCGACCGTCAACATCCGCTTCAACGACGCCCATTCCGGCGACAGCCTGACCGCCATGCTGCGCGAACGCGCGACGGCGGTGGAGGCCGAAACCGGCGTCCGCATGGGCATCGAGGTCACGGTCAGCGGCGAGTCCTTCGTGACCAAGCCCGGCCCCTTCGTCGATCTGGTGGCGGGCGTCGTCACCGGGCATACGGGGCGCGTCCCGGTGCTGTCCACCTCGGGCGGCACCTCGGACGCGCGCTTCATCAAGGACCACTGTCCCGTGGTCGAGTTCGGCCTTGTCGGCGCCTTCATGCATCAGGTGGACGAGCGCGTCCCGGTGGAGCAGGTCCACCAGCTCAAGGCCATCTACCAGTCCATCCTGCAGCGGTATTTCGAATGAAGATCTGTGTCACCGACGATATCCCCGCCTGCTTCGCCATCCGGCGCCGCGTCTTCATCGAGGAGCAGAACGTCCCCGAAGAGATCGAACTGGACGAACATGACGCCACTGCCGTGCATCTGCTGGCGACGCAGGACGAGCGGCCTGTGGGAACTGCCCGCCTGCTGATCGACGGCGGGACGGCCAAGATCGGCCGGGTGGCGCTGCTGCCCGAGGCGCGTGGAACCGGCGCAGGGGCGGCGCTGATGCGCGCGGCGCTGGATGAACTCCGCGCGCGGGGCGTCAGGACGGCGAAGCTGGGGGCGCAGACCTACGCCATTGGCTTCTACGAAAAGCTGGGCTTCGCGGCTTACGGCCCCGAATACGACGACGCCGGCATCCCCCACCGGGACATGAGCCTGACGCTGTGATCCGCCCCGAACTGGTCGCCCGCTTCAAGCCATGGCGCGAGGTGGCAGCAGCGGTGCTGACCGGCCTTGCCGGGATCTGGATCTTTTCGCTGGGCGGGCTGCTGCTGCAGCCGCTCGGGGGCGCGATCCTGGCTTTCGCGATTCTCTGGGGTTGGGGCGCCTGGCGCCGCCGCCGCTTCGCGGTCGAGATCGCCGCGCCCGGTCTGGTCGAGATCGAGGAGGGCGCGATCCGCTACTATGGCGCAAGGGCGCTGGGCGGAGAGGTTGCGCTGCGCGATCTGAGCCAGATCCGCCTGATCCGGCTTGAGGGCCACGCGCATTGGCGGCTGAAAACCCGCACCGGAGAGGCGCTGCTAATCCCGATCAAGGCGGCAGGTGCGGCGGCGCTTGCCGATGCCTTCGCCGCGCTGCCGGGGTTTGACCTCAGCGCCGCCTCGGCGGCGCTGGCGGCAAACGACGCCTTCCGCACTGTATGGCAGCGGCCCGACTGACACATGGAAAGAGGCCGGGGAACTTCCCCGGCCTCTGGTTTCAGGCTTGTGGGCGGGGAGGCAACCCCCCTCAGTTCCGCGCCAGCAAGTCGGTGATCCGGCGGACGGCGGCGCGGCGGTTGGCGCGGATGTCGCCTTCCTGCGGCACCTTCAGGAACTGCTCGCCATAGCCCTGCACGACCATGTTTTCCGGCGGGACGCCAAAGAACTCGGTCAGGGCCAGCGCGACGGATTCCGCCCGGCGGTCGGACAAGGCAAGGTTCATCGCGTCGGCGCCGACGGTGTCGGTGTGCCCTTCGATCATGTAGATCTCGGCCGGGTTGCGGCGGATGCTTTCGGCGATGACGCGCCCCAGGGTGGAGAGGGCCTGCGCCTGGTCCGGCTTGATCGCGGCCGAACCGGTGTCAAAGGTGATCGCCTGCACCTCGACCGGCGCGACCAGCGCCCGCACCTCGGGGATGTTGCGGATCTGGCCCAGGGTGAAGGTCCGGCCAACCTGCGTTTCACGCCGCAGCGCCTCGCGCAGCGCATCCTCGGACAACTGCTGGCCGGGCGCGACCGTGATCGGGCGGGCGGGCGGCGGCAGGTTGGCTACGTCCACCGGCGCGACGGCGGCGGTTTCGTCGATCAGCGCGGTGGTGGTGCCGTCGGGCTGCACCAGCGTCCGGCGCAGCACGCGCAGGTCGGCATCGCGGATCGTCACCACCTGGCTGCCATCCTCGCGGCTGACGATGGTGCGGGTCGAGCCGTCGGCGTATTCCTCGGTCTGCACGGTCGAGCCGGGGCGCAGCAGCAGGGCGTTGTCGTCCTTGAGGATCTCCTGGCTGCCATCGGGGCGCGTCACCACGACGCGGTCGCCGGTGTTCAGCGCCACCTGCCGGTCGTTCGACAGAAGCTGGCCCACGGCAAGCCCCGCCAGCGCCGGAAGAACCGCCTGCCGCAGCACCTGTTCCAGATTGCTGCGGTCGTCATCGTCATCCCCGTCCCGTGCAGCGGCGGCGGACCGGGTGTCCTGATCAGCCCCAGCCTCTGCCGAGGTGCCTTGCTGCGCGGCGTCCTGCTGCGCCGCGCCGCCGACAACTGGAGCCCCGCTTGCCCGCAACTCGCCGCGCAGGTCCGTCTGGAAGTCCTCGGTGGCGCTGCGGGAGGTTTCGTCCGTCACCTCGCGCGTCTCGCTGGACGTGACCGGTGCCGCCGATTCAGCAAGGGCCGCCGCCGCGGGGGGCGTGCCGCCAGCCGCGGCCTCACGCGAGATGTCGGTCGTGGGGGCCTCGGCCTCGGGCACCTCGCGCGCTTCGACAAGCTCACCTTCCGGGGAAGGCTCGCCCGTATTGGAATCCGCCTCGCTGTCACCCGGCGCAGCGATGGCGGTTGTCGCATCCGCTGCGTTGTCGCCGGTTGCGGGGGCGCTGGCGTCGGATGCGGTCCCGGCTGCGTCGGCTTCGGACTCGCCTTCCTCGGCCAGCGCACGCGCAAGGTCCGCTTCGCCCGGCATCCCGCCGTCTGTCGTGGCCTCCGCGGCTTCCGTGTCAACGGTGGCCTCTGCAGCATCATTGGCCGAGGCCTCGGGTTCATCGGTCGTCTGCGCTTCCGGCTCGGTTGTCGTTTCCACTGCGACCGGCGCAGGCGCCTCGGGGACGGGTTCCGGTGCCGCTTCGGCCTGAGGCTCTGCCGCGGGTTCGGCTTGCGGTGCGGCTGGTTCAGCCTCGGGCTCGGCCGAGGCTGCGTCGGGTTGGGCGTCAGCGGCAGGTTCCGGCGCAGGTTCGGTCTCCGGCTCGGCGGCCTCGACCGGCTCTGGCCGGGCCTCCGCTTCCGGCTGGGCTTCCGGCACAACGGCCTCGGGTGCCATCATCGCATCGCCGGTCTCCTCGGCTGCGGGCTCAGCCGCGGCTTCGGCCTCTGCCGCAGTCTCCTCGGCCTCCCCGGCAGGCGCTTCCGCAGAGGCTGCCTCGGCTTCCGTCTGGGCGGTTTCCTCTGCCGCTTCAACGGCCTCCCCGGATGCGCCCGCGCCCTCAGGGGCCTCTGACGGCACCTCCGGCGGGTTGCCCGTTTCGGCTTGCGCCATGACCAGCGAGGCCGGCTTCTCCTCGATCAGCGCCGTCTGCGCGACGGTGAAATGGGGCAGGGCGACGCTCAGCCCCAGCGCCAGTGCGGTCGTGTTGCGGAGGGTTCTACGCGGCATGTCAGGTCCTTCATCGGGCGCGGCATCGCCGCGCAATGCTGCCCGCCTTGCGCGGGTCGTCCTGCAGTGAACCGCAAAACTCCGGTTGCGTTCCCCCCACGTCTGCGTGACACCGGCCAAAGGGACGTGAACGCCGCGTGAACGGCGGCAAGGCGGCATCAAGCCGCATGCGGCCCGATTCACACGGCTTTCCTCTTGAAAACAGCGGGACTTGACGGCATATCGCCGGGGTCCGCTTTGCGCGGTCTTCCTACAGGAGAGAACATGGCCAAGGAAGAGATGCTCGAATTCCCCGGCGTCGTGAAGGAACTCCTGCCCAATGCGACGTTCAAGGTCGAGCTCGAAAACGGCCATGAGATCATCGCGCATATGGCAGGCAAGATGCGGAAGAACCGCATCCGGGTTCTGGCCGGCGACAAGGTGCAGGTGGAAATGAACACCTATGACCTGACCAAGGGGCGGATCAATTACCGCTTCAAGTAAGGCCGTTCCGCGATTCGTTCTGGCCTCGGCCAGCCCGCGCCGGCTGGAACTGCTGGCGCAGATCGGCATCGCGCCCGATGCCATCATCCCCGCCGACATCGACGAGACGCCCCGGAAGGACGAGACGCCGCGCGCCTATGTGGCCCGCATGGCCGCCGAGAAGGCCGCCGCCGTTTCGGCGGTCGAGGATGGCGTGGTGCTGGCCGCCGACACCACCGTGGTCGCCGGCCGCCGCATCCTCGGCAAGCCCGCCGACGAGGACGAGGCCACGGCCTTCCTGCGGCTGCTGTCCGGCCGCCGCCACCGGGTGCTGACCGCCGTCACCGTAGAGGCCGGGGGCCGCGCCCGGCACCGGCTGGTGGAAGCCACCCTGCGGATGCGCCAGCTTTCCGCCGCCGAGATCGCGGATTACGTCGCCGGCGGCGACTGGCGCGGCAAGGCCGGGGGCTACGGCATCCAGGGGCCTGCCGGCGCCTTCGTGCCGTGGATGCAGGGCTCGTTCACTGCTGTCGTCGGCCTGCCGCTGTCGGAAACCGCCATGCTGCTTGCGGCCTGCGGGATCGTTCCGGGCCACGCCCCCGATGGAGTTGCCAGATGAAGGGACGCCAGGTCGTTCTGGGCCAGCAATGGGGCCGCGAGGCCGCCGCCCTGATGGTCGATGGCCGGGTCGAGGATCTGCTGTTCGACCTTTCCGCCCTGACCACCCTGCCGCCGGGCGCGATCTGCCGCGCTGTGGTGGACCGGCTGGTCAAGGGGCAGGGCGGCGTCTTCGTCCGCCTGCCGGAAGGCGAGCGCGGCTTTCTGCGCGATGCGCGCGGCCTGTCCGAAGGGCAGGTGCTGATCGTGCAGGTGACGGGGGCGCCCGACGACGGCAAGGCCATCCCGGTCAGCCAGCGCGTCCTGTTCCGCGGCCAGACGGCCATCGCGACTCCGGGTGCGCCGGGCGTGAATGTCTCGCGCCGCATCCGTGACGAGGAACGACGGGCCCGGCTGGTGGCGCTTGGCTCTGCGGCGCTGGAGGGGGGAGCGGAAAGCCTGGGCCTCGTGATGCGAAGCGCTGCTGCCGGTGCCGAGGACGAGGAAATCGCCGACGAGCTGTCCCAGATTGTCACGCTGGCGACCGCGGTGATGAGCGACACCCAGGGCCGTCCCGAACTGCTGGTCGATGCCGAACTGCCCTGGCGCGCCGCCTGGATCGACTGGGCCGATCCCCCGCCCGACGATGTGGACGACAGCGACGACGCCTTTGACAGTCATGGCGTCACTGCCGCGATCGACGCCCTGCTGGACCCGGAGCTTGACCTGCCCGGCGGCGGCTTCGCGGTGATCGAGGCGACCCGGGCGCTGGTCGCCGTGGACGTGAACACCGGCCGCGACACCTCGCCGGCCGCGGCGCTCAAGGCCAATATCGCGCTGGCCCGCGACCTGCCGCGGCAGTTGCGGCTGCGGGGCCTGGGCGGGCAAGTGGTGATCGACTTCGCCCCCATGCCGAAACGCGACCGCGGCACGCTGGAACAGGTGCTGCGCGCCGCCTTCAAGGCCGAGGGCACGGAAACCACGCTGGTCGGATGGACCGCGATGGGTCTTTACGAGTTGAACCGCAAGCGCGACCGTGTTCCCCTGGTCGCCGTCGCCCTTGCGGGAGAAGACGAATGACCTGCCCCATCTGCGGCAAGCCCGCGGTGCCGGACTATCGCCCCTTCTGTTCCAAGCGCTGCGCGGATGTGGATCTCGCACGCTGGCTGCGCGGCGACTATGCCATCCCCGGCGAGCCTGCGGGCGACATCCCACGCCCGGGGAACGAGGATTGATTTTCGCTCTGGACAGCCGATCCCGGCTTGTCTAGGAACGCTGCACCCGCGGGCAGGACGCCCGGCAAGGGCCCGGATAGCTCAGTTGGTAGAGCAGCGGATTGAAAATCCGCGTGTCGGCGGTTCAAATCCGTCTCCGGGCACCATTTCATCTTTAAAATCTACTGGTTTGGCCAAGCGGCTACTTTCGCGTGTCTTGCGTATTCACGTGACATGCACACAGGCGGCACGGAAATATTGTGGGCTCTTGTCCGCTTGGACAGGTTCAGGGTTCGCCCCTGTCGGCCTATCCAGAGCAGGCTATCCAGATGCCGGTTTCCATGTCTCGATTACTGATTCTCTGCGCGGCGCTGGACGCTGCTATGGCCTTCACTGCTTCGGCCGCGACGGCCCACGGTGGCGGGTGCCAAAAGTCGTCCCCGCCGGGCCAGTGCTGCCATATGGACAAGAAGGCGGGCGAGGTTCACTGCCACTGATGCGACTGCCTGTGCGCAGGAATTGCATTGTGGCCTTGTCCCCCAAGTTGTGGTTGCGTTCACTTGGTCGGGCGGGCTGTCTCTGGTGACTGATGCCGCAATTCTGCCTTGGTCATGGGGCTGTGAGCCCCATCATCACGGCTAGAAGCATCAGGCTGCACGCGGTAAGCTGGCTGGCGCAAGTCACCAACAAGCCGATCCGACCCGGCACGATGGTGGCGCGGGTATGAGGATGTGAGTGGCTGATCCGCAACCTGGTGCGAAGGGAAAATCATGCCGGGGTCGGTAGCGCGCGCAATGGCCGCAAGGCCCGCATGACTGCGGCACACGCTGGTGCTGATGGTCTCGTTCAAGCCCGACAGCCAAGGCAAGAAGTTCGGATTGCATCTGTCCCGAGTTCTGCAGGAGGTTTCCGGGATCCGCCTCTGAATCAGGTTTGTCCCGGCGAAGATCGTGCCCTTGCAGCGCTACGCCTCTGGAATGGGCATTTCGGCGCCTGATCGGTCAGCAGCGGCAGATCACCAGATGAAATCGTCCGACCCCAGGGCCACAAGCCGGGTCCAGTCGATCCTGAGCGCGTCATCGCCGTGGCGGAAGGTGACATGGCCGCCTTCCTGCCGCAGATGGCCGCGCACATCGGCCCAGTTGTCCAGCCCCGCAAAGCTGCGCAGGTCGATCCGGTCCTGCGTGGGATCGAAGTTGCGGATGGTGTCCAGACCGTCGTTGAAGATGAACAGGTCGGCGCCCGGACCACCCCGCAGCATGTCATTGCCGGCGCCGCCGTCAAGCGTGTCGCTGCCCGCCTCGGCCGCGAGGTCGTCGTTGCCCGTGCCGCCGCGCAGCAGGTCGTTGCCGGCGCCGCCGATGATGATGTCATGCCCGGCGCCGGAATCGATGGTGTCGTTGCCCTCCAAGCCATAGACCCGGTCGCCCCCGGCACCCGAGCCCACGCTGTCGTTGCCGGCGCCCGCGTTGACCGTGTCCGATCCCGCACCGCTTCGTACCGTGTCATTCCCGGTGCCGGCGTTGATGATGTTATGGCCGTCCCCGCCGTCGAGCAGATCGTTTCCTGCGTCACCCCACAGCAGGTCCTGGCCGGCCCCGCCTTCCAGCCGGTCATTGCCATCGCCGCCATGAAGCGTGTCGTTGCCTGCCCCGCCGTAAAGCGAATCGTTGCCGCGGTTCCCCTGCAGGACATCGTTGCCAGCGTTGCCGCGGATCACGTCATTGACATAAGTGCCCGCGATACGGTCGTTGCCCGCGCCCCCGTTCACCGCGGGCAGGGTCAGCGGGCGGACCACGCCCAGAACATCGGTGCTGTTCGCCTGGGAAAGCTCGGCGCTGAAGGAGGCGACGATCTGGCCGGCTCCGTTGACGAGGGCATTGCCGCCGGTCATCTCGAAATAAGGGTTCCCTTCGCTGAGCTGGAAGGACCCCGTGATCGCCTGCCCTCCGGTCCCGAATACCCTTCCCATCAGCAGACCGCCGTCGAACAGCCCGCCGATCGCGTCCCTGATATAGTGGAAATAGGTCACGAGCACCCGCCCGGCCCCGAGGTCCACGACATCCTGCAGGCTCTGGTTGCCGGCTTGGCGGTCCGAGTTCACCATCACCGGATTCGTGGCCCCGGTGCCGTTGGCGTTCAGCAGCCGGAAATAGACGTCATCGGCATGGACGTTGTTCGGCTCGTCGCGATGCCAGGCGGCGGCCCAGCGCCCGGTGCTCAGGCCCGCGAGTTCCGAATAGCTCTGGTCCAGGCCGAACTGCTCTTGGCTGTGGGGGACGACGGGCGCCACGACGCGCGCGGGACCAAGGGCCGAGCCATCGGGGCGATAAACCTGGGTCCAGATCGCATAGCCGTTCTGCCCATCCTGCGCCGTGCGCTGGTGCCAACTGACCGCATAGGTCCCGTTGGCGCCGGCGGCGATGGACGGGGCAAGATAATCCGCGCCCCGCCACGAGTTCACATAAACGGGGGCATTGTCCACCAGCAGCGTCGGGTTGCCCACCTGCGCGCCTGTGGGTCCGTGGCGATAGGCAAGAAGATCATAGCGGCCGCCGCCTTCGTCCCTTACGACCAGCGTGACCGACTGGCCGTTGGACAGGGTGGTGATGTCCGAAGCGTAATGGTCCTTGCTGACATTCGGCGTCAGTTGCCGCGCCGCCCCCCTGGGCGATCCGTCGGCGTCATAGAAGCGGATATAGCTGTCATAGAAGGCGTCCTCGTGCCCGTTGACCGCCGAAGCCCCCCGGCTTTCAAAGATGACCGCGAAGCTGCCGTCGTTGAAGGCAGTGGCGGCCGGTCCGCGCTGGATGTCGGCGGTCAGGTTGTTGACGCGGGCGGGGGCCGGGCTTCCCGCGCTCAGGTCCCCGTTCTGAAACCGCATGTAGACGCCGAATGAGGATTCCAGATTCAGATCGGTCCAGAGCGTCACAAGGACGCCGTTCTTCAACTGCAGCAGATAGGGATCTTCCTGCACGCTCCGCCGGTCGTTGGACAGGAAGTAGGTTGGCATCCCGGATGATCCTGAGAGAAGGGAAGGGGCAAAGGCATCGTGCCAGCGATCCCGAAGCCTGCCAAGTCACCAGTTCCATGCACGGCATGAAGATGCGCAAAGGCCGCGCATTGGCCCGCGCTCACCTTGGCGTCGTTCGTGGTCTTCGCACGCTTCGGTCAGGAGTTCATCGGAGCGGTCCTTTGCCCGCACTTCCGCGACAAGGCTTTCGCGCGGCATGACCCTCGCGGTCCCGGTTGGCGGGTTCTTTGCGGTGGAAGACGGGGCCACGGACCGGAAAGAACCACGCGATCCGCTGATGAGGCGCAATCGCGTGGTTGCTGACGGGCAGAGCGCTCAGGCCGCGCGGCCGGGGATGGGCCGGCCGGCGGTCAGGCCGGCGATCCGGCGGGCGATGGTCTCGGCGTCGATGCCGAAATGGCGGTAGAGGTCGCCGATGCTGCCGGTCTGGCCGAAATGTTCCACCCCCAAGGGGACCGTCCGGTGGCCCGCGACCGCCCCCAGCCAGGATAGCGTCGCCGGATGCCCGTCGATCACCGTGACCAGCGTGCAGTCGCGGGGCAGGGGCTGCAGCAGCGCCTCGGCATGGGACAGCGCGGCGGCATTGCCGCGCGCCCGCGCCCGCTGGGCGGCGGTCCAGCCCGCGTTCAGCCGGTCGGCCGAGGTCACGGCCAGCACGCCCACGTCGCGCCGCCCCTCGCCGATCATGCCGGCGGCGCGGATAGCCTCGGGCGCGACGGCACCCTGATAGGCGATCACCACGTCGCAGTTCGGCCCCGGCGGGCGCAGCCAGTAGGCGCCGTCGATGGCGCCCTGACGAAACGCCTCGTCATGGCGGCGGCCGGGCTGCTCGATGGGGTTTGTCGAAAGCCGCAGGTAGACCGAGCCGCCGGTCTGGTCGCGCAGCCAGGTTCGTTCGTCCGGATCACCTTCCCCGTCGCGCTGCAGATAGTCGAAGGCCCATTCCATGATGACGGCCAGTTCGTCGGCAAAGGCGGGCTCGAAGGCCGCCAGCCCGTCCTGGCTCATCCCGATCAGCGGCGTGCCGACCGATTGGTGCGCCCCCCCTTCCGGCGCCAGCGTCACGCCCGAGGGCGTGCCCGCGACGATGAAGCGGGCATCCTGGTAGCAGGCATAGTTCAGCGCATCCAACCCCCGGTTGACGAAGGGATCATAAAGCGTCCCCACCGGGATCAGCCGCCGCCCGAACAGCGAATGCGAGAGCCCCGCGGCGGCCAGCAGCAGGAACAGGTTCATCTCGGCAATGCCGAGTTCGATATGCTGGCCCTCGGGGGTGAAATCCCATTTCGCGGTGGACGGGATCTTCTCGGCCTGGAAGGTGTCGGCCAGCGGGTTGCGGGCGAAGAGCTTGCGCCGGTTGACGAAAGGCCCCAGGCCCGTGGTGCCGGTCACGTCAGGCGAGGTCGTCACCAGCCGCTCGGCCAGTGTGCTGTCGCCGCGCGCCAACTGGTCGAGGATCTTGCCGAAGGCGGTCTGGGTCGAGATCTCGCGGTCCACCGCAACCTCGATCCCCGGCACGGCGATGGTGTCGTCATGAAGCCGCCGCGTCCCCTTGGCGAAGAAGGGCACGCGGTCGAGGTAGGCCTGAAGGCCCTCCACGTCCTGGACGGTGGCGAAGCGGTCCCATTCCTGCCCCTGCGCCACGCCCATCTGCGCCTGCCACCCAGCCATCTGCGCCTTGGTCATCAGCCCGCCGTGGTTGTCCTTGTGGCCCGCGATCGGCGTGCCCCAGCCCTTGACCGTATAGGCAAGGAAGCAGGTCGGCCGGTCGTGGTCGATCGAGGCGAAGACCTCGGCCATCGTGTCCACGCAGTTGCCGCCCAGGTTCTCCATCAGCGCGGCGAGTTCGGCGTCGTCCCGCCGCCCGATCAGCGCCGAGACCTCGCCCTGGTCGCCCAGGTCGTCCATCAGCCGCGCCCGCCAGACCGCGCCGCCCTGATAGGTCAGCGCCGAATAAAGCTGGTTGGGGCAGGCGTCGATCCAGTGGCGCAGCGCCTCGCCCCCCGGCTCGGCAAAGGCCGCGCGCTGCAGGGCGCCGTATTTCACCCGCACCACGTCCCAGCCGAAGGCGCCGAAGATCGCCTCGATCCGGCTCCACAATCCTTCGCGCACCACCCCATCCAGCGACTGGCGGTTGTAGTCGATCACCCACCAGCAGTTGCGCAGGTCGTGCTTCCAGCCTTCCTGCAGGCATTCGTAGATGTTGCCCTCATCCAGTTCCGCGTCGCCCATCAGCGCGATCATCCGGCCCATCGGCTGGTCGCCCGCCCATGGCTTGGCGGCGACGTAATCCTGGATCAGCGAAGCGAAGGCCGTGACCGCCACCCCCAAGCCCACCGAGCCGGTCGAGAAATCCACGTCGTCCACGTCCTTGGTCCGTGACGGATAGGACTGCACCCCGCCGTATCCACGGAAATTCTCCATCCGCTCGCGGTCGAGGTTGCCCATCAGGTATTGCATCGCATGGAAGATGGGCGAGGCATGGGGCTTGACCGCCACCCGGTCCTGCGGCCGTAGCGCGGTGAAATACAGCGCCGTCAGGATCGACACCATGGACGCCGAGGACGCCTGGTGCCCGCCCACCTTGATCCCGTCCGCCTTGGGCCGGATGTGGTTGGCGTTGTGGATCATCCAGTGGGACAGCCACAACAGGCGCTGCTCGACGGTCTTCAGATGGGGGTTGGTCATGGTTCGCCTCCGCTTTGGCGCAGCATAGCGCAGGCGGGCGAGAGGAACCTTGCGATTTCAGCCGTCATGCGCTGGATTGCGGGGGGAAACGCGCGGCAAGGAATAGTTTTCGAGTGACATCCGCTCAACTTGATTCATTCGAGATCAGAATCCTCCGCCTGCTGCGGGAAAACGGGCGCATGCCGGTGCAGGACATCAGCGAGCGCGTGGGCCTAAGCCCCACCCCGGTCGCGCGCCGCATCCGGGCGCTGGAAAGCCGCGGCGTCATCACCGGCTATACCGCGCTGATCGACGAGGCGGCGCTTGGCTACGGCATCACGGTCTTCGTGTCGGTGCAGCTCGACCGGCAGATCGACCGGGCGCTGGAACAGTTCGAATCCGCCATCCGCAGCTTCCCCGAGGTCGTGGACTGCTGGCTGATGACCGGCAGCCGCGACTATCTGCTGCGGATCGTGACCGAGAGCCTGGCCACCTACGAGACCTTCCTGACCGCCCGGCTGACCAGGGTGCCGGGCGTGTCGAACATCGAAAGCTCGATCCCGATCCGGCGGGTGAAATCCGGGATCGCGCGGACGCCCTGATCCTGCCGGACCTGCCGGCGGCAGAGGCGCGAGAGAAAGCCTCGTCATTGCACCTGCGGCATCTCGATGCGGGGGGCGTCCCGACAGGCGCCATCAGGGCAACATTTCCCCGGTCCGAAACCGCACCTCGCATCAGCGGCCATTTGGCAGGGGACCTGCTGTCGTCACTCCGGCGAATAGCCGAAGGTCATCGCGGGGGTGGCGGATGTCTCGACCCAGACGCTTTTCGTCACCGAACAGGCCGCCAGCGCCTCGCGCCCCGAGAACCGACCGTAGCCGCTTTCGCGGAAGCCTCCGAAGGGCGACATCACGTTGATGGTCTTGCAGGAACTGATCCAGAACGTTCCGGCCCGCACCCTGGCCGCGACCCGGTGGGCGTGGCCGACATCCCGCGTCCAGACAGCGTCCGCGAGGACATAGGGGTGGCATTGGCCAGCGCGACCGCCTCGTCCTCGTCCCCGAAGGGGAGGGCGCCGATTACGGGACCGAAGACTTCTTCGGTGGCGATCTCCATGTCGGGGCGCAGGTCGTCGATGACGGTGGGGGCGTGGAAATAGCCGCGCGGGAAGGCCTGCGGCCTGCCGCCGCCGGTCACGATCCGCCCGCCCTCGTCCACGGCGCGGCGGACCATGGCCCGCACCTTCTTGGACTGGCGCAGGTTGTTGATCGGAGCCATCAGGGCCGTGCGGTCCAGCGGCATCCCCACCGGGATGCGCACGGTCGCCTCGGCATGGCGGCGGACGAACTCGGCCAATCCGCCGAAGGGAGAGAAGGCATGATCCGCGCCACCGACCTGCAGGATCTGGCCGAGGCTGTTGCCGATGAGGAACCGTCCAGCCCGGGCACCGGCGACAAGATGTCCATGCTGCTGGTCGCTGCCGTGGCGGGGCTGGCCGCGAACTGGGTGGCGACGGGAAGCTCGCCCCTTGAGGCGCTGCCGGAGATGCCGGTCCTGCTGGCTGCCTCGGCCGCCGGTCTCGTGCTGGCCCGCACCATCCGGATCGGGTTGCCGGCGGTGGCCTGGGTGTCGCTGCTGGCGGTTCTGGTCACCATTCCGGGCGTCCCCGGCGCGGCCTGGGTGGCCGAGGCCGTCGGCAGGCTGAACTTCCTGGCCTTGGCGGCGCCGGCGCTGGCCTGTGGCGGCCTGGCCCTGACCGCGCAGGAGTTCCGCACCGCGCGCATATCAGGCTGGAAGATCGTGATCGTCGCGATCTACGTGATGTTCGGAACCTATATCGGCTTGGTCCTGATCGCCGATCTCCCCTTGCGGGTGATGGGCTGAGGGTTTCCACGGCCGCCTGACAGAAGGATTGATGCCGCGGCACCTGCCGTCTGCAGTTGCTCCGGCCGGATCCACCGGCCAGGTGTCTGTGCCGCCTCGGGCAAGTGATCGCCGGGATGGCGAATGGCTGGCATGGCCCGCGCCGTGCCGGGGCACCCTTACGGTCACGACCATGCGGAACTTTCGCCAGACCTGACCATAGACGGCTTGGCGGTGCAGGACACGGCAACGGACCCTGACCTGCCTCGCAGGTCCGGCCGTCCTGAGGCTCTGACAGGCTCGGCGCGCTGCAGCGGACGCAATCGCTGACGGATCGGCAACACTCTGCGGATATGTGGGTTGTGAGGACTTGGTCTCCTGCAGTATCAGGCTGTACAAAAGGACAGGCCACAGGAAGGAAGGCGCGTATGCGTGCAAGCATCGTCATTCGCACCCTGAACGAAGCGCGCCATCTGGGCGACCTGTTGCAGATGATCGCGCGCCAGCGGACGGATGGAATCGAGATCGAGACCGTCCTGATCGATTCAGGCTCGACCGACGGCACGGTCGAGATCGCCCTTGCGCGGGGGGCGCGGGTCACGACGATCACCAAGGCCGAATTCTCGTTCGGACGCTCGCTGAACCGGGGCTGCAGCTTTGCGACCGGCGACATCCTCGTGCTGGTCTCGGGCCATTGCGTTCCGGTGGACGACCGCTGGCTGCAGAACCTGTGCCAGCCGCTGATCGACGGGCAGGCCAGCTACAGCTACGGCCGCCAGATCGGCGACGACGACAGCAACTACAGCGAACGGCGCATCTTCGCCAAGTACTACCCCGCCGTGTCGCAGATCCCGCAGCAGGGATTCTTCTGCAACAACGCCAACTCGGCGTTGCTGCGCAGCACCTGGGCCGCGCATCCCTTTGACGAGGAGCTGACCGGGCTGGAGGACATGGAGCTTGCCAAGCGCCTTGTCGCGGCAGGCCATCGCATCGCCTATGTCGCCGAGGCGCCCGTCTTCCACCATCACAAGGAAGACTGGCCGCAGGTCCGCCGCCGGTTCGAGCGCGAGGCGATCGCGCTGCGCTCGATCATGCCCGAGGTGCATCTGTCGCGGCTGGACGTGCTGCGCTGCGTCTTGGACAGCGCGCGGGGGGACTGGCGCTCGGCCCGGCGCAACGGCATCACCTCGACATCGAAGCTGGACATGCTGCGCTACCGCTGGAACCAGTATGTGGGTTCCTATGTCGGCAACCACGAACACAGGCTGCTTTCGCGGCAAGCCAAGCAGAAATATTTCTTCCCCGAAACGTCACAGAAAACGGATCAAGATGAGTGGCTCAAACCGGTGCGTCGCCCTTCTGCCCATGAAGGCTAACAGCCAGAGGGTGAAAGGCAAGAACTTCCGCCTGCTGCACGGCAAGCCGCTGTTTTCCTGGATCCTCGACACCCTGCTGGCGGTCGATGAGATCGACGAGGTCGTGATCAACACCGACGCCCGCCACATCCTGGCCGAGAACGGCCTGGTCGAAGGCGGGCGCGTCCGCATCCGCGACCGCAAGCCCGAGCTTTGCGGCGATACGGTGTCCATGAACCTGATCCTGGCCGATGACGTGGGTGCGGTCCAGGCGGACAGCTACCTGATGACGCACACGACCAATCCCATGCTGCGTCCCGAAACGGTCCGCGCCGCGCTGGCCGATTACCGTGCGGGCGTCGCATCGGGAGAGGCGGATTCCCTTTTCACCGTGAACAAGATCCAGACCCGCTTCTACCGCGAGGATGCGAGCCCGGTGAACCACGACCCCGACAACCTGATCCAGACGCAGGATCTGGAGCCGTGGTTCGAGGAGAACTCGAACCTTTACATCTTCTCGCGCGACAGCTTCGCCCGCACCAATGCCCGGATCGGGCGCAAGCCGCGGCTGTTCGTGATGGACAAGCTGGAATCGCTGGATATCGACACGCCCGAGGACTGGGCACTGACCGAGGCGGTGGCGGCCATGCGCCACAACACTGCCCCTGCGGTCGCCTGAAAGGAAGCATTGATGAAGGACGTTCTCGTGACCTGCCCCCCGATGCTGGGGCAGATCGACCGTTTCATGGATTACGCGGCCGGATGCGGACTGCGGCTGCACCCCGCGCAGGTGACGCAGACGTTGTCCGTCGAGGAACTGGTCGCGCTGCTTCCGGGCTATGACGGCTGGATCATCGGCGACGACCCGGCCAACCGCACGGTCTTTCAGGCCGCCCGCGGGGGGCGGCTGCGGGCGGCGGTCAAATGGGGGATCGGCGTGGACAATGTCGATTTCGACGCCTGCCGCGAGCTTGGCATTCCGATCACCAACACGCCCCAGATGTTCGGGGCCGAGGTAGCCGATGTCGCGACCGCCTTCACCATCGGGCTGGCCCGCCAGCTTTTCCTGATCGACCGCGGCGTGCGCGCGGGCGGCTGGCCCAAGCCCGCCGGCATCAGCCTGACCGGGCGCCGCGCGGCGGTGGTGGGCCTGGGCGACATCGGCCGCAACACCGTCACCCGGCTGCAGGCCCTGGGCCTGACCGTGACCGCCTATGATCCGGGGGTCGAGGGCGACGCCGGCATCCCCGGCCTCGTCCGCGCCGCCTGGCCCGAGGGGGTCGAGGATCAGGATTTCATCGTCTTCACCTGCGCCCTGAACCGCCACAACCACCACATGCTGAACGCCGAGGTGCTTGGCCGCTGCAAGGAGGGCGTGCGGATCGTGAACGTGGCCCGCGGCCCCCTGATCGACGAGGCGGCCCTGATCGCTGCGCTGCAATCGGGCCGCGTCCATTCCGCCGCGCTGGACGTCTTCGAGGTCGAGCCGCTGCCCGCCGACAGCCCCCTGCGTGACATGGAGCGGGTGATCCTGGGCACCCACAACGGCTCGAACACCATCGACGGCGTGATCCGCGCCAGCCACGCGGCGATCGATCATTTGGCTGGTTTTTTGGCCTGACGATCCAACTTGGCGGATCACCACAGCGCAGAGCGCCGGCGGCTCAAACGCTGGCGCAAATCCAAAAAAACTTTTTGAGGCTGAAATGTTTGATAAATCTTTTCTGATGCTCAGTCACGAAATCGCGCAGTCTGCACGGCCAATGACTGACAGGACTTGCCTCATTTCCGTCATCATTCCCTGCTACAATAGTGCGGAGTTTATCCGCCCCTGTCTTGAATCTCTCGCACAGCAAACGCTGCCTTTGGATGCCTTCGAGATCATCTGCATCGATGACTGCTCGACGGACGATACGGTTGCGGTGCTGGCAGAATGGGAGCGGCGGCTGAGCAATCTGCGCGTCATCCGCCATACCGAAAACCGCAAGCAGGGCGCCGCCCGGAACACGGGCCTCGATGCGGCGAGAGGTGAGTTTATTATCTTTGTCGACTCGGATGATTTCCTGCGCCCTGATGCTCTTGAAACTCTGCTTGCGGCTTCGGAGGATGGTTCCGATGTCGTAGTGGGGCAATTGCTCCGGGTTCGATATGACCAGTATTATTCACCGAAACCTGCCTTCCGCAGGATGCCTGAAGGCAAGGATGTGTCCGCCCTGACAAGCGTCTTGGGTTGGTTTCCGGTTTGCTTGCTCATCCGATCCGAAATAATCAAACGCCATAGCATCCGTTTCCGCGAAGGCGTGTATTTCGAAGATATAGATTTTTGCATCCGTCTTTTTCTTGGCTGTGATACTTGCCGGATCATCAACGACAAGCTCTACTATTACGTTCAGCGCGACGGATCGACGGTCAGCTCGATGAACGAGAAGAAGCTGGCCGATTCCGCCAGCGCAATGGCTGGCATCTTTGAGCTGATCAGGAATCGGCCAGATCTGGTCAAGGTATTCGTCAAGACTGCCACCTCATGGCTTCGCCTGCAGGCTTCGCGTGTCCGCGATGGCGGAGAGACGCTTGAGGATCGGCGGCGGCTGGGGGAGTTCCTTGTCGCCGAAGTCCAGAAGGCGGGCGTTCAACGGCATATCGGCGAAGCTGCCGCCAAAGAGCTTACGCGCATCGCAGCCGGGTCGCCGCAGCAATCAGCCATTCCGCCTGCTGACACAGGCATAAGGACCTCGTCCTCGCCGTGGGGTGGCTTATTCGAAAGCGAATTTGCCGACAAAGTCATCTTCTTCTGCGAGGTCGATTACCATATCCGCAGCGCGGCTCCGATCGTGCGCCAGCTTGAAAAGATGGGCCTGCAGTCGATCATCGTGGATGCCTCCCGCTCGACGAGCTTTTCGACCAATCGTCCGCTGCCGGATCACGAATTGCCGCTTTATGCCGATCTCGACATCCGGCAATTTAACGTGGCGGTGGAAAAGCCCTTCTCGACCGAGGGCGCGGCCTTCGTCTTCATGAACGACCTGACCTATACCAAGGAACTCATCCTCGAGAACTTCGGCTTCGGTGTCCCGACTATCGGCTTCTACGAGGGGATCAACGACGATTGGAACTTGGACCGCAAGGCGCCACGCCGACCCTATCGCAGCGTCGATTACCTTCTGCTGCCGGGCATCTACCAGCAGGGCTTCTATGCGGATCGCGAAACCCGCGTGGTGGGGCTTCCCAATGTCAGGTCTCGCCTGGCGCAGCCCTATGTGGCGCCGACGAAGCGGCGGGCCATCATCAATGTGAACTTCACCTACGGCGTGCTGGAGGATCGGCGCGACGCTTACGTGGAAAGCGCGGTCGCGGCCTGCAACGAACTGGGGCTGGATTACGTCATCACCCAGCATCCCGCCGACAAGGGCGACCTGTCGCGCTACAATGTCGGCAAGGACAGCGTCTATTCGCTGCTCGAGGAGGGGACGATCCTCATCAGCCGCTTCAGCACCACGATCCTCGAGGCGCTGGCGATGGGACGCCCCGCGATCTATCATAATCCGATCGATGAGCGCGTCCCCAAGTTCAAGGTTCCCCTGGGTGCCTATCCCGTCACCGACAGCAAGGACTCGCTCAAGCATGCGCTCGAGCGCGAATTGGCCTTCCTGGACGACGGGGGCGATATCCGCAAACGGGCCGCGCTGTTCCTGCATTTCCATTGCAATACCGGCGACAGCACCGATCCCGACCTGCTGGCCGCCCGTGCCATCGCGGAAATCGTGAAATCGCCGGAAGAGCGTTACGCCTTCAAGCGCCCTGCGAGCCTCCCGATGATCCCGGTCTCGCAAGCACCTGAAGCCGATGTCGCGAGCGGTCCTGCCTTTGACCTCCCCGCACTTGCCGCACAACTGCTGCTGGACCCCGATACTGGCCGCGCGCGCCTGCAGGACGAGGCGGATGCCGTGACCCGCGCCCTCGCCGCGCTGCCTGAGGACAGTCCGGTGCGGCAGCACTTCCAGCGGGTGCGCGAGTTTGCCGAAGCCGGATGAACAGCTGACGCCGCCGCACCTTGCGGCGGCGTCAGCCCTTGCGCCGCAGAAGGGCGGCGCGGTTGCGGGCTTCGACCAAGGCAAAGCCGTTCTCCAGCAGGAAGGGCATGGCAGTCTTGCCCTTCGCGGTCCAGGCTCCGGCCTCGTCGGTCCAGGTGTCGTCGAAGCAGATCAGCCCGTCCGGTGCCAGTTTCCCGGTCAGCGTCCGGGCGCAGTCCAGATGCATCCGGTGGCAGTCGGCGTCGTTGATGCGGCTGCCCAGAAACTGCTCGTAGCGCGCCTGCCGCAGTTCGGAATGCTTGCCGTGGTCGAAGTCATAGGCATCGAGAAAGACGTAATCGATCCTCCCCTCGAAACCCGCCAGATAGTCCTCGCCCTTGGCGGTGACGGCGGTGAAGGGCAGCCCCAGCCGCCGGAACATCCGCGCGGCGCGGCGGCTGTTGGCGGGGTCCATGTCCACCGTGACGAAGTCGATCCCCAGTTCGGCGCAAAGCAGCGCAAGCTGGCGGGTCGATCCCTGGCCCGGCACCGTTTCGCGCGTGGTGCCGATCTCGATCATGATCCGCCGCCGGCCATCGGCAAGGGGCAGGGGCGGGTTCTGCGTCAGCTCCGTCAGCAGCAGCGCCTGGCCATGCTGGCCGGCATCGGGCGGCGCATCCTTGTGGATCGCCTTCTGCAAGGCAGATGCGGTGGCTTCATCCAGCGCTGCAATCGGCGCGGCCAGCGCCTCGAGTGCCTGCAGCGGACGGTTCAGTTCGAGATAAAGCAGCGCGCCGGCCTGATGCAGCACCGGCAGGTCGGCTGGCGCATCCTCCAGCGCCTCGGCAACAAGGCCCATGGATTGCAGCGCATCCTCGCGGCGCTGGAAATGCGCCGCCGCCAGCAGCCGCAACAGCGCGGCGTCACCGGGACGCAGCAGGCCGGCGGCCCGGTCAAGCGCTTCGGGGAAAGCCGGCGCGGACAGGCAGGTGTCAAGGGACGGGATCAGCACGCGCATCCGTGCGGCTGCGGACGCCCCGGCGGGCAGGGCGGCAAGACGCTCGAGGAACCAGGACACCGCCGCGACGGATGCCCCGTGGGGGGGCAGCGTCCAATCTGCCGGCACCGGCTGGGCCGGAAAAGGGGCCGTCATCGTAGCGCTTTCCGGCACGCGCGCAGGATCATGGCCCAGCCGACGGCACAGCGCCTCGTAGGCGGGGGCGCCGCCCAGATAGTCGTTCGGCAGCCCGGCACCTGCTTCTGTCCGGTCGGGCGGGATGGCTTCGGCACCGCCCTCTGCCAGATGCAGCAATTTCTTGCGGCAGGTGGCCCGGTCCGCCGTATCGACTGCATGGACCGGGTAAAGCGGCAGATCCGGGTGACGTTCCAGAAGATCCAGCAGCCGCGCGCTGAATGCATCGAGGCAGCCGGTGCCTGCCGCCACAAAGGCAGGCCAGGGATGGCAGGTCAGCAGCGCCCGAGGCCGCAGGCTGGCGGGCAATTCCGCAGGCACCGCATCCGCCGCTGCGACCATGAGCAGCCGCTGCCCCGACCGCGCCCGTGCCGCGCGCATTGCCTCCAACTGGTCTGGCTGTAGAAGCGGGTCGCCCGCGGCGCGGGGGTCGGGCAGGGGGGCCACGCCCCATCCCGCCGCGCCCTGCCACCAGGCGGGTTCCAGCATCGGCAGACCGGGCAGCGCGATCAGCAGCGGCACCTCGGCCTTCCCCGCACCTGCCGAGATCGCTTCGCATTGGCGCAAGAGGCTCGAAAGCGCCTCGCCGGGAAGAGCTGGCGCGGGGACGTTGCGGGTCTCGACCATGTCGATCATCTGCTCGAACAGATGGGCAGCCCGGATCAGGTCGATGTGGCCGACGGATCTGTCTGTGTCGGCTGCGTTCAGCACGGTTTCTTCAGTCAGCCTGCAGCGGTCTCCCAACGCCGTGCCCTCTGCCCGGCGTCCCCTCCCGGCCTTTTGCAGGCCAGAGGGGTGACGTTCCTCGGGCCTGCGGTCGTCCCGGCCTTCCGTGCGGCTGTCCTGTGCGATGTGATCGTTGCCCGTCAGGCGTTGCGCGGACCGGGCGGCCCTGCGTTCCGCGCGCTGGCGCGCCTTGTCCGGATTGCCGCCGCGGGTCACTGGTCCCGGCCCCTCAGCTTGCGCGGCCATTCGCGCCTGCCCTGCTCTGCCGAAGCCTCGGCCGGGGGGTCGCCCGGCAGCAGCGCAAGCGATCCCAACTGCGCGGCGGCTTCCTGCAAGCGGGGGGTCAGCTTGCCAAGCAATTCCTCCACTGCCCGCTTGTCATCCGAGAGCCGCTGATGGCTGACCTGCAGCGCTGCCAGTTCGTCGGTCCTTGCCTGCAATATCGACAGCAGCATCCCGTGATCGGCGCGCATCTCGTCAAAGCCGGCCCGCGCGCGTTGGGCCAGTTCCTCGCTGTTGCGCAAGGCAAGACGCAGCCGTCGTGTTTCGTCAGCCAGCGCCTGCAGGCGCTTGGCCGTTCCGGCCGCATCGGCCTCGGCCTTTCCAAGCGCGGCGTCACGGTCGGCTATGGTCTTCTGCGCCGTTTCGGCGGTGGTCCTTGCGGTTTGCAGTTCCGCCTCGACCGCCTGCAGGCGGCTAGCCATTCCGACAGCCTCGAACCTGGCTTTTCCAAGCGCGGCATCACGCTCAGCCAAGCTCTTTTGTGCCGTTTCTGTGGTGGTCTGCACGGCCTGCAGCTGGCCCTCGGTCGTCTGCAGGCGCTTGGCCATTTCGGCAGCCTCGGCCTCGGCTTTGTCGAGCGCCGCATCACGCTCGAAAAGGTCGCGTTCCAGCGCCGTCACCCGGCGGCGCAGGTGATCGGCCGTGAAATGAAGCACCGGCCAGGCCGAATCCCGTTCATCTCTTTGCGTCAGGTTGAAGCCGCGTTCCGCAAGCCATTCCTGCAGCTCGCCAGCCGTCATGGCTTCTTCGAAGAAGCGCTCTGCGCCGCAGCGCAGGGTCAGCTTCTGAACGCGCTCCAGCAACCCGTGTCTTTCCAGTCGCGAGAGCAACGCCAGTTCCTCTCCCGGCAGGTCGAGGATCAGCGTGAAGGCTGCTGCGCCCAATCGCCCCGCTATCGCCGTGACAGGCACCACGGGAACGCTGCGCCGGGCCGTTTCATGCAATCCGGGGAAGATTTCGTGCAGCGTCTCTGCCGCCCGGTGCAGGCTGAAAAATCCGGGCAGCGAGTGGCGGATCAGTTCGGTTTCGCCCTCGGCATCCCCGATCGCCGCGGCAATCAGTTCGACCTCGGCTCCGGGCACCGGGGGCGTGGTTCCGGCCGTTCCGGCTGCGTCGAAGATCACCAGACGGCCCGCAGATGCGGGAAGATGCGGTTCCAGCAGGGACGCAAGGCGCTGCGGGCCGGCAGCGACCACGGCCACCGATACGGGTTGGCCGGCTTTCGGAGCAGGGGTGATGGAATGGACGGTCATGGATGCGATTTCATCGGTGTGCCGGGATTGCAGGACAGGTCACCAGCCGAGTGACCAAGGTGGCCTCCCCGAATCTGGCAGGCCGCAGGGAGGCAGCGGGATCACCCACGGCCCGGCACAAGCCGGGCGATGGCACGGACCGGCTTTGTCAGGCGCCAGGACCGCGATGCCAGCACTGCCTCGATGCGCCGCTGCGCATGGGCTCGGCGCAGTTCCAGCGCCGCCTTTTGCGCCGTCAGTTGTTCACGCTCGCGCCTGCCGCGCGCCTGTTCCGCCGTAAGGGCGGCCTCAAGCTCCTCTGCCCGCTCCTGAAGCTTCTGCAACTCGCCTTCGCCTCTCTCGATCTGCAGCCTGACTTGGTCTCCCAGCAGGCTGGCCCGGGTGCGGGTGACGGCGGCGCGTTTCCAGGCGGCAAGGGCAAGTCCCTGCCGGTCGCATCCTTTGCCGATGCCAAGGGTCACCGCCCTCAGTTCTTCCGCAAGCTCAGCGACTGCGGGGTCGTCGAGCATCACGAGTGCGAGGGTGGTGGCTTCCGGGTCGATGGCGGTCGTGGCAGGCGTCCCGGCCTCGTCCGGCAGTCCGGTCCCGGAAGGGGGCACGAGGGCCGGTGCCGTCGGAAGCTTCAGCAGCCGCGCGGTCAACAATTCCCGGGCCGGCGCCATGTCGGGATCAAGGATGGCGGGATCGACAGGAATGATCCGCCGCCGGTCCCGGCGGTGCAGGCCCAGCAGCGCTTCTGCCGGTTCCTTCCATTCGGCAAGGGCGCGGTCCGGGGCCATGCCCTGCTGGATGCGCCAGGCAAGCGACCGGACCGGATCGGCGGTCAGGACGACGACCGGCCCCGGTAACATCTGTGCCCACTCGGGACCGGAGCGGACGTTCAGCCGGGCGGCCGGCAGCGCCTGCGCGATGAACGCGGCGAAATCCTGTGCGGAAACCGGGCCGTTTCCCGGCGGCAGAACAAGCGTCAGGGCGATCCCGGCGGTGCTTGCGGCCGGCCTGTCGCCGGCGATAGGCGCAAGCGTCACGTTCGGCGGCGCGGCGCGATGGGCCGGGTGCTCGACACCGTGGAGGGGGGAAGCAAAGCGCCCGCCGGTCTCCTGCTGCATGTTCGTCTCGGCCATGATGCGCGTGTCCTGAAACTGATCCCTCCGGTGCGCTCCTATGCCATTTTCCCTTGTGCTGCATCCTTTTTTTTCAACCTTGCGCATATGCTGCGGTTTGGTCCGCGACATTGACATCCGCGATGCGGCAAGGGATACCCGTCCGGTTTCGATAGCGGAGCGGGATGCCATGACCGCCGTAAGTCTCATCATCCCCGCATTCGACGCGGCCGATTTCCTTGACGCGACTCTCCGATCGGTCAGCCAGCAGGATCTGGCGGATTTCGAGTGCCTCGTCGTTGACGATTTTTCCAGCGACGGCACGCTGTCCATCGCCAAGCGCTGGCGCGCCCGTGACCAGCGTATCCGCATCGTGACCCAGCGTGCCCGTTCAGGCGTCTCGGCGGCGCGTAACGCCGGGCTTCGGGCGGCGCGGGGGGCGCTTTGCGCCTTTCTGGATGCCGACGACCTGCTGATGCGCGACAGCCTGCGCCTGCGGCTGCTGGCCTGGCAGCGGGCGAGCCGCGCGGCAGGACCCGAGACCGCCGAGCGCATCGCCGGAAGCTACTGCGGCAGTGAGACGATTCCCGAAAGCCTGATGCAGCCGCCCCGGTCCCGCCCGATCGACCTCCTTCCGGTCGGCTTCGCGACAATGGGGGGGCGCTGCCCCTTCAACGCCAACCAGCCGATGATCCGGCGCGACGTCCTGCTGGAAATGGGCGGCTTCAACGAGACCATGTCGCAGGCTGAGGATTACGACCTGTGGTCGCGCATCCTGCGCGCGGGCTACTGGTTCGCGCCCTCGCCGCAGGTCGCCGTGACCTATCGCGCCCGCGCGGGCAGCGCCGTCCGCAAGGCCCCCTCGCGGCATCTGGAGGCCTCGCTTGCGCTGCATGATGGGGGTGAGCGGGCGCTGGGGCCGGGGGTCCTGTCGCGCTCGCCCGGTCGGCTGGTGCGGCCGCACGGGCATTATGCCCATCAGGCGACAAAGGCCGGGCGCATCCTGCAGTTCTGCGGGATGGAACTGGGCTCGGACGACGCCCGCCCGCTTGACGACATCGCGACGGTGATCGCGCGGCACCTGCCGGACCTGCCGGACGTGCTGCCACCCACGACACCGGCCGCCAGGCTGCTGGGCGCCGGGATCACGCGGCAGACGACCCGGCCTCTGTCCGGGCAGGACGAGAAGCGCGTCGCCGCGCTGCTGAAATCCGTGGCCGGGCGGCGTCATGACGCCAAGGCCCCGGCTGACGGCAACGGGCCGCCCCTTCTGTCCGGTCCCTTTGGCGATGCGGATCGCGACCGGCTGTGGCAGCCGGAGCGGCAGGCGGAAATCGACCTCCTGTTCCTGCCGCACAAGGATTACCACACCTGGACCATCGGCCTCGCCGCCCCGGCGCTGCGTGCGGCCGGAATGCGCTTTGCCATCATCGACATCTCGGCCCAGTGGCGCGAAGGCGGGGTCGCGGCCAAGGCCGCCGAGATGGCCCTGCCGCTGATCCGCTATGGCGAGCTGGCGCTGGGCGCCTTTGCGCCGCGGCTGGTGGTGGCCTTCAACGACTGGGATTTCGTGACCCGGCCGATCCTTGTCGCTGCCGAGCAGGCGGGCATCCCGACCGCCGCCATCGTCGAGGGCATCCAGGACTACGGGGACGTTGACACCGGACAGACGCGCCACGCTTACCGGACCGCCCGGACGGTGCTGCTGCCGGGCGACTTCGACCGGCGCTACTTCCCGGCAGGGGGCGGGCAGTCGCTGGCCGTCGCCGGCATCCCGCGCATCCAGTTGCTGCGGGGGCAGGCCGCGGATCGCCCGCCTGCCGATAGGGCGCGGCAGGCGGGGTCGCGCCGGGTGCTGATCAACTCGAACTTCTCGCACAATGTCCTGACCGAGCGGCGCGACGCATGGCTGACCCAGGCGGTTGCCGCCGTGCGCCACGCGGGACTCGAGCCGGTGATCAGCCGCCATCCCGAAGACAAGGGCACGCTGTTTCCCGAACTGGTCACGCAGGCCAGCTTCTACGAGACGCTCGAATCCTGCTGCGCCTCGATCCAGCGCTTTGCATCGGGCATCCTCGAGTCGCTGGCAGCGGGCGTGCCGGTGATCTACTTCAACCCGCACGGTGAACGGGTGGACAAGTTCTCCAGCGACCCGATGGGCGCCTATCCCGTTGCCGTGACCGGCGAGGCGCTCGCGGGCCACCTGACGACGCTTGGCGACTGGCGCGAAGCCGCGCTGGCGCGGGCGGATGCATTCCTTGACCATCATGCCGGCCACGGGGACATCGACAGCGGCGCGGCCATCGCCGAGGGCCTGCGCGCGGCCATGGGTCCGCCCCCTGACGCCGAAACGCTTGCCCGCTTTCGCCGCAACCTGCGGATCATCGACCAGCAGACCGAGGCGCTGACGCGACGCGAGATGATCTTCGACGATCCCGCAACCGCCGTGGCCCGCATGGCCGCGCTGGCCGAGGCCGACATGCCGCCTGAAAGGCTGGTCGCGGCACTGGCCGATGCAGATGTACAGTCCGGGGCACAGGCCGCTGTGGGGGGCAAGGCGGAAGCCGGCATTGGTCGCAGGGGCCGCAGGTCGCGGGCCAGACTGGCCTGGCGGGGGCGGGTGGCGCTGCACGAGCGGCTTGAACAGGCTTATCGCGCCTCGGCGCGCTGGCCGCGTCTGCACCGGCTGGCCCGGAGGGCGGGCGAATACTACCAGCGGAACTTCTCGCCCCTTTAGGCGGGACAGACCCTTTCACGCGGGAAGACAGCGGCGCAACAACCGTGCCGGGGCCGCTGGAAACTGCCTTGCCGCTGCCGTATGCAGGCGGCGCTTTGCAGCCATGACGCCGCCCGGGCGTCCAGGAGGTTCCGCCCGATGCCCGACCACGCCATCCATCCTGACCTTGCGGACCGGGCGGTCTTCATCACCGGCGGCGGCGCCGGGATCGGAGCCGCGCTGACCGAGGGCTTCCTGCGCCAGGGCAGCCGCGTGGCCTTTGTCCAGCGATCGGACGCCACCCCCTTCTGCGACGAGATGGAGCGGCTGACCGGCCGCCGTCCCCTGTTCATCCGCTGCGACATCACCGACACCGCCGCCCTGCGCGCCGCAGTGGCGGAAGCCGCCGCCGCCCATGGCCCGGCGGGCGTGCTGGTCAACAACGCCGCCAGTGACGCCCGCCATGACACGCTGGAGATCACGCCCGAGTCGTGGAACCGGATCATGGCCGTGAACCTCGATGCCGTTTTCTTCGCCATGCAGGCGGTGATCGCGGGGATGCGGGAACTGGGGGGCGGATCGGTCGTCAACTTCTCGTCGATCTCCTACATGATGGGGAACGCGGGCTATCCCGGCTATGCGGCGGCGAATGCGGGGATCACCGGACTGACCCGGGCGCTCGCGCGCGAGTTCGGCCCCGACCGCATCCGCTGCAACGCGCTGATGCCCGGCTGGGTCATGACCCAGCGCCAGCGCGAGCTGTGGGTCACGCCCGAGGCGCTGGAGGGGCATCTGGAACGGCAATGCCTCAAGACCCCGCTCGAACCCCAGGACATCGTCGGGGGGACGCTGTTTCTTGCATCGGAAGCAAGCCGGATGATGACCGGGCAGGCGCTGGTCATCGACGGCGGCGTGGTGACGACGGGGTAGGGGCTGCCATGACCGCACAAGCCAGCGTTCTGGACGACCGCCGCTGCGATCTGGGCGAGGGGCCGCTGTGGCACCCGGGCCGCGGGCAGCTATTCTGGTTCGACATCAACCGCGGCCAGCTTCTGTCGCGCAATGACGAGGGGCCGCTGTCCTGGGACTTCGGGGGTCCCGTCTCGGCCGCAGGCTGGCTGGACGAAGGGCATCTGCTGGTCGCCTCGGACAGGGCGCTGCTGCGTTTCTCGATCAAGGACGGCAGCACCGAGCCAGTCGTGGCGCTTGAGGCGGACGATCCGCGCACGCGTTCGAACGACGGGCGGGCGGACCCCTGGGGCGGGTTCTGGATCGGCACCATGGGCCGGCAGGCGGAACCGGGCCTTGGCGCGATCTGGCGCTATCACCGGGGCGAGCTGCGGCGGATGTTCAGCGGCATCACCATCAGCAACGCGATCAGCTTTGCCCCCGACGGCAGCCATGCCTGTTTCGCCGACACCCGCAGGCGGATGATCTGGCGCGTGGCGCTGGCTGAGGCGGATGGCTGGCCTGCGGGCGACCCGCAGCCCTTCGTCGATCTCGGCCCCGCGGGACTGAACCCCGATGGCGCTGTCATGGATGCCGAGGGCACGCTGTGGGTGGCGCTGTGGGGCGACGGCTCGATCACGGGCTTCGGCCCGGACGGCCAGCGGCGCGAGCGGCTGGCGCTGCCCTCGCCCCATGTCTCCTGCCCCGCCTTCGGCGGCGAGGGGTTCGGCACGCTTTACGCCACCACCGCCTGCGAAGGGCTGGGCGCCGCAGCGCTGGAGGCCCATCCGCAGGCCGGAATGACCTTCACCGTCGCCACCGGACTGCGCGGGCAGGCCGAGCATCGGGTTGTCCTGTGACCGGAACGAGGCCCGTCGCTTCATGACGCAGTTCGGCAACGTCGGCCGCGTGTTGCGCCGCGAAGGGCTCCCCGGCCTTCTGACGCGCATCCGCCATCCCAAGCGCAGCGACAGCGCGACGCCGCGCGCCGTCCTGCCGCTGCGGCTGGGCAGCGACCTGCGACATCTGGAAGCCCCGCTGCGTGCCGCGATGACCCTGCTGGGGCGAAAGGATGAGGCAGGCATCGCCACCGATCCGCAAGGACCGGGCCTGCTGCTGCAAACGGAGGACGATGCCCCGCTGCCGGGGACCGGGCTGATCCTGCCCGATGCCGCTGCGGTTGCCCGGTTCCTGGAACGTCATGCGCCGAAGGGCAGCGCGGGGGCCGCCGTCCATCTGGTTCCTGACGGCGCGGGCGTGACGGCGCTGACCGGCGCCGGGATTCCGCACGGCCGCGTCTTTGTCGCGCCCGACCTTTCGCGGCTGGCGGCCGGGGTCGCAACCGGCGCGCCGCCCACCGGCGACATCGCGGCCGAGCTTGCGCGCTGGCTGATCGCCGCCGGGGCGCTGGAAGCGCGGCAGGTCGATCCGCGGATCTTTCCCGCCCTGCGCGGCTTGGCCGCAGACGACCGGCTCTGCCTCAGCCTGCCCGAGACGCCGCAGCGCCGCCAGCTTCTTGCCGCGCAGAAGATAAGAGGCCTGCGCGTCTTCGACGGCCTGCGCTTTCATCCCGCCTGGCGCGGCTGCGGCCTCAGCTATGTCGCCATTGCCCGCGCGGCGCTGGCGCAGGATGCCGTCCCCCTGCTGGCCTGCGAGGATGACGCGATCTTCCCCGCGGATTTCGAGGCGCGGCTGAACGGCATCCGGCGATACCTGGAAGGCGTCGAATGGGACGTCTTTTCCGGCCTGCTCAGCGACCTGCCCGACGATTGCACGATCCGGCGGGTCGAACGGCGGGACGGCATGACCTTTGTGCATCTGGACCGGACGGTGGGGACGGTGCTGAACCTCTACAACCGCCGCGCGCTGGAGCGGATCACGCAATGGAACGACCGCGACGAGGACGTGCAGGACAACACGATCGACCGCTGGCTGGGCCGGATGGAGGGGCTGCGGGTCGTCACGACGCTGCCCTTCCTCGTCGGCCATGACGCCTCGGCGCAATCGACGCTTTTCGGCTTCTCGAACCGCCGCTACGAGGCCACCATCGGCGCAAGCGAACGGCGGCTGCGCCGGATGGTCGCCCGGTTCGAGGCGCAGCGCCTTTAGGCCGCAGCCTGCGGCGCGGCGCCCTCGGGCCCCAGCGCGGCCAGGAAATCCGCGCACCATTTCGAGATGTCGTTCTGTTCCAGCCGGGCCATCATCGCGGTGAACCGCTCGATCCGTTCCTCGAGCGGCATGGACAGGGCGCGGGCGATGGCGTTGCCGACGGCCTCGATGTCGTAAGGGTTGACCAGCACCGCGGCGTCCAGTTCCCGCGCCGCGCCGGCAAAGCGGGACAGGACAAGGACGCCGGGATCGGCGGGGTTCTGGGCGGCGACGAATTCCTTGGCGACCAGGTTCATGCCGTCGCGCAGGGGCGTCACCAGTCCAACGCGGGCGACGCGGTAAAGGCCCGCAAGCGTGCTGCGCCCGACGGACTGGTTGATATAGCGGATGGGCGTCCAGTCCATCGTGCCCATCGCGCCATTGACCCGGCCAGCATGCTCGGCCACCTGCCGCTGCATGTCGGAATAGCCCGGCACGTCGCTGCGGGATTTCGGCGTGACCTGCAGCAGCGTCGTGCGCCCGCGCCAGTCGGGGTTGGCGATCAGGAACCGCTCGAACCCGTCGATGCGGTGGGTCAGGCCCTTGGAGTAATCCAGCCGGTCCACCCCGATGATCAGGTCGCGGCCGTTGAAGCTGACGGCGGTGCGCTTGACCGCCGTGTTCCGCACCGCCCGTTTCGCCATCATGGCGAATTCGGCAACGTTGATGCCGATGGGAAAGGCGCAGGCGCGGAAGCGGCGGCCATGGGCGGTCATCCAGCCTTGGCCGAGGTCGCGCCCGATCCCCTCGCGCCTGAGGCCGAGGGCGAAGTTCTCGACGTCGTATTCGGTCTGGAAGCCCACCACGTCATAGGCCGTCAGGCCGCCGATGATCGCCTCATGCACCGGCAGGGTGAAGAACACATCCGGCGAGGGCCAGGGGATGTGCATGAAGAAGCCGATGCGGTTTTCCACCCCCATCTGGCGCAGCTCGGCGGCCATCGGGATCAGGTGATAGTCGTGAATCCAGATCAGGTCGTCGGGCTGGATCAGGGGCCGCAGCCGTTCCGCGAAAAAGCGGTTCACCCGGAAATAGCCCGCCATGTCCTTGCGGGCGTATTCCGTCAGGTCCAGCCGGTAATGGCACAAGGGCCACAGCACGCTGTTGGCAAAGCCCGCGTAATATTCGGACAGGTCGCGCCGCGACAGGTCGGTCAGGGCATAGGTGATGTTGCCGCGTTCCACGAACTGCAGCGGCCCCGGTTCCTTCACGCCGCTGGACTTGCCGGACCAACCCATCCAGACGCCGCCCGCCTTTTCCAGCGCGGAATGCAATGCGACGGCCAGACCGCCGGCGGGCGCCCCCTTGGTCGGGTCGGGCACGCGGTTCGAGACGACGATCAGCCGGCTCACAGCACGTCCTCCCATCGTCGGGACAGGTGCATGGCGGCATGGACAAGCCCGACCATCGAATAGGTCTGCGGGAAGTTGCCCCAAAGCTCGCCCGTCTCGACATGGACCCCTTCGGAGAGCAGGCCAAGGTGGTTCCGGGTGCGCAGGATCTCGGCGAAGATCTGGCGCGCGTCCTCGCGGCGGCCAACACGGACAAGCGCGTCGATCAGCCAGAAGGTGCAGGCGGTGAAGGCGGTCTCCGGCTCTCCGAAATCGTCAGGGGCGCGATAGCGGTAAAGGTGGTTGCCAAAGCGCAGGTGCTTCTCGCAGGCCTCCAGCGTGGACAGGAAGCGGGGGTCATGCGCCGGGATGATGCCGATCTGCGGCATCAGCAGCAGGCTCGCGTCGAGGTCGCGGCCGCCGAAGCTGGACACGAAGCTCTGCAGTTCCTTGTTCCAGCCTTGTTCGAGAATGCCCTCGCGGATCAGGTCGGCCTCGGCCCGCCACTGCGCCTCGCGTTCGGACAGGGCCAGCCGGGCGGCGATCTTGGCCAGCCGGTCGCAAGCGGCCCAGCACATCACGGCGGAATGGGTGTGGACCGCGCCGCGGGTGCGGAATTCCCACAACCCCGCGTCGGGTTGGTTCCAGCGCATGGCCGCCTGCCGGCCCAGTCGTTCCAGCCGGGTGAACAGCGCCTCGCCGCCCATGGTGGGCAGGCGTTCGTCGAAGAAGGCCTGCGTGATCGACAGGATCACCGAGCCGTAGCCGTCGTTCTGCACCTGCGTATAGGCGGCGTTGCCGCGCCGCACGGGGCCGAGGCTGCGATAGCCGGGCAGGGTGGGCACCATCTCTTCGTCCACCTGCCGTTCCAGCCCCAGCCCGAACAGCGGCTGCAGGTAGCCGTCGGGCGAGCCTGCCGCGATGTTCGAGACATAGGACAGGTATTCCTCCATCGTCCGGGTCGCGCCAAGCAGGTTCAGCGCGCTGACGGTGAAATAGGAATCCCTGAGCCAGCAGAAGCGATAGTCCCAGGTCCGCCCGCTTTCCCCGTATTCGGGGATCGAGGTCGTCAGCGCCGCGACGATGCCCCCGGTTTCCTCATGCGCGCAAAGCTTCAGCGTGATGGCCGAGCGGATCACCACGTCCTGATAGTCCAGCGGCACCGACAGGTAGCGGACCCAGTTCCGCCAGTAATCGGCGGTCTTGTCGAGGAAGCCGCGCGCCATCTGCAGCGGGGCCTCGGACAGACGTTCGTCGGCGCCGAAGACGAAGGCATAGGGGCGGTCGATCAGGAAGGCCCTGCCATGCTCGATGTAGTCTATGGGCGCGTTGGTGGTCAGGCGCAGCACCTGCTCGCCCAACAGGAAGCGGATGTGGTTGGTGCCGCGCGTGGTCTCGGGGACATGGGCGCCGTAGCCGTGGCGCGGGCGCATCAGGACGCGGGCGCGCGGCGTGCCCTCCAGCGGTTCGATCATCCGCACGATGCCCAGGGGGCGGAAGATCCTGCCCAACTCCTTGAAGCGCGGTGCGAAATCAAGGATGCGGAGCCGGTTGCCCGCGCCGTCGGTCAGGATCGTTTCCAGGATCGCCGTGTTGCGCAGGTAGCGCTGTTCGCTGTGGGCGAAATCCTCGATGGTGATCGACCAGTCGCCGCCCTCGGCCTGCGTGCCGGCCAAGAGGCGGCAGAAGACCGGGTCGCCGTCCATGCGCGGCGCGCACATCCAGACAATCGAGCCGTTGCGGTCCACCAGCGCGGCCGCCGCGGCATTGCCGATGACGCCGAGGTCGAGCGAATGGCTTGGAAGGCTGGCCGTTCCGGCGGGGGCAAGGGCCTCGAGGGGCGCGTTCATCGCGACACCCGCTCGATCCAGCCGCGCAGTTCGGCCGGCGAGGCGAGGCGGCCCCGCGCGAGGGTTTCGCGCCCATCGGTTCCGACCCGGACCGACAGGCCGCCAAGTCGGTTCGCGGCCGCGAACATCGCCTCGTCCGTCACGTCGTCCCCGATCGCCAATGGCCGGCGCCCTGCGAAAGCCTTTTGCCCCATCGTCTGCATCAATGCGTCTCCCTTGTCCCGGCCGTGCGGCCGCAACTCCACAACCGCCTTTCCTTCCTGCAGTTTCCACCTGTCGCCAACGGTTTCCGCAAGCGCCTGCATCAGCCGCCGCACCTGCGATTCGCTGGCCGGGGCAAGGCGGTAATGGGCGGCGAATGCCGGGCCCTTGTCCTCGAACACGACGCCGGGCCAGCGGGCGGCCTGTTCGCGCAGCCGCTGCTTGGCGCCCGAAAAGGCGTCGGTGGTGTCGGGGGCGAAGACCCGCCCGGACCCGTCGCGCCATTCCGCCCCGTGCAGCCCGTTGACCGTGGCGGAAAGGCCGGGAAACAGCCGGTCCACGGTGGCAAGCGACCGACCCGTGACCAGCGCCATCGCGCCGCCCAGCCTTGCGGTCAGCCGTTCCAGCGCCCCGGCCAGCCCCGGCGGCACCACGATTCCGTCCGGGGTGTCCGCGATGTCCAGAAGCGTGCCGTCGATGTCCAGGAACAGGGCAAGGCCATCCACCCTGTCGGGCAGCCCGGCAGGCACGGGCGCAGCCCCGGACATCTCGCGCGAGGAGTTCTGGTCCATCCGGCAGAATCTAGAGGGCGGGACCGCAGAGGACAACCCCGGCGGGAAGGCTCTGCCCCTGCGGAACGCCTGCGCCGTTCCGGTGTTGTTCAACATGCATCCGGGGAGGAGCCTATGGACGACAAGCGGGTCTGGGAATTCGAGGAAAGCCTGTGGCGGGCAAGCGAGGAACGCTATCACGAGCGGGTGGACCCCGACTGCGTGATGGCCCTGAGCCGGGCGCCCTGGCTGTTCACGGGCGATGCCGCGATTGAGGCGGTCAGCCACACGCCCGCATGGGACGAGGTCGCCTTTTCGCAGCAGGACGTGCGCCGGCCGCAGGAAGGACTGATCGCCATTGCCTATTGCGTGGTCGCCAGCCGGGAGGGGACGCGCTTCGCCGCCGCCTGCACCTCGGTCTACCGCCGCCGCGGCCATGACGACTGGACCGTGGTCCAGCACACACAGATCGCCCTTGATCCACAGGAGAACGCATGATGACCGACGACGCCAAGATCGAGGCCCGCTTCTGGAAGGCGCTTGCCGCGGAACGCGTGATGATGCTGGGGGTGGACGGGGTCGAGGACGGCTTCGCCCGCCCGATGTACGTCCAGATCGACGCGGAACGCTCGCCCCTGTGGTTCTTCACCTCAAGCGACAACCACATCGTGGGCAAGCTGACCGAAGGCCGCCGCGCCATCGCCACCTTTTCCGCCAAGGGAGAGCTTTACGCCTCGATCCAGGGCAGCCTCAGCCTGTCGCAGGACCGCGCCATGATCGACAAGTTGTGGAACCCGCAGGTCGCCGCCTGGTACGAGAAGGGCAAGGACGACCCCAAGCTGCGGCTGCTGCGCCTTGACGCGGACCAGGCCGAGATCTGGCTGGACGGCTCCAGCCTGCTGGCGGGGGTCAAGTCGCTGCTCGGGGTTGATCCCAAGATGGATTACAAGGACGACCAGGCCTCGGTGCGCTTGTAGGAACAGCCGCTTTCCGCCTGCGTCGGAACATGTCCATTTGGACAAATTGAACGCGGGCGTTCCATGTGGTCAACAGGTCTCAAGACGGCCGTCTTGCAAGGCATCGCTTGTTACGAGTTGTTTCTGTTACCGGTTCGTGATGCTCAAAAAGACCCGCGCAGCTCTGCTGCGCGGGTTGATTCATGATCAGCCCCGCTCAAGGCTAAGGGCTAGTAACCGATCGCGGCCCCGGCACTCGCTCGGCTGTCGATCGCGCCGTGATAGCCCCCGCCGTCGCCGTCCTCGATGTCCCGCAGGCTCTTGCCGCCGACAAGGATGCCCGCCGCCTCGCCCCAGACCGGCCAGTTCGGATCGGTGCCGATGTCGTATCCCATCCCGACCAGCAGGCGCATGGTGTCCGGGGACAGGCCGCGCGGCTCGACGAAGACCCGGTCGGGCAGCCACTGGTGATGGATGCGCGGGGCGTCGATGGCTTCCTGAAGGTCCATGCCGTGGTCGATCACGTTCATGATCGCCTGCAGGGTGATGGTGATGATGCGCGCCCCGCCGGGGCTGCCGATCACCATGAAGGGCTCGCCGTCCCTGGAAACGATGGTCGGGCTCATCGAGGACAGGGGCGACTTGCGCGGTTCGATGGCGTTGGCCTCGCCCTGCACCAGCCCGTAAAGGTTGGGCACCCCCGGCTTGACGGTGAAGTCGTCCATCTCGTTGTTCAGAAGGATACCGGTGCCCTCGGCCACCTTGGCCGTCCCGAACGAGCCGTTCAGCGTATAGGTGACGGCGACGGCGTTCCCGTCCTTGTCGATGATCGAATAATGCGTCGTTTCCGGGGACTCGGGCGCGACATCGATCTTCAACTCGGCGCTGACGCCGGCGCGGAAGGCGTCGATGCGCGACCGGATCTCGTCGGCATAGGCCTTGCTGGTCAGCCTTTCGACCGGGTTCTGCACGAAATCGGGATCGCCCAGCGCGGTGTTGCGGTCCACATAGGCGTGGCGCATCGCCTCGACCATCAGCCGCGTGGTTTCCGCCGAGCCATGGCCCAGATAGGAAATCGGATAGCCTTCCAGCACGTTCAGGATCTCGCAGATGATCAGCCCGCCGGACGAGGGCGGCGGCGCCGAGGCGATGTCATAGCCGCGATAGCTGCAGGTCACGGGCGCCATCTCGCGGACCTGGTATTGCTGGAAATCCTCTTTCGCGAGGATGCCGCCATTGGCCTCGCTCGCCTGCACGATCAGGTCGGCGATGCCGCCGTTGTAGAAGGCCTCCGCCCCGCCGTCGGAAATCTGCCGCAGCGACCCGGCAAGGTCCGCCTGCACCAGCCGGTCCCCGATCCGATAGGGCTGGCCGTCCTTCAGGAAGATCCTTGCGGCCGCAGGGTCCTGGGCCAGCCGGTCATTGCCATCTGCGAACGAGGCGATGTCGCCCTGTTCCAGCACAAAGCCTTCCGTTGCCAGCCGGATCGCAGGCGCCAGCAGCTCCTCGCGCGGTTTCGTGCCGTATTTCTCGCGCGCCATCTCGAAGCCCGCGACGGACCCCGGCGTGCCCACGGCCAGATAGCCGTCGGTGCTGGCGCCGGGGATCGGGTTGCCCTCGGGGTCCAGATACATGGTGCTGGTCGCGGCCAAGGGCGCGCGCTCGCGGAAGTCGAGGAATGTCGTGGTCCCATCAGCAAGCCGGATCGTCATGAAGCCGCCGCCGCCGAGGTTGCCCGCGGTCGGATAAACCACCGCCAGCGCATAGCCGACCGCCACGGCGGCATCGACCGCATTGCCGCCGGCCTTCAGCATATCGACGCCGACCTGCGAGGCAAGATGCTGCGCCGTCACCACCATGCCGTTTTGCCCTTCGACCGGGACAGGGGATGCGGCAAAGGCCGCGCCTGTCCCAAGCCATAGTGCCCCCACGAAACAAAGCCGCCTTGATCCCAGTTGCCCCATGATCCCCTCCCTCGCAGTCGATTGCCGCGCACTGGATACCCCCGGCGCCCGGAGTTGAGGATGAGGCGATCCGGGGCTTGCGTCCAGACCTGCCGCCGTCTTCCCCGCGCCGCGGGTCAGAGCGGCTGGCGGTCCCATTCCAGCCTGGGACCCAGCGGCACGATGCCGGTCGGGTTCAGCGCCTTTATGGAATAATAGCCGCGCTTGATGTGGTCGATGCTGACCGTGTCGCGCACGCCTGGCAGGGCGAGGAAGCGTTCCAGATAGGCGCTGAGCGCCGGATAGTCGGCCAGCCGGCGCAGGTTGCACTTGAACAGTCCGTGATAGGCCGCGTCGAAGCGCACCAGCGTCACGAACAGGCGGATGTCGGCTTCCGTCACCCGATCGCCCGACAGGAAGGCGCGTCCATCCGAGAAGCGCCCTTCCAGTTCGTCCAGCATGGCGAAGACATCGTGGAAGGCCTCGTCATAGGCTTCCTGCGTGGTGGCGAAGCCTGCGCGATAGACCCCGTTGTTCAGGCGTGGATAGATGCGGGCGTTCAGCGCCTCGATCTCGTCCTGCAGATCGGCGGGGTAGAGGTCGAAGGTCGGGTCGGCCAGATCGCCGAAGCCGGTGGTCATCATCCGCAGGATCTCGGCGGATTCGTTGTTGACGATGGTGCGCTGCCGCTTGTCCCAGAGGACCGGCACCGTGGCCCGGCCCGAGACCTGCGGATCGGCCCCGCTGTAGATCTGGTGCAGGTGGTCGGCGCCGGTCAGCGGGTCGGGCACGGCAAAGCGCCAGCCCTGGTCGCCCAGTTCCGGCTCGACTACCGAAACCGAGATCACGTCCTCCAGCTTCTTCAGCCTGCGCCCGATCAGCGTGCGCGAGGCCCAGGGGCAGATCAGCGCGACGTAAAGATGATAGCGGCCGGGTTCGGCGGCAAAGCCGCCCTCGCCACTGGGGCCGGGGCTGCCGTCGGGGGTGATCCAGTTGCGGAAGCCCGATGTCTGGCGGACGAAGCCGCCCTTTTCGTCCTTGGCCTGCACCGGCTGCCAGTCGGCCACCCATTTTCCTTGCACAAGCATCGGTGTCTCCTTTCGGGCTGGTCCCGGCGCGCGACCCGCGCCGGGCGTTCGTTCAGCGGCTCGCCGCGTCCAGCCGCTCGCGGGCCTCAGTGGGCAGGTCGAGGGCCACGGCGCCCATGATCTCGTCCAGTTGCTGAACGCTGGTGGCGCTGGCGATGGGCGCGGTCAGGCCGGGGCGCGACATCAGCCAGGCCAGCGCGACCTGCGCCTGCGGGGCGCCTACACCTTCGGCCACCTCGCGCAGCGCGGTCAGGATACGCGCGCCGCGGTCGTCGAAATAGCCTTCGAGGAAGCCCTTGCGGCTGCTGCCCTCAAGATCGGCCTTCGTGCGGTATTTCCCGGACAGGAAGCCGCTCGCCAGCGAGAAATAGCTGACCGCGCCAAGCCTTTCGGACTGGATGACCGGCAGCAGCGACTGCTCGAAGTCCTTGCGGTCATGAAGGTTGTAGGCGGGCTGGACCATCTCGTAGCGCGGCAGCCCGGCGGCTTTTGCCGCATCCAGCGCGGCCTGCAGGCGGTCGGCCGAGTGGTTCGAGGCGCCGATGACGCGGACCTTGCCGGCCTCGATCAGCCGGGAAAAGGCGCCCAGCGTTTCCTCGAAAGGCACGCTCTCGTCGTCCACATGGGCGAAATAGACGTCCACATGGTCGGTCTGCAGGCGACGCAGCGAATCGTCCAGCGCGGCCTCGATATTGGCGGCAGAGAGGCCCTTGCGGCTCTCCCACATGCCGACCTTGGTCATCAGCACCACGTCGTCGCGGCGGCCCCCCTGGGCCAGCCATTCGCCGATGACGGTTTCCGATTCCCCGCCCGACAGGCCGGGCGCCCAGCTGGAATAGACATCCGCGGTGTCGATGGCGTTGAAGCCTTGCCCGGTGAAGCGATCCAGCAGGGTGAAGGACTGCTGCCGGTCGGTGGTCCAGCCGAAGACGTTGCCGCCGAAAACAAGGGGGGCAATGGCGATGCCCGATTTGCCGAGTTCACGCTTTTCCATGAAGAAATCTCCTGTCTTGTGAAAGGGAAGGGGACGGCCGGTGCGTCACAGCATCCGGTCCAGCGTCCCGTCGCGCCTGACGAACTGGTGGAACAGCGCCATCGCGATATGCCCGACGACCAGCGCCGCCAGAATCCAGGCCAGCGGCGAGTGCAGGCTGCCGAGGCCTTGCGCCCAGCCGATCTTCTCGCCCTTGGCGATCAGTTCGACGCCGAAGGCGGTCACGCCGAAGCCCGCGCCGACCATCAGCATGATGCCGGTCAGCGGCAGCAGGATCAGCGTGGCGTAGATCAGGCCATGCCCGGCCTTGATGTAGAAATCCATTGCCGGATCGTTCAGGGGACGCTGACCCCGCTGGTTGAGCGCCCAGCCAAAGCGGGCGGCGACCATCACCAGCAGCAGCGCGCCGATCGAGATGTGCCACGAGACCAGCGTCTGGCCGACCCAATGCTCGCCCTCGCCGATGCGGTCGAAGAACTTCAGGAATTGCCAGCCCACCAGGAAAGCCATCACCCAGTGAAAGGTCTTGCTGACAAGGCCGTAGCCTTCTTGCGTGTCGGTAGGCATGTCCTTCTCTCCTCCTCTGATCTCAGGCGATGCTTTCCACGGTGCCGCCATCCACGCGCAGCGCGGCGCCGGTCGTGGCGCTGGCTTGGGGCGAGGCGACGTAAACGCTCATCGCCGCGACCTCCTCGGGGGTGGCGAAGCGGCCCAGCAGGTTCGAGGGGCGGTTTTCGCGCAGGAACAGCGCCTCCATTTCCTCGGGGGAAACGCCTCGCTCGCGGGCGAGGTCGTGCATCATCTCGACCGAGCCTTCGGTGCGCGTCGGTCCCGGCAGGATCGAGTTGACGGTGACGCCGGTTCCCGCCAGCACCCTGGCCAGCCCGCGGGACACGCCCTGCACGGCGGCCTTGCTGGCACCGTAATGGACCATTTCGCCGGGGATGTTCAGCGCCGATTCGCTGGAGATGAACTGGATGCGCCCCCAGCCGCGGTCACGCATTCCCTGCGCGTAATGACGGGCCAGCCGCACGCCGCTGAGGACGTTGACCTGCAGCATTTCCTCCCATTCGGCGTCGGTGATGTCGAAGAACGCGCGGGCGCCGTAGATGCCGAGGTTGTTGACCAGGATGTCGGCCTGCGGCTCGGCCGCGATCAGCGCGGCGCAGCCCTCGGCGGTCCCGGCATCGGCCACGACCGCGCGGGCGTCATCGCGCCCCGAGGCCGCGTTCACGGCGTCCCGCGCGGCATTCGTGCTGTCCTCGCGGCGGCCGACGACCACGACGCGGGCACCGGCCTGGGCCAGCCCCTTAGCAATGGCCATGCCGATGCCGCCGGTCGAGCCGGTGACGATGGCGGTCTTGTCGGTCAGGTCGATATGCATGGGCGGTCTCTCCTCGTTTGCGTTGACACCAAGATAGTGCCGATCTGCGAAGGAAATAATCAGCTTGCAGGGAAGATGATTGCTTCCTATATGGAAATGATCGTTACCAGCCCCTTTCCCAATGTGGGGTGTCGCGGTAGCGTTTTACCAGCGCGTCCACCAGCAGCCGCACCTTGGCCGCAAGATGGCGGCTGTGGGGATAAAGCAGGAAGATGTCATAGGGCGCGGATTCGAACTCCTGCAGCAGTGGCACCACCCGGCCCCCGCGGATCGCATCGCCCGCGACAAAGGCGGGGACGCAGGCAAGGCCCAGCCCGGCCTCGGCGGCCTGCAGGCAGGCCTCGGCATTGGAAAAGCGCAGCCGCCCGCTGACCGCCACCCCCGGCGGATCGCCGGAGGGCCAGCGGCTGGGATCGCGGAAGTTCGTGTCGATGATGCAGTCGTGCCGCGTCAGGTCAGCGGGAGTTTCGGGCGCGGGGTTGCGGTCCAGGTAGGCCTGCGCCCCCACCACGACGATGCGGACCGCGCAGAGCTTGCGGATGATGAGGCTGGAATCGTCCGGCTGCCCGACCCGCACGGCAAGGTCGAAGCCGTCGTCCACGAGGTTCACGGCCCGGTCCGAAAAGCTCACGTCCAGTTCGATCTCGGGATAGCGGGCGGCGAAGTCGTTCAGCGCCGGGGCAAGCTCGCGGATGCCGAAGGTCAGGGGCGCGGCCACCCGTAGCCGCCCGCGCGGGGTCTGCGAGATGTTGCGGATCTCGCTGTCCAGCCTGTCCAGCTCCTCGATCAGCACCCGCAGACGGTCGTGATAGGCTTGGCCCGCCTCGGTCGGGGATACCGAGCGGGTGGTGCGGTTCAGCAGCCGCACCCCCAGTTCCGATTCCAGCCGCGAGACCAGCTTCGAGGCCTGCCCCGAACTGGTGCCAAGCTGCCTGGCGCCGCCGATGAAGCTGCCCGCCTCCATCACCGCCATGAACATCCGGTCGCATTCCAGTCGGTTCATCGCTTTCCTCTTTATCCGCGGCTTGCCGCATTCCACCACGGCGGACCTGCCGGGCGCCAGCGGCCCGCGTCAGGGCAGGGGAACGGCCGCGGCGTAGGGGCGTTGCCCCTCGCAACTCGTGCTGTGAAAGGATGATCCATGTCCGACAAGGAAGGCTCCGACCCCGTTCTCCCTCCCTACCGCTCGGGCGCGATCGAGGATCCGCGCCTGCCGCTCAATCCCTATTCCGACGACCAGCAGCCCTGGCCGGGGCTGGCCGAGAAGATGGACCCGCAGCCCGACCATGGCGAGGAAAGCTACAAGGGCCATGACCGGCTGAAGGGCAAGCGCGCGCTGATCACCGGGGGCGACAGCGGCATCGGCCGCGCCGCCGCCATCGCCTATGCGCGCGAGGGCGCGGATGTCGCGATCAACTATCACCCGGACGAGGAAAGCGACGCGCAGACTGTCGTGAAGTTGATCGAGGCCGAGGGTCGCCGCGCGGTCGCGCTGCCCGCCGACATCCGCGACGAGCAGGCCGCCCGCAAGGTCATCGACGATGCCGTGAAGGGCTTGGGCGGGCTTGAGGTGCTGGTGCTGAACGCGGGCCGCCAGCAGGCGCAGAAGTCCATCGCCGACATCACCTCGGACGCCTTCGACGCGACGATCAAGACCAACATCTACGCGCCCTTCTGGATGGCGCAGCAGGCGCTGCCGCATCTGAAGAAGGGGGCCTCGATCATCGTGACCTCGTCGATCAACGCCTTCTCGCCCTCGCCCGACATGCTGGACTATGCGATGACCAAGGGCGCCGGGAAGGTCTTTGCCCAGGGGCTGGCCAAGCAGCTTGCGCCCAAGGGCATCCGCGTGAATGCGGTGGCGCCGGGGCCGTTCTGGACCGCGCTGCAGGTCTCGGGCGGCCAGCCCAGGGAAGACCTGCCCGAGTTCGGCGCTGACAGCCCGCTCGGCCGCGCCGGCCAGCCGGTAGAGATCGCGCCGATCTACGTCCTGCTTGCCAGCGACGAGGCCAGCTACATCACCGGCGAGGTTTACGGCGCGACCGGCGGCAGCGGGACGGGCTGACCGCTTCTTATTCCGCTTTGTGCACTCACGCTTATGTGAGACCTTGAACGAGTCGGCATACGGCCGCCTCCTTCAAGGGTGTTGGTGATGAGTTCTCAGAAATACGCGGCGGAATTTATAGGAACATCCTGGCTGACCTTCGGCGGCTGCGGGTCGGCCGTGCTGGCGGCCGCCTTCCCCGAGGTGGGCATCGGCCTTCTGGGCGTGTCGCTGGCCTTCGGGCTGACCGTGCTGACCATGGCCTATGCCATCGGGCATGTGTCGGGCTGCCACCTGAACCCTGCGGTGACAGTCGGGCTTGCGGCGGGCGGGCGTTTCCCGTCCTCGCAGATCCTGCCCTATGTGGTGGCGCAGGTCCTGGGTGCGATCCTGGGCGCGCTGGTGCTTTACCTGATCGCCAATGGCGCGCCGGGCTTCGACGCCTCGGCCTCGGGCTTTGCGGCGAACGGCTATGGCGAACATTCGCCGGGCGGCTATTCGATGGGCGCGGGCTTTCTGGCCGAGGTGGTGCTGACGGCCATGTTCCTGTTCATCATCATGGGGGCCACGCATGGGCGGGCGCCGGTGGGCTTTGCCCCCATCGCCATCGGGCTGGGGCTGACGCTGGTCCACTTGATCTCGATCCCCGTCACCAACACCTCGGTCAATCCCGCGCGATCCACCGGACCCGCATTGTTCGTGGGCGGCTGGGCGCTGAGCCAGTTATGGCTGTTCTGGGTGGCGCCGCTGATCGGGGGCGCACTGGGCGGCGTCCTCTATCGCTGGCTCAGCCCGCAGCCCGAGGAACCTGTCGTCGGCGGCGTCCGCAGCCCCGGCTAGGTGGCGGGCCTTTGCCGGAAAGCACGGTGCCTTTTCATTGACGCGATCCTGCGGGGCGGGCACATCCGCCCCCAAAGCCGAAGGGACCCGCGCATGACCATCCATCTTCACCGCCACGACCTGCCGGACGGGCTGGACCTCGGGCCGGTCGTGGCCATCGACACCGAGACCATGGGGCTCGACCCCCGCCGCGACCGGCTGTGCCTGGTGCAGATGAGCGCGGGCGACGGCGACGCGCATCTGGTGCAGATCGCCCGCGGCCAGCACGAGGCGCCTAACCTGACCCGGATGCTGGCCGACGAGGGCACGCTGAAGCTGTTCCACTTCGGCCGCTTCGACATCGCGATGCTGGAAAACGCCTTCGGCGTGGTCACGCGCCCGGTCTGGTGCACCAAGATCGCGTCCAAGATGGTGCGGACCTTCACCGACCGGCACGGACTGAAATACCTGCTGAGCGACCTCGTCGGCGTGGACGTGTCCAAGCAGCAGCAGACCAGCGACTGGGGCGCCGAGGAACTGACGCAGGCGCAACTGGATTATGCCGCGTCAGACGTGCTGCATCTTCATGCGCTGAAGGCCGAACTGGAAAAGCGGCTGGAACGCGAGGGGCGGATGGCGCTGGCGCAGGCCTGCTTCGACTTCCTGCCGGCGCGGGCGACGCTGGACCTGATGGGCTGGGGCGATGACAACGACATCTTCCATCACTAGGTCGGGGAGATGAGTGAATATGTCGAGACCGCCCGTCGCGTGATCCGCTGCGAGGCGCAAGGGTTGTCCGAGATCGAGGCCGCGCTGGACGGCCCCCTGGCCCAACCCTTCGATGCCGCCGTGCGGCTGATCCTTGAGGCAACGGGCCGGGTGATCGTGTCCGGCATGGGCAAGTCGGGCCATGTCGGCCGCAAGATCGCGGCAACCTTCGCCTCGACCGGCACGCCCGCGCAGTTCGTCCACCCGGCAGAGGCCAGCCACGGCGACCTCGGCATGGTGACGAAAGGCGACGTGGCGCTGGTGCTGTCGAACAGCGGCGAGACGCCCGAGATTGCGGATATCGTGGCCCATACGCGGCGTTTTTCCATACCGCTGATCGGGGTGGCGGGTCGCGAACGGTCCACCCTGCTGCGCCAGTCCGACGTGGCGCTGCTGCTGCCGCAGGCGGCGGAAGCCTGCGGGACGGGGATCGTGCCCACGACCTCGACCACGATGACTCTGGCGCTGGGCGATGCACTGGCGGTGGCGCTGATGGAACATCGCAAGTTCACCCCCGAGCATTTCCGCACCTTCCATCCCGGCGGCAAGCTGGGCGCGCGGCTGGCCCGCGTGGGCGACCTGATGCATACGGATATGCCGCTGGTCCCCGAGGACGCGCCGATGGCCGAGGCGCTGCTGACCATCAGCCGCAAGGGCTTCGGCGTGACCGGCGTGACGAACAACAAAGGCGGGCTGGTCGGCATCATCACCGACGGCGACCTTCGCCGTCACATGGACGGCCTGCTGGACCACACGGCGGGCGAGGTGATGACGAAGAACCCCCGCACCATCGCCCCTGACGCGCTGGCCGAGGCCGCGCTGGCGCAGATGCAGGACAGCAAGATCACCAGCCTTTTCGCCGTCACGAACGACCGGCCGGAAGGCATCCTCCATATCCACGACTGCCTGCGGGCCGGGATGGTCTAGGGTGCTGCGGACCCGCATCGTCCGGCTTCTGCAGGTGGTCCTGCCGCTGGCGGCGCTGGCGCTGCTGTCGGTGCTGTTCCTGCTCGCGCGCAAGCCTGACCCCCAGGCGGCGATCCCCTATGCCCAAGGCCGCTTCGAGGAACTGTCCCGCGCCGAAGGCATCGGCGCGCCCGAATTCACCACCGTCACCGATGACGGCGCCACCGTCACCCTGCGCGCCACCCGCGCCGTGCCGGGCGAGGCCGAGGACGGGACGGCGCGCGACCTGACGCTGGACTGGCGGTCCCGCAGCGGGTTGCTGATGGTGGTCACCGCCCCGCAGGCCGCCAAGGAGGGCGAATTGCTGACGCTGGACGGGGGTACCCGCATGGCCTTGTCCACCGGCTGGGAACTGACCGCCCCGCAGATGCAGGCGCAGCTTGACGCGGGCGTGGTCAGCGCCGCGCAGACGGTGGACGTGACCGCGCCCTTCGGCGAACTTCAGGGGGACGCCATGCGGCTCGGTCCCGATGCGGCCGGGACCACGGTTCTTGAATTGAACGGGAACGTGCGGCTGCTATACCGCCCCTGACCCCCGCCGCTGGAAGGAGCCGACCATGCTGCGTTCCCTGATCCTGCCCGGCCTCCTTGCGCTGGCCCTGCCGCTTGCCGCCGCCGCCCAGACCGTGGGCTTCGGCGCCATGCGGGCCGATGCCGATGCCCCGGTCGAGGTGACCTCCGATGCCCTGCGGGTGAACCAGGACACGGGCGAGGCCGTCTTCACCGGCAACGTGCTGATCGGGCAGGGGCAGATGCGGCTCTCGGCCCAGTCCGTGACCGTGGTTTATGCCGAGGGCGGGCAGAATCGCATCCGGTCCCTCAATGCCACAGGCGGCGTCACGCTGGTCAGCGGCCCCGACGCGGCCGAGGCCGCCGGGGCCGTCTATGACGTCGAGGCCGGGACCGTGGTCCTGACCGGCGATGCCATCGTCACCCGCGGGGAAAGCGTGCTGGCCGGCGACCGGATCGAGGTCGATCTGAACGACGGCACCGCCTCGGTTTCCGGCCGGGTGCGGACGGTGCTGCAGCCGGGCCAGAACTGATGCCGCCTGCCTCTGCCTCATCGGGCCTGCAGGTCGATGGACTGCGGAAATCCTATCGCAACCGCCCGGTGATCCGCGACGTCTCGATACGGCTGAACCGGGGCGAGGTCGTGGCGCTTCTGGGGCCGAACGGCTCGGGCAAGACCACCTGCTTCTACTGCATCGCGGGGCTGGTCATGCCAGACGCGGGCCGCATCGTCATCGACGGGCGCGATGTCAGCGCCTTGCCGATGTTCCGCCGCGCCCGCATGGGCATCGGCTACCTGCCGCAGGAGATGTCGATCTTCCGCGGCCTTTCGGTCGAGCAGAACATCATGGCTGTCCTCGAAGTCGCCGGCCGCGAGCGCCGCCAGAGCCGCGAGCGGCTGGAGGAGCTGCTGGGCGATTTTTCCATTGGCCACCTGCGCCACGCCCCCGCGCTGGCGCTGTCGGGGGGCGAGCGGCGGCGGGTGGAAATCGCCCGCTGCCTCGCCTCGGACCCCGCCTTCCTTTTGCTGGACGAACCCTTCGCGGGCGTCGACCCCATCGCCGTGGGCGAGATCCGGGGCCTCGTCCATGATCTGAAGACGCGGGGCATCGGCGTCCTCATCACCGACCACAACGTGCGCGAGACGCTGGGGATCGTGGATCGCGCCTATATCCTGCACGACGGCCGGGTGCTGATGTCGGGCACCACCGCCGCCATCGTCGAGGACCCGCGCGTGCGCGAGGTCTACCTGGGCGAAGGCTTTACCCTGGGCTGAGCACCGGCGATCTTTACCATAAATGCAGGCGCGGCGTCGCTGCGGGCCTGCGCCGATTGACACCGGGGGCACGCTGTTCCCAAATAAAGAAAGGAGCCCGGTCGCGGGCTCTTGTCACCGGTCGGTTTGCGCCGGCAGCGGCGCAACCACCGGCTCGGCTCACGGAAAGGAAAAAATCATGCGCTATCAGATCAGTGGACGACAGATCGATATCGGCGAGGCGCTGTCCACCCATGTCGAGACCGAACTGGACGCGACCTTCGGCAAATACGCCCAGCGTCCGACCGACTCCACGGTGATCTTTTCGCGCGATGCCCACAACCTGACCTGCGACGCGGTGGTCCATCTGTCCACCGGCCTGACGGTTCAGGCCAAGGGGCAGGACCCCGACAACATCTACGCCGCCTTCGAGAAGTGCCGCGAGAAGATGGACAAGCAGGTGCGCCGCTACAAGCGTCGCCTGAAGGACCATCACAAGGACCGTAGCGAGCCGGTTGTATACGGCACCGCCGCAAGCTATGTGCTGGCCGCCAACGAGGATGAATGGGAATCGCAGGACGATACGGGCCTGCAGCCCATCATCGTCGCAGAGATGGAGACCCGGGTGCCGACCCTGTCGGTCGGCGACGCGGTCATGCAGATGGAGCTTGCGGGCGCGCCGATGCTGGTCTTCCGCAACGAGAAACACGGAGGGGTCAATGTGGTCCACCGCCGCGAGGACGGCAACGTGGGCTGGATCGACCCCCGCAACCTGAGCTGACGCCGCAGCGTTAGCATGAAAGCCGGGCAGGTTCGCGCCTGTCCGGCTCTTACGCCGCGGACCAAGGACGGGCAGGACAGCAGCACATGCGCATCAGCGACATTCTTTCCCCTGCGGCGGTCCGCTCGCAGGCGCAGGTCAGTTCCAAGAAGCGGCTTTTCCACGACATCGCGGAAATGGCCGCGCAGGCCTACAAGCTGGACCCCGCGGCGACGCTGGACGCGCTGCAGGAACGCGAAAGCCTGGGCGCGACCGGCGTGGGCCACGGGGTCGCGCTGCCCCACGCCCGCATTCCCGGCCTCGACCGCGTGGCGGGGCTGTTCCTGCGGCTGGAAAAGCCGATGGACTTCGACGCCGTGGATCGCCAGCCGGTGGACCTGGTCTTCGCCCTGCTGGCGCCCGACACGCCGGGCGTCGAGCATCTGAAGGCGCTGGCGCTGGTCAGCCGCACCCTGCGCGACGGCGACATGCGCACGAAGCTGCGCGCCAACGACGACCCGGTGGCGCTGCACGCGGTGCTGGCTGCGGCGCAGGACCTCTCGACGGTCTAGCGTGCGCCTGCCACGTCGATGATGGCGCCCGAGGTATAGCTCGCGGCGTCCGAGATCAGCCACAGGATCGCCGCCGCGACTTCCTCGGGGCGGCCAACGCGCCCCCAGGGAAGCTGCGGGCCGACGGTCGCGATGCGATCCGGCTCTCCCCCGTCCGCGTGGATGTCGGTCGCGATGATTCCCGGGCGCACGCCGTTGACGCGGACCCGGCGCGGGGCGAGTTCCGCCGCAAGCCCGATCACCAGCGTGTCGATCCCGCCCTTGGTCGCCGCGTAATCGACGTATTTGCCGGGCGAGCCCAGCCTGGCGGCGACCGAGGAGACCAGCACGATCGCGCCGCCGTCCCCCAGCCGCCGCGCCACCTCGCGCGCGCAGTAAAGCGTCCCGGTCAGGTTGATCCGCACCATGCGGTCAAGCCTTTCGGGCGTCATCTCAGCCAGCGGCATCACCGGCGCCACGATGCCTGCGTTGATCACCACCGCGTCCAGCCCGCCCATCGCCGCCTCTGCCGCGTCGAACAGCCCTGCTACCTGCGCAGGATCGCCCACGTCGGCGGCATGGGCGCTCGCCGTCCCTCCGGCGGCGCGGATGGCGGCCAGCGTTTCCCGCGCGGCGGCCTCGTTGCGGCTGTAGCCCATCATGGTGGGTCAGCCGCGCTCGGCGCAGCCAGTCGCCGTCGCCCGACCGATGCCGCGGGTGCCGCCGGTAATGAGCGTTCTCATGGCAGGTATCCCTCGAATGTGATGTTGCGGGCGACGCGTCGGGCGGCGGCTTCTTCCAGCGGCGAGCGGATCGTCCAGCAGAGCACCGGCACGCCCCGCGCCGCCAACCGCCCAACGGCCGGATTCCCGAGATCCCGGTGATCGTGCGAGACGAAGGTTGCGCCGATCTCCTCGAAGTCCTCCAGCCGCGCCAGGGCGGCCCGGCGCTTCTGCGGGACGCCTGGCCAAGAGCGCTTGGGAAAGGCGCAACTGGTCAGCCCGACGGTCAGGGCCGGGTCGCCCTCGCGCAGCGCACGGACGGCGCAGGGATTGAAGGACATGACCGCGACCGGATGCCCCTTGGCGGCATGGGGGCAAACGGCCTCCGCCACCCGCGCCGGCAGGTCGCCCATTCCCGGACCGAGGGCGCCGTCCTGATCCTTGATCTCGATCAGCACCGGCACCCGGCCCGCGACGATCTCCAGCACCTGCGCGAGCGTCGAGATCGTCTGATCCGTCCCCAGAAGTCGCCGTGCCGCCGCCTCGGCCACGGACAGCGCGGCCACTCGCCCGTCTGTTCCGGTCAACCGGAACAACTCCTCGTCATGGAACACCAGCGGCGTTCCGTCCGCTGCGGGCTGCACGTCAAGCTCGATGCCATAGCCGCGCTCCATCGCCGCGCGGAAGGCGGCCATCGAGTTCTCGGGGACACCCGGCCCGTGCAACCCGCGATGGGCAAGGGGGCGAGACAGGAAATCGGGATGCAGCATGGAGGGATGCTCTGGCGGATGGCGCAGGACCGGGGGCCAGCCCCCATCGTCGTATACAACGCGATCCCGGGATATTTCCACGAAGAAGAACGGCTTCAGGCGAGTTCGAAGATGGCCTCGATTTCCACCGCGACGCCACGAGGCAGGGCCGCGGCGCTGACGGCGGCCCGGGCGTGGCGGCCGGCCTCGCCGAAGACCTCGACCATCAGGTCCGAGCAGCCGTTGATGACCTCGGGCTGGTCGGTGAACTCGGGCGTCGAGTTGACGAAGCCCGTCAGCTTCACCACCCGCGCGATCCCGTCGAGCGAGCCCAGCGCCGCCCGCGCCTGCGCGATCAGTGCAAGGCCGCAGGCCCGCGCGGCGGCGGCACCCTGCGCGACATCCATGTCCTCGCCCAGCCTGCCGCGGATCAACCCCTCGGAGCCGGCGGCGATCTGGCCCGAGACGAACAGCAGCTTGCCGCTTTGCACGAAGGGCACGTAGTTCGCCGCCGGCATCGGCGCGTCGGGCAGGATGATGTTCAACTGGCGCAGGCGAGCGTCGTGGGACATGGAAACCTCCGGTCATGTGGTCGCGCCGAGGCTATCCGTCCCCGCTCGGCTGCGCCACCCCGCGCCCGTCGGGCCGGACCCAAATATCCCGGGGGAGCCGAAAGCGGGGGCAGCCCCCCATCTTCATGCCACCAGCGCCTCGGCCAGCCGCAGGTCCACGCTGACAAGCTGGCTCACCCCCGGTTCCACCATCGTGACGCCGAACAGCCGGTCCATGCGGGCCATCGTCACCGCATGATGGGTGATGATCAGGAAGCGCGTGTCGGTGCGCCGCGTCATCTCGTCCAGCAGGTCGCAGAAGCGGGTGACATTGGCATCGTCCAGCGGCGCGTCCACCTCGTCCAGCACGCAGATCGGGGCGGGGGTGGCCAGGAAGACCGCGAAGATCAGCGCCAGCGCCGTCAACGTCTGCTCGCCCCCCGACAGCAGGCTGAGGGTCGCAAGCTTCTTGCCCGGTGGCTGGGCGAGGATCTCCAGCCCGGCCTCCAGCGGGTCGTCGGATTCGACCAGCACCAGCCGGGCCTCGCCGCCGCCGAAGAGATGGGTGAACAGCGCCCCGAAGCTGGCGTTCACCGTGTCGAAGGCGGCCAGCAGCCGCTCGCGCCCTTCGCGGTTCAGGCTGCCGATGCCGGCGCGCAGCCGGGCGATGGCCGCGGTCAGGTCGTCCTTCTCGGCGGCAAGCCGGGCACGCTCCTCCTCCAGCACGCGCTTGTCCTCCTCGGCGCGGAGGTTCACGGGGCCGAGGACGTCCCGCTGGGTCCGCAGCCGCGAAATGTCGGATTCAAGCTGGGCGGAGGGCGGGGGCGCGTCGGTATCGCCCAGGGTTTGCGCCAGCGTCTCGGGGGGGGTGCCGTCCGTGTCCTCGGCGATGCGGGCGCGGGCCTGAGCTTCGGCCTCGCGGGCGGCATCCGCGCGTGCTTCGCGGGTCGCGCGGGCCTCGCGCCCGGCGCTCGCAGCGCGCTCGGCGTCCCGCTCGGCACCGGCGGCGGCCAGCAGGGCGGCATCCCCCGCCGCAAGGGCCGCGCGGGCACGGGCCAGGCGGACTTCGGCCTCCGCCACGCGCTGCGACAGCGCGGCGCGGCGCTGGGCAAGAATGGCGGGCTGGACCTCGGCTCCCGCCAGTTCCGCCGCCGTGACATCCCGCCGCGCCTGCAGTTCGGCCGCGCGGGTTCCGGCCTGATCGAGCCGCTGGCGCCAGCCGGAGGCGTCCTTGGCGATCGCCTCCAGCCGCTTCAGCCGCCCCTCGCCCTCGCGCCGCAACTCGTCCAGCGCGCCGTGCCGGGAAAGGGTGGCGATGCGCGCGGCCTCGACGGCGGTTTTTGCCTGATCGACAGCTGTCGCCGCTGCGCTGCGGTCGGGCAGGGCCGACAGGGCGGCCCGCGCCTCGGCCAGCCTGCGGGCGGCGTCGGCGGCATCGCCTGCATGACGGGCGCGCTCGGCCCGCGCGGCCTCGGCGCGGCCCTGGGCAAGCGACAGGTCCGAATCGGCGCGGGTGGCGGCGCGAAGGCTGTCCGAAAGCGCCCGCTCGGCGGCCCGGCTGGCCTCGCGGGCCGAGGTTTCGGCACCCGTTGCGTCCTTCAACGCGGCGCGGGCGGTTTCATGGATGGCGATGGCGGCATCGGCGCGGGTGCGCGCGGATTCAGCCTGCGCGATGGTGTCCTTCAGCCGGTTCACCTGCTGCAGATGCAGGGCGGCGGCGGATGTCGCCTCTCCTGCCGGCAGCGCCAGCCCGTCCCAGCGGAAGAGGTCGCCCGCGCGTGTGACAAGCCGTTGGCCGGGGCGAAGGTGCGGCTGCATCCGGGCGGCGCTTGCGGCATCCGCGACAAGGCCGATCTGGGCCAAGCGGCGGGAAAGGGCAGGGGCGCCTTGAACCTGCGCGCCAAGCGGGGCCGCGCCTTCGGGCAGGGCCGGGTCGTCGTCGGGGATGGACAGGGTCCGCCAGCCGAGGCCTTCGTCGGTCACGGGCAGCCGCAGGTCGTCGCCGAGCGCCGCGCCCAGCGCAACCTCGAAGCCCGGCGCAACGGTGAGGGCGTCCAGCAGCGCGCCCGCCTCGGCCCGGCCACGGGCGAGGAGGCGGGATAGGGCGCTGCGCTCGGCCTCAAGCGCGGCGGCCTCGCCCTCGGCATGGGCGCGGGTCGCGCGGGCGGCGGTTTCGGCATCGCTTGCGGCGGCGCGGTCGGTCTCGGCGGCAGAAAGGCGGGCCTCGGCTTGCGTTGCGGCGGCGCGGGTGGCTTCCTGCGCGGCCTGCGCCTGCGCCAGGGTGGCTTCGGCCTCGCGGCCTGCAGCTTCGGCGCGGGTGACAGCAGCTTCTGCCTCGGTCTGGGCGCGCTCGGCTCGCTCGCGCATGACGCGCAGGTCCGCGACCAGCCGCTCGGCGGACTGGTGGCGGGCGGCGAGGCGGGCCGCTTCGTCGGTGAGTTCACCAAGCCGCGCCTCGATCCCGCGCAGGGCAGTGGCAGCATCCTCGGCGGCGATCTGGGCTGCAGCAAGCCGGTCTTCATGGCCGGCATCGGCCTGCTCCAGTTCCTCGCGTTCGTGTGTCAGCCGTGCCAGAACCTCGCCCGCGTCGCGGTTCAACGCGGACTCGCGCTCACTGTCGCGGTCGAGTTGGGCAAGGCGGGCGGTCAGAGTGGCAAGCGTGTCACGGGCGCGGGCCTCGGCGTCGTCCAGCGCCTCGGCCTCGGCGGCGGCCCGGGCCTGGATCGCGGCGGCGATGCTGTCCTCATCGCGGAGGGCGGGCAGGGCGGCCTCGGCCTGCGCTCGCGCGGTGGTGGCTGCGCGGGCAGCGGCCTCGGCCTGCGCGGCGGTTGCGCGGGCTTCGGCGAAGGCCGTGAGTGCCGCCGTCAGCGCGGCCTGCGCTTCGGACCAGCGTCGGTAAACCAGCGCGCCCTCAGCCCGGCGCAGGGCCGCGCCGATCTCGCGGTAGCGCGCCGCCGTCCGCGCCTGCCGCGCCAGCGCCGCCGCCTGCGCGGCCAACTGTTCCAGCGTGTCGTCCACGCGGGTCAGGTTCTGCTCGGCCCCGTTCAGCCGCAACTCGGCCTCGTGCCGGCGCTGGTAGAGCCCGCCGATGCCCGCCGCTTCCTCCAGCACCCGGCGCCGCGCCTTGGGGCGGGCGTTGATCAGCTCGGAAATCTGCCCCTGCCGCACCAGCGCGGGCGACTGCGCCCCGGTCGAGGCATCCGCGAACAGCATCTGCACGTCCCGCGCCCGCACCTCGCGCCCGTTGATGCGATAGGCCGAGCCGGCATCGCGGGTGATCCGCCGCGTCACGTCCAGCGTGTCGGCGTCGTTGAAGCCGACGGGGGCAAGCCGGGCGCGGTTGTCGAGGGCCAGCGTCACCTCGGCCCGACCCTTGGCGGGGCGGCGGGTGGTGCCGGCGAAGATCACGTCCTCCATCCCGTCGCCGCGCATGGCGGTCGGGCGGCTTTCGCCCATGACCCAGCGCAGGGCTTCCAGCAGGTTCGACTTGCCGCAGCCATTGGGGCCGACGACGCCGGTCAGCCCCTGGAGGATGACCAGTTCGGTCGGGTCCACGAAGCTTTTGAAGCCGGAAAGGCGAAGGCGGTCGAACTGCAAGCGGGTTTCCTTTGATCCGCGGCGATTCAACCTGTGCGCGCGGGCAAGTCAACGCGGGCCGCGGTTTTCCGAAAGGCGAAAAGCCGGGTGCTTCCAATCGGCCCGGCCCGTGCTAACCATGCGGCATGGTCCCGGCGCTTGTCACCATCCTGTGCTTCCAGCTTGTCGGGGAGGTCATCTCCCGCGGGCTGGACCTGCCCCTGCCGGGTCCGGTCGTGGGGCTGGTGCTGCTGCTGGGCGCGATGCGGCTGCGGCCCGGCCTTGCCGGCTGGCTGCGGCCGGTGGGGGAGGGGGTGCTGGCGCATCTGTCGCTGTTCTTCGTGCCCGCTGGCGTCGGCATCGTCGCGCATCTGCCACTTTTGCGCGAACACGGGCTGGCGCTGCTGGTGGCGATCGTCGTCTCAACCGTGCTGGCGCTGGTCGCGGGGTCCGGGGCCTTTATCTTCGTCGCCCGCCTCACCGGACAGGAGGAGCGATGAACGCCGACCCCGCCTTGATCTGGGCCTATCTTTCCCAAGGGCCGCTGCTGTGGCTGACGGCGACACTGATGGGATATGCGCTGGGCGAGGCGGCTTTCCGCGCCGCAGGACGCCAAAGCTGGGCCAACCCGGTGCTGATCGCCGTCATCCTGCTTGGGCTGCTGCTGACGGTGACCGGCACACCCTATGCCACCTATTTCGAGGGCGCGCAGTTCGTCCATTTCATGCTTGGCCCCGCGACGGTCTGCCTTGCGCTGCCGATGCACGACAACCTGCCGCAAATGCGGGCGGCGGCGCTGCCGATCCTCGCGGGGCTGGTGGCGGCCTCGGTAGTGGCGGTCGTCTCGGCCCTTGCGATCGCGCGGGCCTTCGGGCTGGGGGCCGAGGTCATGGCCTCGCTCGCCCCCAAGTCTACCACGGCGCCCGTCGCCATCGGCATCGCCGAGAGGCTGGGCGGGCAGCCCACGCTGACCGCGGTGCTGGTGCTGCTGACGGGCATCCTCGGTGCGATCATCGTGACGCCGCTGTTCGACGCGCTGGGCTTTCGCGACTGGCGGGCGCGGGGGCTTGCGGTCGGGACCGCCGCGCATGGGATCGGGACGGCGCGGGCGTTCCAGGTGAACCCCACGGCCGGGGCATTCGCCGGGATCGGCATGGGGCTGAACGCCGTGCTGACCGCGATCATCGCGCCGCTGGCGCTGCGGTTCTTCGGCTGAAACGAAAAAGGCCGCCCGGATGGGGCGGCCTGTGATGCGATGAACCCGCAGCTTACGCGGCCTCGGCTTCCTCGGCCTCGGCGGCCATGCGGCGTTCGCTTTCCTCGCGCGACAGCGCGACCGAGGTGCGCACACCCTTGGACACGAACTCGACCAGCCCCTTCACCACCCGCTCGTTCGGGTCGATGCCGGCGCAGCTGAGAACCTCGCGCCCGTCGCGCGACCGCGCCCACCGGGCGATCTGTTCGGCCCCGTTGCCGTATTTCTTGTCATCCGCAATGGCATCGTCCAGCGCCGCCAGAACAACGGCGGCGAAAAGCTTGCGGGCCCGCTGCCCCTGTTCGAAATTGAATGCCGAGCCGTCCACGAAATCACGCATGAAGTTTCCCGTCTTTCTCACCCCGCCAACGCGAGGAGCGGGGTCGCCCGCCCCGAGTGTTCTTTGCCCTGAAGGGTGTCGCGAAGGATTACCCTGTCGCACCACCGATTCGTTATACCCTTGCCCGCAACCCCGCCATGCATCCCACGCAAACCCACAGCGATCCACCTATACTGCATTTTTCGCGACGATTTGATGGCACTTGGGGCATCAACGACGCTTGACAACCCCCAGCCTTGTCAAAAGTTGCCTGCAGCTTGACTAAAAAGGGTTTACTGCCGTGCCGCCGTCCGACTGGCGAGAACCACCCCCGCGATGACCAGCATCCCGGCCGCCAGTTCCAGAAGGCGGGGCCTTTCGCCCAGCATCACCCAGGCGGACGAAAAGCCCACGATGGGCACCAGCATCGACCAGGGCGCGACCTCGCTGGCGGGATAGCGCGACATCAGCGTGTTCCAGATGCCGTAGCCCAGGACCGTGGCGAAGACGACGATGTAAAGCAGCCCGAGGTTGGCGGGCATGGCCGCGGCCGTGAAGGCGCCGCCTAGCGCGGGGGCGATTCGCGGGCCTTCCATCAGCAGCGACAACAGGTACAGGGGAATGGGCGGGACGATCGACATCCACATCGTCAGGTGCAGGGGCTTTGGCGCACGCGCCAGCCGCGAGCAGATGTTGCCGACGGCCCAGCCCAGCGCGGCTAACAGCGTCAGCATCATCGGTAGCAGCGCCGCCGATTGCGCGCGGGCGGCGCCGATGATCGCCAGCCCCAGCACGGCAAGGCCGATGCCCGCCAGCCGCAAGGGCGTCAGCCGCTCGCCCAGGAAAGCGGCCGCCAGAAGGATGGTGAAGGGCGCCGAGGCCTGCAGCACCAGCGAGGCAAGCCCAGCCGGCATCCCCGTCGCCATTCCCAGGTAAAGGAACGAGAATTGCATGACGCCCAGCCCCAGCCCCGTGCCGATCAACCAGCGAAGCCTGACCTGCGGGAAGGGGACGAACAGGATCGCCGGGATCGCCATCAGGACAAAGCGCAGGGTGGCCGCCAGAAACGGCGGGTAATGGTCCAGCATCAGCGCGGTGGCCGGGAAGTTCAGTCCCCACAGCACCGGCACCAGCAGGACCAGCCCGCGATCGCCCCCCTGCATCCGCCGCCCTTTCGTGAAAATCGCCGCAATGGAGCCGATCCATGCGGCCGCCGCAAGCCTCAGCCGAACAGGTCCAGTTGTTCGGGCTGCGGGCCCTGCGGCAGGGGGCAGAGGCTGGACAGCGTGATCCCCAGAAGCCGCACCCCGCGCGGATCGGGCAGCACCTGCGGCAGCAGGGCCGTGGCCTGCGCCAGCAGTTCCGCCTGCGACATGACGGGCGCAGGCTGGCTATGGGCGCGGGTGACGATCTGGAAATCGGTGTATTTCGCCTTGAGCGTCACCGTTCGTCCCGAGACTTCGCGGGGGCCGGCATGGCGCCAGACCTTCTCGGCCAGCGGCTCCAGCGCCCCGGCGGCGGCGGCGAGGTCGTGGATGTCGGTGAAGAAGGTGGTCTCTGCGCCGATGGACTTGCGCTCGCGGTTCGGGCGCACCTCGCGGTCGTCGATGCCGCGGGCGATGTTCCAGTAATAGCGGCCCGCCTTGCCGAAGCGTGTCGTCAGGAACTCGAGGCTCTGGCGGTGCAGGTCGGCGCCGGTGCGGATGCCGTGGCGTTCCATCCTGGCCGCCGTGGCGGGACCGATGCCGTGAAAGCGGGCGATGGGCAGGGTCAGGACGAAGCCCGGCCCAGCCTCGGGCGGGATGACGTAAAGGCCATCGGGCTTGCGCTGGTCCGAGGCGAGCTTGGCCAGAAACTTGTTGTAGCTGACCCCGGCCGAGGCGGTCAGCCCGGTCTCAAGCCGGATCAGCGCGCGGATCTCCTGCGCGATGGCGGTGGCGGTGCGGCCTTCAAGGTAGTCGGTCAGGTCCAGATAGGCCTCGTCCAGCGACAAGGGTTCGATCAGAGGAGTGAAGCGGGCGAAGATCTCGCGGATCTGGTTGCTGACGGCGCGATAGACCTCGAACCGGCCCTTGACGAAGATGAGCTCGGGGCAGAGCCGCTTCGCCCGGACCGAGGGCATGGCCGAGCGCACGCCATAGGGCCGCGCCTCGTAGCTGGCCGCCGCCACGACGCCACGCAGGGACGAGCCGCCGACCGCCACAGGCTTGCCGCGCAGGTCCGGGTTGTCGCGCTGTTCCACGCTGGCAAAAAAGGCGTCCATGTCGATATGGACGATGCGGCGGATGCGCCCGGGCGCGTCAGGGATCATGGCGCGAAGCCACGACGTTTCGGGCGCAGGATGCGTGGTTTCCACGCACCGCCCGCAGGACATGGCGCGTTCCGAGCACGCACCCTGCGGCGCGGCAGGCTCCTGAGGATGCGCGTTCCCACCCTCCAGCCGGCGCGTCCTTTCGCTTTCGGACGGTTCTCAAATATCCTCAGGGGAAGAGGCCGCAGGCCTCGCGGGGGCAGACAGCCCCCGTCCGGCGGTGAAGTCCGCGGAACGGGTGGGTTCCCTGCGCCGGCCGCAGACCATGGTGCGTGGAAACCACGCACCCTACGGGTCGGCTTGCACCTGCCCATCGGCCGCAAGGACCGCCATGCCCCCGGCGGTCAGCCCCTCGCCGATGCGGTCGAAGCGCAGATGGGCGATGCCGCGTCCGCCTGACTGGGTGAACAGGGTTCCCGCCTCGCGCCCGTCCGCCATCAGGATGGGCGTGCCGACCGGAACCTCGCCGTCCACCGCGACGGTGACAAGGCCTTTCCGCAATTCGGTCTTGTGTTTCATGCGGGCGGTGACCTCCTGCCCGACATAGCAGCCCTTGCGGAAATCGACTCCGTGCAGGCGCTCGAACCCGGCTTCGAGGATGAAGGTTTCGTTCGGGATCAGTTCGACCAGCGACTTGGGGATGGTATGGGTCACGCGGATGGCGTCCCAGTCGATGCCGTCGTCGCTGTCGGTTTCGCCGTAAAGCCGCCAGCCCAGCGCCGGATGGCGGGGGTCGACGATGGCTCCGGCAGGGGCCTCGCCGGTGCCGCGCGACACCTTGAGGCCGGTTTCGGTCAATTCGACCGCCGAGCGCAGCTTGTACATCGACAGCCGCCGTACGAGGTCACCGGCAAGCCGCGCGTCCACGTCGATCAGCAGCGAATCCCCCTCCGGCACGATCAGGAAATCCGCCAGATACTTGCCCTGCGCCGTCAGCAGCGCCGTCCAGACAGGCGCGCGGGTGACGTCATTCGTTACCAGCCCCTGCAGGAACTCAACCCGATCCGCTCCGCCGACGCGCAGGATCTGCCGCATCACTCGCCCCCGAACTGCAGTTTCACCAGCGCCGCATAGGCGCCATTCGCTTCCATAAGCTGGTCATGCGTCCCCTGTTCCACAACCCGTCCCGCCTCGATCACCACGATGCGGTGGGCGGCGCGGATGGTGGACAGGCGGTGGGCGATCACCAGCGTCGTGCGCCCCTGGCTCAGTTCGTCCAACGCCTGCTGGACCAGCCGCTCGGATGCGGCGTCAAGCGCGCTGGTGGCCTCGTCCAGCAGCAGAACGGGCGCGTCGCGCAGCAGCGCGCGGGCGATGGCGACGCGCTGGCGCTGGCCGCCCGACAGGGCCGAACCGCGGGGGCCGACGCGGGTGTCCAGTCCCATGGGCAGGGCGTCGGCGAAATCGGCCACGCGGGCGGCGACCACGGCGGCGCGCAGGCGGTCCTCGGGGACCCCATGCCCCAGGGTGATGTTCTCGCGCAGCGTCTCGTCGAACAGCGCCGCGTCCTGGCTGACCGTCGAGAACTGGTCGCGCAGGATGGGCAGGGTGAAGTCGGCGACCGGCACGCCGCCCAGCGTGACGGCGCCCGCATCGGCGTCCACCATCCGGGTCAGCAGGTTGAAGACCGTGGACTTGCCCGCGCCGGAAGGGCCGACCAGCGCCGTCGTTTGCCCCGCCTCGGCGGTAAAGGACAGCCCGTGCAGCACCTTGTGGGCGCCGTAGGCGAGATGCACCTCCTCAAGCCGGATCGTGGTGTCGGGGGGCGGCTCGGTCCGGGGACCGGAACGGATCGTCGGCCGGGTGTCGAAGACCGCATAGATCCGTTCCAGCGAGGCCGCCGCCGTCTGCCATCCGCCGGCAAGCCCCCCAAGCCGGCGCAGCGGCTGGAAGGCCAGCGCCAGCGCGGTGAAGAAGGACATGAAGTCGCCCACCGTCCGCTCGCCGCTGGTGACCTGCGCCCCGCCGAGGATCAGGACGCCGAGGAAGCCCAGGCCCGTCACGATGTCGATCATCGCGGGGACCACAGCGTTGACCGCGCTCATCTTGGTTTCGGATTCGCGGATGTCGCCGACGATGCGGCGGAAGCTTTCGGCCTGGTAATCCTCCATCCGGTAAAGGCGGACGGCGGTGATGCCGTGCAGCACCTCGTCCAGCCTTGTGGCGCGGACCGAGGCGCGGGCGCGGTTCTGCCGCGTCTTGCGGCGGATGTAGCGCTGGGCATAGGCCGTGGGCAGGATCAGCAGCGGCGCGCCCACCAGCGCGGCGGCCGTCCACATCGGGTCGGTCGCCACCGCCACCCCGAACAGCGCCACCAGCGAGATCGCGTCGCGCCCCGCCCCGGTGATGAAGGTGGTCCAGATGGACCGGATCGCCATCGTGTCGCCCTGCACCCTTTCGATCAGGGCGCCGGGTGGGTTGGTCTGGAAGAAGTCCCCGTCCAGCGTCATGATATGCGCCAGCAGGTCCGTCTGCATTCGCGAGGCCACGCCCTGCTGGACCGAGGTCAGGATGGCGCGGGTGATGACATAGGTGGCGGCGCGGATCAGGAAAAGGCTGAAGATGACGCCGCCGACCCACCAGATCGCGCTTTCGTCCTGCCCCACGAAGACGCGGTCGAACAGCGGCTTCAGCATCCAGCTGAGAAAGGCCAGTGTCGAGCCCTCGATCACCATCAGCACCGTGGCCACACCCATGCGCGGCCAGTAGCGGCGCAGGTAATCCTGCCAGAGCCTTCCGAAGAGGCCGCGTTGTCGTTCGGCGCGTGACGGCATCCGGGCTCTCCTGCGGGTCGGTTCCGGGGATAGCGGGGACAGGATGGGGGGACAAGCAGCGGCGGAAAGGGGCTTTGCCCTTGGGCAGTTGGGCCAGAAAGAAGCAACCTGGGGCCAGGGGACGGGATGGACGCGGCAGAGCAGGGGTTCTAGTCATGCGGCTGCTTTCCCCCGAGGTGTTCCCATGAGCTTTGCCGCCGGCCGCCATATGCTTGCCATTCCCGGTCCCTCGCCGGTGCCAGACCGGGTGCTGCGGGCGATGCACCGGCCCTCGCCCGACATCTACGGGCCCGAGTTGACCGAGTTGAACCTGAAAGTGATGGGAGAACTGAAGCGGCTGGCCGGGACGGCGCAGAACGTCGCGGCCTATATCGGCAATGGCCATGCGGGCTGGGAGGCCGCGAACATGAACCTGCTGGCCCCCGGCGACTTGGCGCTGGTGCTGGTGACGGGGCATTTCGGCCGCGGCTGGGCGGTGACGGCCGAGGCGATGGGCGTGCGGGTCGAGCGGATCGAGGCCGAGCCTTTCGCCGCAGTGGACCCGCAGCGGCTGCGCGACAGGCTGGCGGCCGACAGGGCGGGCGAGATCCGGGCGGTGCTGGCCTGCCAGGTGGACACGGCCAGTTCGGTGCGCCTCGACATCCCTGCGATCCGGGACGCAATGGGGGATCATCCGGCGGCGCTGGCGGTGGATGCGATCGCGTCCTTGGGGTGCGAGCCGATGCGGATGGACGACTGGGGCGTGGACCTGCTGGTGTCCGCCAGCCAGAAGGGGCTGATGGTGCCGCCGGGGCTGGCCTTTGTCTGGTATTCGGACCGGATCGCGGCGGGCCGGGGCGCGGCCACCCCCTATTGGGACTGGCGCCCTCGCAGCGGTGCCGAGGAGTTGTGGCGCCATTGGGGCGGGACGCCGCCGGTCCAGCATATCTACGGGCTGGCCGAGGCACTGGCGATGCTGCTGGACGAGGAAGGGCTTGAGGCCGCCTGGTCCCGGCACGAGGCGCTGGCTGCCGCGACCTGGGCCGCGCTGGATGCCTGGGGCGCGGGCGGCGCGGGACCGCGCGCCATGGTGCGCGACCCGGCGGCGCGGGCGCGGTCCGTCACGGCCGCCACCCTGCCGGGGGCGGACCGTCTGCGGGCATGGACCGAGGAGGTGGCCGGGCTGACGCTGGGCATCGGCCTTGGCACGCCGGAACCCGCCGACGCGCTGCGGATCGCGCATATGGGCCATGTCAGCGCGCAGATGCACCTCGGCACGCTGGCGACCATCGAGGCGGGGCTGGTCGCCCTCGGCCTGCCTCATGCCGGCGGAGGGGCCGCGGCCGCCGCGGCCGAGATCGCCAAGCGCAGCGGCGCGTCGGGCTGAGGCTCAGGTCGCGGGCTTGGGCTCGGGCGTGCCGTCCGCGGCAGGCCGCGGGGCGGGGACGGCCTCAAGGGCCGGCTTCGGCGCAGGCGCCTCGGGCGCAGCCGCACCGGCCGCCGCGGGTTCCGGGGCGTTCCGTTGCAGCCAGTCCTGCATGGCAGCGATCTCGGCCTCTTGCGCGGCGATGATTTCCTGGGCCATCCGGCGGGCCTCGGGGTCGTCTCCGAACTGAAGCTCGATCCGGGCCATGTCGATCGCGCCCTGATGATGCGGGATCATGCCGCGGATGAAATCCACGTCGGCGTCGCCGGTAGGCTCGATCATCATCTCGGCATGCATCTTCTGCATCGCCGCGCGATTTGCCTCGGCGGCGTTCGCGGGCGTGCCCTGCGCGGCCGGGGCCTCGGTCGCAGGCGCCGGGGTCTGGGCCAGCGCGGGCAGGGCCAGCAGGGCGGCGGCGCTGCCGATCAGGGTCAGGCGGAGGTTGCGGGTCATGGCGGGTTCCTCTGGTCAGGTCGCACCCCAACGCGCGGGCGCCCGAAAGGATCAGCCCCGGCGCAGCGCCCGGAAGGCCGCCGAGGCGATCAGCCCCGCCGCCATGGCGATGGCCAGCGACATCAGCCCGTACCAGAAGGGCTGATGGATCGACAGCCGGTAGAGCCAGCGTTCCAGCCCCACCTTCTGCACCCGGATCGGCACCGTGTCGCTGTCGATCACCTGCCCGTCGCGGATCAGGAAGATGCGGGCGCGATAATCGCCCTCGATCAGGTTCGCGGGCAGGCGGATGTCGGCGCGGAACAGCGTGTCGTCCACGATCTGCACCGCGCCCTCGTCGACGAAATAGCGGCCCGACTCGGCGCGGATGCGCAGCAGCGCCGCGGTGAAGGGGGTGGGGTCCTCGACCTCGACCCCTGCCGACAGGGCCCGCATGGCAAGCGGCGGCGAGATGCGGAAGCGTACGTCCTCGGCGGGGTCGAGCATCCGGTCCAGCGGGCCGCTGCTGGCCACGGCGTAGAAGTCGGGGGCGGCGCCTATCCGCACGCCCTGGGTGTTGACCCAGATCGGGCCGACGCGTTCCTTGCGCCGGACGGTGACGGATTGCGACGGGCCTTCCACGGTGACGATGATGCCGGGCGATTCATCCCGCGCCTTGGGAAGGTCCCGGCGGATCGCGCCGTAGATCAGGATCTCGGACCCGGTGAAGGTGGCGTTGATCGCCACCTCGTCCTGCGACAGCCCGCTGACCAGCCGCTCGGACGGGGGCGCCTCGGGCGCGGGCACGGCGGGGGCGCGTTCCAGCGGCAAGGTCGCCGGAGGGGCGCCTTCCTGCGCCGCCACCGCCAAGGGCCATGCCGCCACCAGCAACGCCGCCATGACCCGCCGCCACATCGCCCTAGCCCGCCGCGATGGAGTAAAGGTCCGCCGGCCGCACCACCAGGTCATAGGCCAGCCGGCCGCAGACCCCCAGCACCAGCAGGGCCAGCAGCACCCGCAACTGCTCGGCCCTCAGCCTGGCGCCCCAATGCGTCCCGACCTGCGCGCCGACGACGCCGCCCACGATCAGCAGCACCGCCAGCATGATGTCCACGGTGTTGGAACTGACCGCGTGCATCAGCGTGGTGAAGGCGCTGACCGCCGCGATCTGGAACAGCGAGGTGCCGATCACGACCTTTGTCGGCATCCCTAGCAGGTAGATCATCGCGGGCACCATGATGATCCCGCCGCCGACCCCCATGATCGCCGCCAGCACCCCCACGGCCAGCCCGACCAGCAGGGGCGGGATGACGCTGATGTAAAGCCCGGATGCGCGGAACTTCATCTTCCAGGGCATGCGGTGGACCCAGCTGTGTTCGTGCAGCCGACGCCGGGCCGGGCCGCCGGGGGATTTCGACGCGAACAGCGCCCCCAGGCTTTCGCGCAGCATCGTCAGGCCGACGACGCCCAGAAACGCGACATAGCTGAGCTGCACCACAAGCTCGACCTGGCCCAGGCGCTGCAGCAGGTTGAAGACGCCGACCCCCAGCGCAGACCCGATGATGCCGCCCACCAGCAGCACCACCCCCATGCGGATATCCACCGTCTTGCGCCGCAGATGCGCCAGCACCCCGGAAAAGCTTGAGGCCACAACCTGGTTCGCGCCGGTCGCGACCGCGATCGCGGGCGGGATGCCGATGAAGAACAGCAGCGGCGTGATCAGGAAGCCGCCGCCGACGCCGAACAGGCCGCTCATCAGCCCGACGATGCCGCCAAGGGCGATCAGCGTGAAGGCATTCACCGAGACATCGGCGATGGGAAGGAATATCTGCATGGCTGCCCGGCTTTTCGGCCATCCTGATACCCTGCGGCGTGGGCGTCAAACAGCGATTCGCGCGGCTTGCACGCCAAGGCTGCACAAGGCTAATCAGGGTGCGGCGCGAAAGGGCGGGCCGGAACCGCGGCCCGCGTGCCGCAGCGGGGACAGCGATGCGGATTCTGATCACCAACGACGACGGCATCAACGCGCCGGGACTGCAGGCGCTGGCCGAAATCGCGGCGGAACTCGCCGGACCCGACGGCGAGGTCTGGACCGTCGCCCCCGCCTTCGAGCAGTCGGGCGTCGGCCACTGCATCAGCTATTCGCACCCCACCCTGATCGCGGAACTCGCGCCCCGCCGCTGGGCGGCCGAGGGCAGTCCGGCCGACTGCGTGCTGGCGGGCCTGTGGGACATCATGTCGGACCGCAGGCCGGACCTCGTGCTGTCGGGCGTGAACCGCGGCAACAACGCGGGCGAGAACGCGATGTATTCGGGCACGGTCGGCGGGGCGATGGAAGGCGCTCTGCAGGGCGTCCGCTCGATCGCCCTGTCGCAGTATCTCGGCCCTCGCACGGCCCGGCTGGACGATCCCTTCGAGGGCGCCCGCACCCATGGCGCCCGCGTGATCCGGGCGCTGCTGGACCGGGCCGACTGGGGCGAGGGCGAGGATTACCCCCTGTTCTACAACGTCAACTTCCCGCCCTGTTCGGCCGCCGAGGTTCAGGGCATCCGCGTGACGCCGCAGGGCCGCCGCGCCGATGTCCGCTTCGGGGTCGAGGCGCAGGTCGCGCCGAACGGGCGGCGCTTCCTGTGGATCGCAGGCGGCCCGCAGATGGCGCGGGCAGGAAAGGGCAGCGATGTCGAGGCGCTGCTGGCGGACCATATCGCGGTGACGCCGATGCGTCCCGACCTGACCTGTCACAGAACGCTCGACCGCCTTGCGGCAGTGCTGGACGAGGGCTGAGCCATGATGGCCGACCCTCCCGGCGATGAAGAAGGCCCGGCCGAGCGGCAGATGCGCTTCCTGTATGCCCTGCGCTCGCGCGGCGTGACCGACCCCCGCGTGCTGGCCGCGATGGAGCGGATCGACCGCGGCGCCTTTGTGCGCGGCCATTTCGAGGATCGCGCCTACGAGGACACGCCCCTGCCCATCGCCTGCGGGCAGACGATCAGCCAGCCCTCGGTCGTGGCGCTGATGACGCAGGCGCTGAACGTGGGGCCGCGCGACATGGTGCTCGAGATCGGGACAGGCTCGGGCTACCAGGCGGCGGTGCTGTCGGTCCTGTGCCGCCGGGTGATGACGGTGGACCGCCACCGCCGGCTGGTGGTCGAGGCCGAGGAGGTCTTCCGCCGCGTCGGGCTGACCAACATCACGGCGCGGGTCGCAGACGGCTCCTTCGGGCTGCCCGAGCAGGCGCCCTTCGACCGCATCATGGTGACGGCCGCGGCCGAGGACCCCCCCGGCCCGCTGTTGTCGCAACTGAAGGTGGGCGGTATCATGGTGGTGCCGGTCGGGCAGTCGGACGCGGTGCAGACCCTGATCCGCGTCACGCGGACGGAAACGGGCTATGCCTATGACGAGCTGCGGCAGGTGCGGTTCGTGCCGCTGGTCGAGGGGTTGGGACAGACATGACCCCCGCAAGAAGACGATGAGGACGGGCAGATGACCATTTCAGTCGCGGCGCGGGGGCAGGACCGCGCGGGTTTGGGTTTCCTTGCCGGGCGCGCCGGGGTCTGTGCGCTGGCGCTGGCGCTGGCGCTGGCAGGATGCACGCAGCCGCCGGGGGCGACCCCCGGCGCGGCGCCCGTTCCCGGTGCGGCCTCCGCCCCCGGCGCGGCGGGCGCCGGCCCTTCCATGACCGTGGCCGGCCTCGGCCGGCTGCAGATGCCGCAGATCCAATGGCCGCGCGGCGCTGCGGCTGCGGGGACGACTGCGGCTGCGGGCAGTGGAACGGCGCAGGTCTCGGACCCCTTCGCCGGTCAGGGCGTCCGCCAGCCCGCGGTTCAGGGCGCAGGCGCGCCCACGACATCCGCGGCCCCATCGGGCGGGGGTGCCGTGGCAAGCGCACGGTTGCATACGGTGGTGGCGGGCGAAACCGCATGGTCCATCGCCCGGCGCTACGGAGTCCCGGTCCAGGACCTCGCCCGCGCCAACGGGCTGCCCGAGACGATGAGCCTGCGCGTGGGCCAGCGCCTGGCCATCCCCGCCAGCGGCGCGGTGACCACGGCCAATGTCGTGACCGCCCCCGGCGTCGGCTCGGCCACACCCCGCCCGCCGTCCTCTGCGCAGCCCCTGCCGGGCGAGGAGACCCGCCCCGCAAGCGCCCCGGCGCCCAGGGCGCCCGCCCCGGATCTGGGCAGCACCCGCACCGCGGCCTCGGGCAGCGGCAAGTTCGCCATGCCGGCCAGCGGCTCGATCGCCCGCGCCTACAGGAAGGGCACGAACGAGGGCATCGACATCGCGGCCGCGCCCGGTTCACCCATCAAGGCGGCAGGCAGCGGCACGGTCGCGGCCGTGACCCGCGACACGGACGGAATACCGATCGTGGTGGTCCGCCATGACGACGGGCTGATGACGGTCTATGCCGGCGTGGACAAGCTGTCGGTGAACAAGGGCGATTCGGTCAGCCGCGGCCAGACCATCGGCGCGGCACGCAGCAGCGGGCTTCTGCATTTCGAGGTCCGCAACGGCTTCGACAGCGTGGACCCCGAGGACTACCTTTGAAGCACCGGCGGCTTTTTTCCCCGCTGGCTCCAGCGCCGTTGGAGACGCCGATGGGATGCAGTAGCCCGGTGCCGGCCCGATATGGCTTTGTGCAATTGGGCGGCTGGGTGGCAGCGGAATCCGTTGTCGATCCCGCCGCGTCTTGTTGTCAGCGCCTTGCAAATGCTGACAAGGCGCGATGCCGCGGCACGATCAGCCGCGCGGGGGGCGCACCAGCGCCTCGGTCAGGGCGGCTGCGATCTCGGCCCGGACCATGCGGCGGAGGTTGTCGTCGAGACTGCGCGTCAACTCGCCCGCGAACTCCTCGCGCACGACCTCGCGCAGCAGGGCGCGAAGGGGGTTTTCCTCGTCGCCGGGCAGGCCCTCGCCCACGCCCTGGGGGAAGCGGCCGGAAACAGGGTCGGCGTGCATCGAGGCGGCGGGGCTGTTCGCATGGGCTTGCATGTCAGGCTTTCCGTTTGAAAGAAGGGTGTCGGCCGGCTCGCCTGTGCGCGGACCGGATGTTGTCGGCGCCGTGCCATCCGGGGCGGGTAGCGGCGGCTGCGGTTCCGGCGCGATGTCCGAGCCGGCAGGCCACGGCCTTTCGGCGGCTGGCGGCATCAAGGGTCCCACGGCGGGCCGCGCCGGTTGCGTGTCGGCGGGAGGCAGAAAGATGCTGTGGACGGGGCTGGCCGGCGGTGCCGGAATCGCGGACATGGGGGGATGATCCGCATCCGCGTCAGCACCGGCATCGTCCTTTGCGGCCGGTCTGGGGGTCAGGCGCAGCGGGCCTCCCTGCCCGGCCGCAGGAACCATCGCATCCGGGTCAAGTCGGAAGGGCGCAACCTTGTCGCCGGCAACCGGACCGGGGGCGGGCGCTTGCCTGCCATCCTTGACAATGACGCTGGTCGAGTCCGCCGGGAATGTCCTGCTGGCCGAGGCCGGTTGCGCCGATCCCGACATCGGCAGTTCCACCGACAGGGCAAGGGACTGCGCCGGGTTCCGCTGCCGCTCGTCCCCGGTGCCGGCGGTGACGCGGGCGGTCACCACCATCGGCCCTTGGTCAAGCTGGGAGGCGGGGCCGCCGCGTGCGACCAGCCGGCGGATCTCGGCCAGAACGTCGCCCATGTCATCGGGACGTTCGATCCTGGGGCGAGGAACGCTCATGCCACGACGCCCCCGGCAAGGGTGGCGTCGGTCGCCCGCGCCGCCTTACTGCTTGCCGATCGCGCGCAGCACGCGGTCGAGGTTCTGGCCCTGCGTGCTGGTGTAGGGGGCGTCGCGCACCGCGTTGTAATAGGCCGATGGGTCATAGGTGGGGATCCCAAGCTGAAGGTGCTCTACCGTCAGCAGACCCATAGCGGCCAGAAGTTGATAATGTGCTAACTGCAGGTTGGCTTCCGCCGTGATCCGGTCGGCCCGCGCTTCCAGCAGGTCCTGTTCGGCGTCCAGCACGTCCAGCGTGGTGCGCGCGCCAAGGGTGGCTTCCTCGCGCACGCCTTCATAGGCCTGTTCGGCGGCCGAGATCTGTTCCTCGATGGAACCGATCTGGGCGCGGGCGACGTCGATGTTGGCCCAGGCGGTACCCAGCACCAGCTCGACCTGCCGCACGGTGTCCAGCAGCGCCGAGCGGGCCGAATCACGCTGCGCCATGGCCCGGCGATGCGCGGCGGGAAGCCGCCCGCCCGAGTAGATGGTCTGGCTGGCCTGCACCCCGGCGCTGAGCGTCGTCGTGTTATCCTGGTCGCCCGTGCCGAGCAGCGTCCGACCCGGTGCCCGCGTCGTGCCAAGCCCCACCGAGCCCGTGAGCTGCGGGCGGCGTTCGGCCGCGGCCGCGGCGACGCCCAGTTCGGCGGCGGCGACGGCGCGCTGCGCCTGCCGGATCGCCGGATGGGTGCGGCGCGCGGTATCCCGCGCGATCTCGACCGAGGCGGGGCGCGCAGGCAGGGGCGGCGGCGGATCGAGATCGCCCGGCTCGCGTCCCACGGCGTTGCGGTAGTTCTCGCCTGCGATCTGAAGCTGGCCCTGAGCGGAGGCAAGGCTCGCGCGGGTTGCGGCAAGCTGCGCCTCGGCAAGGGCCACGTCGGTGGTGGTGATCTCGCCCACGTCGAAGCGGTCCTGCGCCGCCTGCCGTTCGCGCGTCAGCAGCCCGACCGAGTTGTTCTGCAGCGCCACCTGCTGTTCGGCGCTGCGGATGTCCAGATAGGCCTGCACGGCGGTCAGCAATATGTCCTGTTCCACCGAGATCAGCGATTCGCGGGTGGCGAGGACCTGTTCCTTGGCGATGTCGATCGCCAGTTGCCCGCGGCCCCAGTCATACAGCGTCATCTGCCCCACCAGTTCCAGCGTGGTCGCGACGGCCTCGATCCCGTCCACCTGCTGGAAATTATGCGAGGCGGCCCATTGCACGACCGGGCGCAGCGCGGCCATGCTTTGCGCCACGTCCTCGTCCGCCGCCCGCAGCAGGGCGCGGTTCTGTTCCAGCAGGGCCGAGTGGCGATAAGCCCCCACCATGGTATCGGCCAGCGATTCGGCCCAAGCCGGCAGCGACGACAAGGCGGTGCCCAGCGCCAGTGCCGCGGCCAGAAGACGCCGCCCCCTCACAGCGAGAACTCCGCCCGGCGGGCGAAGCCCGGCAGGACGGGAGCGCTGGCGTTGAAGGCGTAGCGCCAGGTGATCACGCCATCCAGCTTGATGCCGAGGCGCACCACCCCGAGCGCGCCTTCGCGGAACAGCGCCATGATGCGACCTCCTTCTGCAAGTTGCGCGGCAAGATCGGCGGGCATCTCCTCGATGCCGCCTTCGACGAAAATGGCGTCATAGGGCGCCTCGGCCGGGTGGCCCGCGGCCAGCGGCCCGGCAACCACCGCGACGTTGTCGCCACCCGCCGCGGCCAGCCGCCGCGTCGCCTCGGCCGCCATCTCGGCGTCTTCCTCGAGCGCCACGACGGCCTGCGCCAGCCGCCCCACCACCGCGGCCGAGTAGCCGAAGCCCGCCCCCACATCCAGCACGAGCTGGGTCGGCTGGATGTCCAGCGCGTCGATCATCTTGGCGATCGTCCGGGGTTCCAGCAGCACGCGGCCGCGGACCAGGTCCACGTTCTCGCCGATATAGGCGACGTCGCGGCGGCTGTCGGGGACGAACTGCTCTCTCGGGACCTCGAGCATCGCCGCGATCACGTTGTATTTGGTCACGTCATTCGTGCGCACCTGGGTGTCCACCATTGTCGTGCGGCGTTCCTGGAAATCTGTCATCGCGGCCATCCGGCTGTGCTTTTCCCCATTCTCTGGCACGATTGCGGGGCCGGGGCAACGCCGCCCCATCGCCACCCTGCCGCGGAAACGCCGTTTCAATCGGCGCGCGAAGGGGGCAGGATGCGCGCACCCCACCCTGCCGGAGCCCCGACGTGACCCAGCGCCAGACCGCCCGCATTGCCATCGTGACCGTGTCCGACCGTGCCAGCCGCGGCGAATACGAGGACCGCAGCGGCCCGGCCGTCGAGGCCTGGCTGCGCGAGGTCGTGACCTCGCCCGCCGACATCGCCCGCCATGTCATTCCTGACGGACGCGAGGGGGTGGCGGCGACCCTGCGGCGGCTGTCGGAAGGCGAGGGCGCCGACCTGATCCTGATTTCCGGCGGCACCGGCCCCGCCCCCCGCGACGAGACGCCCGAGGCGCTGGCCGAGGTGATCGAAAAGGAACTGGCAGGCTTCGGCGAGGAGATGCGCCGCGCGAGCCTGGCCGAAGGGGTGCCGACCGCCATCCTGTCGCGGCAGACGGCAGGCATCCGTGACGCCTGCCTGATGATCCTTCTGCCCGGCAAGCCCGCCGCCATCGCCACCTGCCTGGACGCGGTCTTCGCGGCCGTGCCCTACTGCCTGGACCTGATCGGCGCCGCCCGGATCGAGACAGACCCGGCGCGGATCGTGGCGTTCCGGCCGAAGGTCTGAGCGGACCGGGGCGCCGGACCGTGGGACAGCCCCCGCACCACCGGGATATTCGTGCGATGGAGAAAGACCCTAAGTGAGCGAAGCGGGTCAGGCCGCACGCAACAGGGTGACGAGCGTGTCGCCGTAGCGGCGCTGGTCGATCCGGGTCAGGCCCTCGGGGGGCAGGGGGGCGGTGTCCTCCTCCCACACCACCAGCGCCTCGGGGGCCAGCCAGTTGCCCGCCAGCGCCGAGGAAAGCGCGGCCTCGCCCAGCCGCTGGCCATAGGGAGGGTCGAGGAAGACGAGGTCATAGCCCGCGCCCCGGTTCGGCCCGAGATTGGTGGCATCGCGCCGCCAGATATCGGTCGCGCCCATGGCCCGGGCTTTTTCCACATTCGCCCGCAAGAGGGCGCGGGCGCTCGCGCCCTCGTCCACGAAGGCAACCCGGGCCGCGCCGCGCGACAGCGCCTCGAGGCCCAGCGCCCCGGTTCCGGCGAAGAGGTCCAGCACCTGCGCGCCCTCGATCGGGAAGCCGTGGCTGTTGAGGACGAGGTTGAAGATCGCCTCGCGCACCCGATCGCTGGTGGGGCGCAGATGCGCGGCGGGATCGCCCGCGCCGACTTCGGCCAGTTTCAGCCCGCGCAGGCGGCCGCCGACGATTCGCATGGACAGCTCTCCCTATCCGGCGGTCCGCATGACCGTCCTGGTTGCACGCGGCTTTCCCTTTTGCGGGAAAAATGGCAAGCGCCGTTCGACTGGGATCGAGAGGTTGGGATGCGGATCGAGGAGACGGCCCTGTCGGGGGTTCTGGTGCTGACGCCTGCGCGGTTCGGCGACCACCGGGGCTTCTTTTCGGAAAGCTGGAACCGACGGACGCTGGAGGAGGCGGGGGTGCATCTGCCCCCGTTCGTGCAGGATAACCACTCGCTCTCGGCCAAGGCGGGCACGCTGCGCGGGCTGCATTACCAGGCGCCCCCCTCTGCGCAGGGCAAGCTGGTGCGCTGCGGGCGGGGCGCCCTTTACGACGTGGCGGTGGACGGGCGGCGCGGCAGCGAAACCTATGGGCAATGGGTGGGGGTCGAGCTGAGCTTTCAGAACGGCCGCCAGCTCTGGGTGCCGCCGGGCTTCCTGCATGGCTTCGTCACGCGCGAGGACGACACCGAGGTCGTCTACAAGTGCACGGGCCATTACGACCGTGCGGCGGATGGGGCGGTGCGCTGGGACAGCCTCGGCATCGACTGGGGCGTGGCCCGGCCGATCCTGTCCGAGAAGGACCGGGCCGCGGTGCCCTTCGTCGACTGGCAATCACCCTTCGAGGGGGCGGCATGAAGATCCTCGTGACGGGCGGTGCGGGCTTCATCGGCTCGGCGGTGGTGCGGCTGGCGGTCGGGCGCGGGCATGAGGTCGTGAACCTCGACGCGCTGACCTATGCGGCGAACCTTGAGAACGTGGCCTCGGTGGCGGGAAGCCCGCGCTACGCCTTCGAGCAGGCCGACATCCGCGACCGCACGGCGCTGGATCGCGTCTTCGCGACGCACCGGCCGGATGCGGTGATGCATCTCGCCGCGGAAAGCCACGTGGACCGCTCGATCGACGGCCCCGGCGCCTTCATCGAGACCAATGTGACCGGCACCTGTAACCTGCTGGAAGCGGCGCGGGCTTGGTGGACGCGCGAGGGCAGGCCCGAGGGCTTCCGCTTTCATCACATCTCAACCGACGAGGTCTTCGGATCGCTCGGCGAGACAGGGCAGTTCACGGAAGCTACGCCCTACGACCCGCGCTCGCCCTATTCGGCGTCCAAGGCGGCATCCGACCATCTGGTGCGCGCCTGGCACGAGACCTACGGGTTGCCGGTGGTGCTGACGAACTGTTCCAACAACTACGGCCCCTTCCACTTCCCCGAGAAGCTGGTGCCGGTGGTGATCCTCAATGCCCTGCACGGGCGCGAGATCCCGGTCTATGGCGATGGCGGCAATGTGCGCGACTGGCTGTATGTCGAGGACCACGCCGATGCGCTGCTGCTGTGCCTCGAACAGGGCGCGGTCGGCCGCAGCTACAACATCGGCGGCGAGAACGAGGCCCGCAACATCGACCTCGTGCGCACCATCTGCGCGCATCTGGACGATATGCGGCCCGAAGGCGGCCCGCATGACCGCCTGATCCGCTTCGTGACTGACCGCCCGGGCCATGACCGGCGCTATGCGATCGACCCGACTCGCATCCGCACCGAACTGGACTGGCGCCCCTCGGTCACGGTCGAGGAAGGGCTGAAGCGCACCGTCGCCTGGTATCTCGAGAACGAGGACTGGTGGCGCCCGCTGCTGGCCCGACAGGGCGTGGGCAGGCGGCTGGGGGCGGGCTGAGGTTGCGCGAGCGCATGGGTATTTGGGCCAGGATGAAGCCCCTGAGGGAGAATCCACGATGGACGGTCTGATGATCTTCGGCCGCACGGGGCAGGTGGCGCGGGAACTCGCGCGGCTTGCGCCCGAGGCGCGCTTCGTCGGCCGCGACGAGGCCGACCTGGCCGATCCGGCCGCCTGCGCCGCGCTGATCCGAGAGGTCCGCCCCGCCTGTGTCATCAACGCTGCGGCCTATACCGCGGTGGACCGGGCCGAGACGGAGCCGGAGCTTGCCCGGCTGGTCAATGCCCGGGCGCCGGGTGCCATGGCCGCCGCCTGTGCCGAGGCGGGCATCCCGTTTCTTCATGTCTCGACGGATTATGTCTTTGACGGCTCGGGAGAGGCGCTGCGCCGCGAGGAGGCGCCAACCGGCCCGCTTGGGGCCTATGGACAGACCAAGCTCGATGGCGAGCGCGCCATCGCTGCCGCCGGCGGGCAATGGGCGGTGCTGCGGACAAGCTGGGTCTTCTCGGCGCATGGCACGAATTTCGTCAGGACCATGCGGCGGCTGGGGGCCGAGCGCGAGCGGCTGACCATCGTATCCGACCAGGTCGGCGGGCCGACGCCCGCGGGTGACATCGCGGGTGCCCTTCTGACGATGGCACGGGCGATGGTGGCCGATCCGGCCAAGGGCGGCCTCTATCACTTCGCGGGCGCGCCCGACGTGAGCTGGGCTGATTTCGCCCGCGAGATCTTCGCCCGCTCGGGTCTCGCGCCGCAGGTCGTGGACATCCCGACCAGCGCCTATCCCACCCCGGCGCGGCGGCCGTTGAACTCGCGCCTTGACTGCGGCGCCATCACCCGCGCCTTCGGCATCGCGCGCCCGGACTGGCGGGCAGGGCTCGATCGCGTCATTCAGGAGCTTTCCGCATGAGCCGCCGCAAGGGCATCATCCTGGCCGGGGGTTCGGGCACCCGCCTTTACCCGATCACGCTGGGCGTCTCGAAGCAGCTTCTGCCGGTCTATGACAAGCCGATGATCTATTATCCCCTGTCGGTGCTGATGCTGACCGGCATCCGCGAGATTGCGATCATCACCACCCCCGACGACCAGGCGCAGTTCCAGCGGCTGCTGGGCGACGGCCGACAGTGGGGGATCGAACTGACCTGGATCGTGCAGCCCCGGCCCGAGGGGCTGGCGCAAGCCTATGTCCTGGCCGAGGAGTTCCTTGCCGGGGCGCCCTCGGCGATGGTGCTGGGCGACAACATCTTCCACGGCCACGGGCTGACCGAGATGCTGGCGCAGGCCGACGCACGGCAGGAGGCGACGGTCTTCGGCTATCACGTGGCCGATCCCGAACGCTACGGCGTCGTGGCTTTCGACGACAGGGGCCGGGCCGTGCAGATCATCGAGAAGCCCGCGGTGCCGCCCTCGAACTATGCGGTCACCGGGCTTTACTTCCTCGACGCCGATGCCTCGCGCCGGGCGCGCGACGTGACGCCCTCGGAACGTGGCGAACTGGAGATTGCCACCCTGCTGGAAACCTACCTGCACGAGGGCCGGCTGACCGTCGAGCGCATGGGCCGCGGTTTCGCCTGGCTCGACACCGGCACCCACAGCAGCCTGCTGGACGCCGGCAACTTTGTCCGCACACTGGAAGAGCGCCAGGGGATGCAGTCGGGCAGCCCCGACGAGGCCGCCTACCAGCAGGGCTGGATCAGCGACGTGCAACTGCGCACCCAGGCGCAGAAGTTCGGGAAGACCGATTACGGAATGTATCTGGCAAGGCTGCTGGACCAGGTGCCGCTGGCGTGACGGCCTGTGCTTGGCTTTCGTCTTTGCCTGAACATCATCCGGGGCTGGCCAGCGCCCGGACAACAGCGGATCAGAAAACAGCCATCATGGCTGTTTTTCCGCCTGATGGGTCCGATGGACTGTTTTCAGCAAGCCGGGGGCACAGCCCGGGGGAAGGAATCCCCCCCCGCTGCGACGGCGACGCAGGCATCCGGGTTCAATCCGGCACCAGCATGTAGCCCGCGCCGCGCACGGTCTGCAGGTAGCGCGGCTCGCGCGGGTCAGGCTCGATCTTGCGGCGCAGGCGGGTGATCTGCACGTCGATGGCGCGGTCCGAGTTCTCGCCCGCGTCGTCCGGCTCGCGGCCCAGTTCCTCGATCAGCGTGGGGCGGTCCACGGCCTCGCCCGGCGTTTCGGCCAGACGCCGCATCAGGGTCTGCTCGCTGCCGGTCAGGTGGATGGGCGTGTCGCCGCTCCACAACTCGCCCTTGGCGGTGTCGAAGCGCATGGGGCCGAGCGTCAGGAACTTGGGACCCCGGTTCTCGACCGCAGGCATCCGGCGCAGGATGGCGGCGATCCGCAGCAGAAGCTCGCGCGGCTCGAAGGGCTTGGGCAGGTAGTCGTCCGCCCCGGATTCCAGTCCCGCGATCCGGTCGTCGGTGTCGCCCTTGGCGGTCAGCAGCAGGACCGGGGTCTGGCTGTGGCGGCGCAGCGATCGGGTGAGCGTGATCCCGTCCTCGCCCGGCATCATCACGTCCAGCACGATCAGGTCGAACTCCAGCCCTGCCAGCAGGCGGCGGGCCTGTGCGGCGTCCTTGGCAGTCGTGACGTAATAGCCGTTGCGCACGAGGAAGCGGCGCAGCAGCGTGCGGATGCGTTCGTCGTCATCGACGATCAGAAGGTGAGCGTCGGGATTGCTCATCCCGTGGCCCCCGTGCGGCGGGGAACGAGGCGCTGTTCCGGCGCTTCGCGCAAGGCGCGGAACTGGCCCAGCATCTCGCCGTCCATCATCGCCTCCAGCACCTGCCGGAAACCGGCGACCGCCTGCGGCCCGGCGGCGCGATAGGCGGCGCGGACGCGGGCGCGCTGCGCCTCGGAGAGCCGCCGTTCCAGCGCCGTGCCCTTCTCGGTCAGGTAAAGCTGGCGCTCGCGCCGGTCGCGGCGGCCGATGCGGCTGTCCACCAGCCCGTCCTCGATCAGCGTCCGCAGCACGCGGTTCAGGGATTGCTTGGTCACGCCCAGCACTGCCAGCAGCGAGGTAACGGTCAGGCCCGGATCGCGGGTAATGAAGTGCAGCGCCCTATGGTGGGCGCGGCCATAGCCGATTTCTTCAAGGATCAGGTCGGGGTCCGAGGTGAAGGCGCGATAGGCGAAATACATCGCCTCGATGCCACGCCGGATCTGGTCGTCGGTCAGGAACAGCAGGCTTTCGCCGCCGGGAATGGGATGGGGGTCGCTTCTCATTCCGGGTTGCCGCATCCTTGTTGCCGAGGGTTGGGCCAAGGATAGGGCAGTGTTGTTGACTTTCCAAGAATCAATCTCTACCCCTTGCATCTGACGCAACTTTTTGCCCTTCGCGGCAGGGTCGCGCGAAACATTCGCAAATCACGAGGCTCATGGGGATCATGGCAGGCAGCTACGAAGACCGCGACGGCAAGATCTGGATGGACGGAGAACTGGTCGACTGGCGCGATGCCAAGGTCCATGTCCTGACCCATGCGCTGCACTATGCCAGCGCCGTCTTCGAGGGCGAGCGCTGCTATGACGGCAAGATCTTCAAGTCGCGACAGCATTCCGAGCGCCTGCTGAAGTCGGGCGAGTTGATCGACATGGACATCCCCTGGACGCCCGAGCAGATCTGCGAGGCCAAGCGCGCGGTGCTTGAGGCCAACGGCTTCACCAACGCCTATGTCCGGGCGCTGGCCTTCCGCGGCGCCGGGCCCGACATGGGGGTGGCCGCCAGCCATAACCCGGTGCGGCTGGCCATCTGCACCTGGGAATGGGGCAGCTATTACGGCGACGCCAAGTGGCAGGGCGCGAAGCTCGACATCTCGAAGTGGAAGCGGCCGAGCCCCGAGACGATCCCGGCGGCGGCCAAGGCGGCGGGGCTTTACATGATCTGCACCATGTCCAAGCACGCGGCCGAGAAGAAGGGCTGCTCGGATTCGCTGTTCATGGACTATCGCGGCTATGTGGCCGAGGCGACCGGGGCCAACGTCTTCTTCGTGCGTGATGGGGAGATCCACACGCCGCTGGCCGACGCCTTTCTGAACGGCATCACGCGGCAGACCGTGATCCAGATGTGCAAGGATCAGGGGATGGCCGTGCACGAGCGCCACATCCTGCCCGAAGAAGTGGAGAGCTTTCAGGAATGCTTTCTGACCGGCTCGGCCGCAGAGGTCACGCCTGTCGCCCAGATCGGCGAGAACTGGCATTTCCAGGTGGGGCCGACGACGCGGAAGATCGCCGAAAGCTACGAGGCGCTGGTGCGGGCCTGACCGCTGGGCCGGGGCGCTGCCCCGCTCGCCACTGCCATGGCCTTCCTTGCTGAAAACAGTCCACTGGACTGTCCTCCGGGCGCTCGGAAGCCCGGGATATTTGAGAACCGTCCGAAGAGTCATGTGGCTTTCGGGCGGTTCGGTCCGTTGCGGGGCGCGGCGTTGAAGGTTACATGCCGCCCATGCTGGACAATCGCCCCCAACTGCCGCCCGAAATCGCCCGCCGCCGGACCTTCGCGATCATCGCGCATCCGGACGCCGGCAAGACCACGCTGACCGAGAAGTTCCTGCTGTTCGGGGGCGCGATCCAGATGGCGGGCCAGGTCCGCGCCAAGGGCGAGGCGCGGCGCACGCGGTCCGACTTCATGAAGATGGAGCAGGACCGGGGGATTTCCGTCAGCGCATCCGCCATGTCCTTCGACTTCGGGCCTTACCGCTTCAACCTCGTGGACACGCCCGGCCACTCGGACTTTTCCGAGGACACCTATCGCACCCTGACCGCAGTGGACGCCGCGATCATGGTGATCGACGGGGCCAAGGGCGTCGAAAGCCAGACCCGGAAGCTGTTCGAGGTCTGCCGGATGCGCGACCTGCCGATCCTGACCTTCTGCAACAAGATGGACCGGGAAAGCCGCGACACCTTCGAGATCATCGACGAGATCCAGGAAAACCTCGCCATCGACGTGGCCCCGGCAAACTGGCCCATCGGCTCGGGCCGCGATTTTCTGGGCACCTATGACCTGCTGCACGACCGGCTGGAGCTGATGGACCGCGCCGACCGCAACCGCGTGGCGGAATCGATCCGCCTCACTGGTCTCGACGACCCGAGGCTGGCCGAGCACATCCCCGCCGACCTGCTGGAAAAGCTGCGGGAAGAGGTCGAGATGGCGCGCGAACTGCTGCCTACCTTCGACCGCAAGCCCTTCCTCGAAGGCCATATGACCCCGATCTGGTTCGGCAGCGCCATCAACAGCTTCGGTGTCAAGGAACTGATGCTGGGCATCGGCGAGTTCGGGCCGCAGCCCCAGCCGCAGAACGCCGCCGAGCGCGAGATCGCGCCCGAGGAAGGCGATGTCACCGGCTTCGTCTTCAAGGTGCAGGCCAACATGGACCCCAAGCACCGGGACCGGGTGGCTTTCGTGCGCCTCGCCTCGGGGCATTTCGAGCGCGGGATGAAGCTGCTGCACGTCCGGTCGAAGAAGCCGATGGCGGTGTCGAACCCGGTCCTGTTCCTCGCCGCCGATCGGGAACTGGCCGAGGAGGCTTGGGCCGGCGACATCATCGGCATCCCCAACCACGGCCAGCTTCGCATCGGCGACGCGCTGACGGAAGGTGAGGCGCTGCGCTTCACCGGCATCCCGTCCTTCGCGCCGGAACTGCTGCAGACGGTGCGCGCGGGAGATCCGATGAAGGCCAAGCATCTGGAAAAGGCGCTGATGCAGTTCGCCGAGGAGGGTGCTGCCAAGGTCTTCAAGCCGATGATCGGCTCGGGCTTCATCGTGGGCGTGGTCGGCGCGCTGCAGTTCGACGTGCTGGCGAGCCGGATCGAGCAGGAATACAGCCTGCCGGTGCGGTTCGAGGCCTCGCAGTTCACCTCGGCCCGCTGGCTGTCCGGCCCGAAAGAGGCGGTCGAGAAGTTCGCGCAGACGAACAAGCAGCACATGGCGACGGACAACGACGGCGATGTGGTGTATCTGACCCGGCTGCAGTGGGACATCGACCGGGTCGTGCGGGATCATCCTGAATTGAAGCTGACGGCGACGAAGGAAATGATGGTGTAATGCAAGAGAGGTATCTGGGCGATAGTCACGATTTCGTCAAATACTCGCTTCTCAGATTTCTTGGTTCTCAAATGGGCTTGGGAATCGGGATCAATTGGTATCTCACTTGCCCGGATGCGCTCTCGATTGCCGCAGAGGCTGGGCATGGAGAGAAGCGCCAGCATCTCTCAGGGCAGGATTGGTCGTGGGACGACGACCTCAAAGCCCGGTTGGCGGTTTTTGGGGCATCCGAATGCCGAAGCTTCGAAACGCTAGCGGACAGTGGCGCACTTCCTACCGGAACGATGCTTTTCGACGATCCTGTTCCGTCGATTGAACTCAGACCTGAGTGGAACGCGCAGGCGCTCGAACGGCTGCGTGAGGCCAATCTGGTGTTTCTTGACCCGGATGTTGGATTGGAAGTCCAGTCCATGACCGCTGCAACGTCAAAAAGATATGCTTTCTTCCGCGAGGTTGCCGCTTATCGGAGTGCCGGGAAGATCGCGGTGACGATCCAGTTTGCTCGACAGTGTGATCCGATAAAACGGGCGCAGGCAGTGAGAGCACGGCTTGCCATGACATTCCCGGAGGACGAGTGCCTTCCCGTCCTCCGGGCGCGGACCAGCCCCAACGTGCTGTTCATTTTTTCCGCGCCAGTCTCACTACAAGATCAGCTAAGCCAAGCTGTTCATGCTTTCGCGGCCCAAGGTCCGGCGAAACTGGAAATCATCTCCTGACCCTCAACCCACCGTCAGGTCCATCGTCACTTCCGCATTCAGCACCTTGCTGACCGGGCAGCCTGACTTTGCCGCCTCGGCCGCCTGCCGGATCGCGGCCTCGTCGCCTTGGCCCGAAACATGGGCCGTCAAGTGCGCCTTGGTGATGGCGAAGCCGTCGCCCTGCTTCTCGATCGTCACGGCGGACGAGCTTTCGATCCGCGCGTCCTTCACCCCCGCATTTTCCAGTTGCCCCGACAGCGCCATGCTGAAGCAGGCGGCGTGGGCGGCGCCGATCAGTTCCTCGGGGTTGGTGCCGGGCTGGCCCTCGAAGCGGGTGTTGAAGCCATAGGCCAGACCCGACAGCGCGCCGGATTCGGTCGAGACCTCGCCCTTGCCGTCCTTGATGCCGCCTTGCCAGCGGGCCGAGCCGGTTTTGGTGATCGCCATGTCGCCTCTCCTGAGTTGGTTCGCCCCCCAACGCGGGGGACGTTGCCGAGGTTCAATCCGGGCGCTAGCAGGGACGCAAACGGGCAGGGGACGGGCGACAGGTGCCGATACACGAGCTTGCGGCACTCGGCGCGGCGGTCTGCTGGGCGCTGACCGGGCTTCTGGCCGCGCGGCCGGTGGCCGAGGTCGGGCCATTCGCCTTCAACCTCTACCGGCAGTGCTTTGTCACGTTGGTGCTGGCGGCGCTGGTGCTTGTCTCGGGCGCATGGCGGGGCACCGATCCCGCCTTGCTGCCGGTGCTGGCGCTGTCGGGATTCGTCGGCGTCTTCATGGGCGACACGGTGCTGTTCTTCGCCCTGCGCAGGCTGGGGCCGCGCCGCACGGGGGCGCTGTTTGCAATGAACGCGCCGATGGCGGCGCTGCTTGGCTGGCTGGTTCTTGGGGAAACGCTGGCGCCGCAGGGTGTGGCTGGGGTGGTGCTGTGCGCCACGGGCGTCGCGATCTGCGTGCTGGGGCGGGCGCCGACAAATCATCTGGAACGGGTGCATGGCCCGATCTGGCAGGGCGTGGCGCTGGGCCTGCTGGCGGCGCTGGGGCAGGCGTCGGGGTCGCTGATCGCGCGGCCGGCGATGGCGACGGGGCTTGATCCGATGGTGGCCTCGCTGGTGCGGGTGATGGTGGGTGCGTTGTGCTTGGGAACGCTGTCGCGGCTGCCGCTGGGTGCGGCGCGGCCTCTGGGGCGGCTGTCGGGCAGGGGTGCGGCGCAGATCGTGGCCTCGGGGCTGCTGGCGATGGTGGTGGGCATGACGCTGCTGCTGTTCGCGCTGCAAGGGGGCAAGGTGGGGATCGTGTCCACCCTGTGGGCGCTGTCGCCGGTGCTGATCCTGCCGGTGCTGTGGATCGTCACCGGCGAGCGCCCGCCTGCCGCCAGTTGGGCCGGGGCGCTGGTCGCTGTCACGGGGATGGCGCTGATCTTCCTGCGCTGAGGTTCAGCCCTGTCCGCCCGTGAGCCGCCGCCATTCCGCAATGGCGAAGCGGTCGGTCATCCCGGCGATGTAGTCCAGCACCACGCGGGCGCAGGCGGTGCGGTCGCCCGCGCCCAGCGCCTCGGCCTGCCAGTCCCCGGGCATCAGGCGGGGGTCGTCCAGCATCATCGGGAAGATCGCGTTCAGGATGACGGTGACCCGGGCGCGTTCCTCCATCACCGAGGGCGCGCGATACATCCGCTGGAACAGGAACTGCTTGATCGCCTTGAGGCTCTGATACAGCGGCTTGGAAAAGCGGATGATCGGACCGTCCATGGCGCGGATCGCCTCGGCGCTTTGCGGCTGGGCGGCCTCGATCCGGCCCTGGGCCACGGCGATCACGTCCTCAACCATGACGCCGAAGACGCGGCGCAGGGCCTCGTGCCGGCGGCGCATCGTTTCAAGGCCGGGATGGCGGCGGTCCACCTCGGCGAAGGCGGGACCGATCAGCGGCAGTTCCATCAGGTCGGCCTCGGTGAATAGGCCCGAGCGTAGCCCGTCATGCAGGTCGTGGTGGTTGTAGGCCACGTCATCGGCCACGGCCGCAACCTGCGCCTCGGCGCTGGCAAAGGTGGACAGGCGCAGGTCCCAGGCCGCGTTCACCTCGGCCAGCGCCCAGGGGTAGGGGGCGGCCACGGGACCGTTGTGCTTGGCGATGCCCTCCAGCGTCTCCCATGTCAGGTTCAGCCCGTCGAAGCCCGCGTAATGGCGTTCGAGCCGCGTCACGATCCGCAGCGCCTGCGCGTTGTGGTCGAAGCCGCCATAGGGGGCCATCAGGGCGGCCAGCGCATCCTCTCCGGTATGGCCGAAGGGAGGGTGCCCCAGGTCATGGGCCAGCGCCACCGCCTCGGCGAGGTCGGTGTTCAGGCCCAGCGCGGCGGCGATGGTGCGGGCGACCTGCGCCACCTCGATCGTGTGGGTCAGGCGGGTGCGGTAATAATCGCCGCGGTATTCGTCGCCGTCATGTTCCACGAAAACCTGGGTCTTGTGCTTGAGCCGCCGGAAGGCCGAGGAATGGATGATGCGGTCGCGGTCGCGCTGCCACGGGCTGCGGAAGGTGGACAGTTCCTCGGGGTAAAGACGGCCGCGGCTTTCTTCCGGCTGGCAGGCATAGGGTGCAGGCAGGACGGCGACCATCGGGCTTCCTTGCAGCAAGGCACCCGCGACCCTATAGTCTGTAAAACCTCAACGAAACGGGAACGCCCCATGAACCTGCCACCGATGGTCACGCCCCGCGCCTTCGCGCGGCTGGCAGAGATCAACGCAGGCGGACCGGGGCCGGCGCTGCGGGTCGCCGTCCTGGGCGGCGGCTGCTCTGGCTTTCAGTACGACATCCGCATGGATGAACCGGCCTCGGACGATCTTATCCTTGAAGCCGAGGGCCAGCGCGTGGTCGTCGATCCGGTCTCGCTGCCCTTCCTTGCCGGCGCCCGGATCGACTGGTCGGACGAGCTGATCGGCGCACACTTCACGATCGATAACCCGAACGCCAGTTCCTCCTGCGGCTGCGGCACGTCCTTTTCGATCTGACGCCCCATGTTCTTTGAAATCCTGCTGATCGTCGCCCTCACCATCGTGAACGGCCTGTTGTCGATGTCCGAACTGGCGGTGGTGTCCTCGCGTCCCGCCCGGCTGACCAGCATGGCCGAAAAGGGCGACAGCGGCGCGCAGGCGGCGCTGGACCTGCTGGAACAGCCGGGCAAGTTCCTGTCGGCCGTGCAGATCGGGATCACTCTTGTCGGCGTCCTGCTGGGCGCCGTGTCCGGGGCCACGCTGGGCGCCCGCGCAGGCGCGGCGCTGGTGTCGGCGGGCGTGCCCTACGGCGTTGCGCAATCGCTGGGCGTGTTTTTGGTCGTCGCCGCCATCACCGCGCTGTCGGTGATCATCGGCGAGCTTGTGCCCAAGCAGATCGCCATGGCGAACCCCGAACGCATCGCCGCCCGCGTTGCCCCGGCCATGCGGATGGTGGCAAAGATCGGGACGCCGCTGGTCTGGTTTCTGGATGCGGCGGCGCGGCTCGTGCTGCGGCTGATCGGCATTGGCGGCAGTTCGGACCGGGCGATCACCGACGAGGAAGTCCGCATGACCATCGCCGAAGCGACGCAGGCGGGCGTCCTGATGGAAGGCGAACGCGGCATGATCGCAGGCGTCATGCGCGTCGCCGATCGATCCGCCGCCGCCATGATGACGCCCCGCCGGGATGTCGAAATGATCGATGTGAACGACCCGCCCGAGGTTGTGATGGAAAAGGCCCGCGCCGCCCGCTTCTCGCGCCTGCCGATAACCGAAGGCTCGGACGACGAGATTCTGGGCGTCGTGGCGCTGCGCGACCTGCTCGGGGTCGAAAGCCCCGACCTGCGGGCGCTGATGCGCGAGGCGCCGACGGTTCTGGACGCCGCCGACGCCCTGTCGGTGATCGAGGTGATGCGCGTCACCCCTTCGCGCATGGTGCTGGTTTATGACGAATACGGGCATTTCCAGGGCATCATCACCGCCATGGACCTGCTGGAGGCGATCACCGGCGACTTCGCCGCCGCCGAGGGCGACGAGCCCGACATGGTGCGCCGCGCGGACGGGTCCTGGCTGGTGTCGGGCGGCGAAAGCGCCGACGAATTCGCGGGCGAGACGGGCTTTCCCGCGCCCGACGGCGATTTCAACACCGTGGCGGGCATGGTGCTGGCGCTCATCAACCGCATCCCCCGCACCGGCGAGGTGTTCCAGCACGAGGGCTGGACCTTCGAGGTCGCGGACATGGACGCCATGCGGATCGACAAGCTGATCGTCACGCCCCCGGTCGCGGTCGAGTAGCCGCGAGGCCGCCTGTCAGGCGCGGCTTTCACTGTCCTCGGCCTCTCCTCCGCCCTCGCCGCCTTTCGTCACCACGCTGAGCCGTCCGTCGCCCTCGACATGGGCGCTGATGACCTGCGAGATGTCGCCCACGCCGTTCAGGCGCAGGTGGCCCATCAGTTCTTCGGGCGTGATCAGTTCCTTGCGCAGGTTGCGCGGGATCGTCTTGCCGTCCCTGATGATCTGCAGGGGCGAATGTTCCGCGACCCGCTCGAACCAGGGGAAGTGAAAGGACAGCCGGTTCGTCAGGTAGTTCAGCGCGATCAGCGTGAAGATCATCACCGAGCCGTCCGCCAGCGAGGTGTAGTCCCCCAGCGAATGGGCCGCGGCCTCGGTGACCAGCAGCAGGAACACGAGATCCATGGGCGCAAGCTCGCCCCCCGTGCGGCGGGGCAGCAGCCGGAACAGGGTCATGAACAGGATGAACAGGAAAGCACCCCGCGCGATCAGTTCAAGGATGGGGGTTTCAAGCTGGAACATGGCCTTGATCCTCTGCTAGTTCAGCATGTTCAATCCTCGCCGGCGCGGCCGGTTCCTGCGCCTCGCCTTGCCCCGGCTGCGGTCCCGCCCTAGGGTCGCGCCCATGAAGATCGCCAGTTTCAACGTCAACGGGATCAAGGCGCGGTTGCACCAGCTTGTGGCCTGGCTGCCCGAGGCGCAGCCCGATGTCGTGGTGCTGCAGGAAATCAAGTCGGTGGACGAGGGCTTCCCGGCCGAGATCATCGAGGACCTGGGCTGGCGCGTCTGGACCCACGGCCAGAAAAGCTGGAATGGCGTTGCCGTCCTGTCGCGCCTGCCCGTCGAAGAGGTCCGGCGCGGCCTGCCCGGCGACGAGACGGACGAACAGGCCCGCTGGATCGAGGCCGTGGTGATGGGCGATCATCACGCCGTCACCGTGGCGGGGCTGTATCTGCCGAATGGCAACCCCGTGCCGGGGCCGAAATACGACTACAAGCTGGCATGGATGGAACGGCTGCGCCTGCGCGCGGCCGAGCTGCTGGCGGGTGAAACCCCGGTGGTGATGCTGGGCGACTACAACGTCATCCCGGAACCCCGCGACGCCGCCAGGCCCGAGGCTTGGGTGGACGACGCGCTGTTCCTGCCCGAAACCCGCGCGGCCTACCGCCGGATCGTCAACCAGGGCTGGACCGACGCGATCCGCATCACGGACCCCCATGCCACCCGCGGCCCCTTTACCTTCTGGGATTACCAGCGCCAGTCTTGGGAACGCGACAACGGCATCCGCATCGACCACCTGCTGCTGTCGCCGCAGGCGGCCGACCTAATGCGGGGGGCAGGCATCGATCGCGACCAGCGCGCGGGCGACAAGCCCAGCGACCACGTTCCCGTCTGGGTCGAGCTTTCCGCCTGAAGCCGCCGCGTTCTCTCTTGCCCGCGGAACCGGGCCGGGCTTAGGGTGCCGGGCCATGGACCAGCCCAGCGACACGACCATCACCGAAATCACCTCCTCTGCGCGGGTCGAGACCGCCCTGCACGGCTGGCGCGCCAAGTGCCTGCAACGGCTGATCCGCATGGACCTGCCGGTGCCGCGCAGCTTCGCCATTCCCGTCGCCGCCGTCCGCGCCATCGCCGCGGGCCGTCCGCTGCCCGGCGCCGATCTCGGGCGGCTGATCGGTTGCACCGGGGGGTTGCTGGGGGTGCGGCCCTCGGCGCTGGACCCGGAATGGGGCGGGCCACGATCGGTCCTGAACGTCGGCATGAACGCTGCCCGCCATGCCGAGCTGACCCGGAGGCTTGGTGTCGAGGCGGCGGACGCGCTGTATCGCGGCTTCGTGCAGGCCTATGCGATCCATGTCGCCCGGCTCGACCCCGACATGTTCAGCGATTCGACCGCGACCCTGGCCGAGGCGCTGGACAACTACCAGGACGAGACCGACGAGGAGTTCCCGCAGGACCCCGAGCGGCAACTGGTCGAGGTGCTGCGGTCCATGGCGCGCGCATGGGAAGGCCCGACAGCGCGGCTGCTGCGGCAGGCCAAGGGCGCCCCTGCGGATGCGCCACTGGGCCTGGTCGTGCAGGACATGGCGCTGGCCATGGGGCCGGGCGTCACCGGCTCGGGCACCATCCAGTTCATCGACAGCGTGACCGGCACGCCGCGGATCACCGGGCGCTTCCGCGGCCAGACGCAGGGCCGGGCGCAACGCCACGACGCCGAGTCGATCTACCTGACCCGCGACCCGCGCGGCCCCTCGCTGGAGGAGGCCGCGCCCGAGGTCTTCGCCGACCTCGTCCGCTTCGGCGTCGCCGCCCGTGAGCGGCTGCGCGAAGAAATGCAGATCGAGTTCGTCGTGGCCGACAGCCGCTTGTCGCTGATCGACGCGGTGCGGGTGCAGCGGTCCTCGCGCGCGGCGGTGCGGATCGCGGTGGGGCTTGCCCTTGACGGCATCATCCCGCCGGAACAGGCGTTGATGCGGGTTCAGCCCCGGGCGCTGACCGACCTGCTGCACCACCAGGTCGATCCCCGCGCGCCCCGCGACGTCATCACCGGCGGCATGGCCGCCAGCCCCGGCGCCGCGACCGGCCGCATCGTATTCACTGCCGCCGCCGCCCAGGCCGCAGCGGCGCGGGGTGAATCCTGCGTGCTGGTCCGCCGCGAGACGCTGCCCGAGGATATCCGGGGGATGCACGCCTCGGTCGCGGTGCTGACGGAACGCGGCGGCATGTCCAGCCACGCCGCCGTCATCGCGCGGGGGCTGGGGCTGCCCTGCATCGTCGGCGCATCCGGCATCCATATCGACGTGCGCGGGCGGGTGATGCGCGTGGGCGAGCGCAGCTTCCGCGAAGGCGAGCAGATCACCGTGGACGGCACCTCGGGCGAGATCCTCGCAGGCGCCGCCGCCATGCTGGAACCGGCGCTGGACGACAGCTTCAACCAGTTGCTGGAATGGGCCGACGCCGCCCGCACGATGGGCGTGCGTGCCAATGCCGACACGCCGCAGGACGCGACCTGCGCCCGCCGCTTCGGCGCCCAGGGCATCGGCCTTTGCCGCACCGAACACATGTTCTTCGACGACGCCCGCCTGCCCGCAATGCGCGAGATGATCTTCGCCGACCGGGCCGAGGACCGCCGCCTCGCGCTTGACCGCCTGCTGCCGATGCAGCGGGGCGATTTCACCACCCTGTTCCGCATCATGGACGGCTATCCCGTCACCATCCGCCTGTTCGACCCGCCCCTGCACGAGTTCCTGCCCCATGACCGGGAGGGGATGCGCGAACTGGCCGAATCGCTGGACCTGCCGCTGTCGGACGTGGTCCGCCGGGTCGAGGCGCTGACCGAATACAACCCCATGCTGGGGATGCGCGGGGTGCGGCTGGGCATCACCGTCCCCGAGATCTACGAGATGCAGGCCCGGGCCATCTTCGAGGCCGCGGTCGAGGTCGGCCGCGACGGCCACAGCGTCGTGCCCGAGATCATGATCCCGCTGGTCAGTGCCATGCGCGAGGTCGAGATGGTCCGCCACCGGATCGAGGGCATCGCCGCCGCCGTCCGCGCCGAAAGCCGCGCCGAGTTCACCTATCGCCTTGGCGTTATGGTGGAAACGCCGCGCGCCGCCTTGCGGGCGGGCGACATAGCCGAACATTGCGCCTTTCTGTCCTTCGGCACGAACGACCTGACCCAGATGACCTATGGCCTGTCGCGCGACGACGCTGCCCGCTTCATGGGCAGCTATGTCGCGCAAGGGGTCTATGCCGAGGACCCCTTTCATATCCTCGACCAGGACGGCGTGGGCGAACTTGTCCTGATCGGCGCCCAGCGGGCGCGGGCGCACAAGGCGGGCATCACCGTCGCCATGTGCGGCGAGCACGCCGGAAATCCCGAATCCATCGCCTTCTGCCAGCGCGCGGGGCTGGATTACGTCAGTTGCTCGCCCTTCAGGGTGCCGGTCGCGCGGCTGGCCGCAGCGCAAGAGGCCGTTCTCTGCCGATTGGCCGAAACAGCGCGCGATGATTCGGACCTGGAACTGATCGCCGGTTCCTTCGAAGGTCGGACAAGGTTCCGCTGAACGCCGATTTTCGCCGAAGCGCGCCAACTCGCTCGGCGGGTTCTTGCCCGAATTGTCTGTTCTGGCTGCGGTTCCCTACCTCACGGTTTCTTTGACTGGCGCAGTCTGTCGCAAGCCGCGCATGTCCCCTTCCAGCAACCGCGACGACTGGCCAAGGCCCTTCGCGGCACGGAAACGACAGGACGACCTTGATGAGCAAGCTGTTAAAAAGGCTGGCGCAAGTTGCAGTGTGTTTTGCGCTCGCCCTGCCGACCCTTTCTGACGAGGCCTTTGCCCAGAACCCGCGTAGTTCCACCGGCGGACCAGAGCGGGTGATCCAGGCCAAGGCAGGCGGCGCCTCGAACGCGTCGCTGCAATGCCTGACCGAGGCGCTTTACCACGAGGCGCGGGGCGAGTCGGTGAAGGGCCAGCGGGCGGTGGCCGAGGTCATCCTGAACCGTGTCGATCACCCGGCCTTCCCCGGCTCGGTCTGCGGGGTCATCAACCAGCCCAAGCAGTTCAGCTACAAGGGCAAGGTCGGCCGGATGCGCGACCGCGCGGCAGCCCAGCGCGCCCAGAAGATCGCGGGCGAGGCCCTGGCCGGCGCCCCCCGCAGCCTGACCGGGGGTGCCACCTATTTCCACACCACCTATGTCAAGCCGTCCTGGGCCAAGCGCTTTACCCGGACGACCAGGATCGGCGCCCATATCTTCTATCGCCGCGCCGACGGGCAGCGGGTCGCCTCGAACTGACGGGATTTTCGCTGCGGATGGCTGGCCTCGCCCTTGCGGCGGGGCCTTGTTCGTTCCAACAGGGGCCATGAGCATCCCCGACCGCATCCACCTGCGCGACCACGTCGTTGCCGCCGAGATCGGCGCCTTCCAGAGCGAACGCGGCCAGACCCAGCGCCTGCGCTTCGGCATCGAGGTCGCCCTGGCGCAGCCGGTAACGGGCGCAGGGGATCAGGTGGACGCGATCCTCAGCTATGACGTGCTGGTGGCGGCAGTGGCCGATGGGCTGGCCGACCGCCGCTATGACCTGCTGGAAACCCTGGCCGAACGCATCGCCGCGCAGGTGCTGACGCACCCCCGGGCTGCCGAGGTGACGGTCAGGGTCGAAAAGCTGGACCGCGTGCCCGGCGCGCTGGGCGTGACGCTGAGCCGGCGCAAGGGGCAGGTCGAGGTGCGGACCGAGGCCGCGCGCCCGGCCCTGCTGTTCATGGGCCGCCCCGTCGCGCTGGCCGCAGGCCCCTTGGTGGTCGTGCCCGCCGCCCCCCGCCTGCCGCTGCCGCAGGGTGGCGACTCCCGGCGCATCGCCCTGCTGGCGCTGGATCAGGCCGCATGGGCGCTGGCCGGGGAATTGGGGATCAACGTCGCCGACAGCCGGACCGAGATCGACTGGGCGGCGGCGAACGGGATTGCGGTGGTCTGGGCGCCGACGCGGATGGCCGCCGATGAAGCGGTCAGTGCCGAGCCCGAAGCGCTGACCCTGTGGCTCGCCGCCCGGCTGCAGGCGGTGCGCATCGACTGGGCGCTGCCCGAGGGCGCGGCACTGCCGGCCGCTGCGGCGGGCTTCCCCATCCCCTCGACCCGGCTAGGCAGCTGAGCCTTGCAGGACGCCTGCACCCGCGGCATCTAGCAGAGAGGAGCCCCCGTCAGACCATGGCTGCGACCGAATATTTCCGTCCCATCCCCGATCTCGGACCCGGCCGCTGGCGGCTCGCGGGGGGATGGGTGCATTTCTCGTCCTTTGAGCTTCTGACCCGCGGCGGCGTGCCCCGGATCGTCACGCAAGCACCGCCCGAGGTCATCGCGGCCTTGACCGCCCCGCGCCCGCCCGTGCTGGGCCTTGCGATGGACGCGCCGCGCATCATGGGCATCGTCAACGTGACCCCCGACAGCTTTTCGGACGGCGGTCGCTGGAATGCGGATGGCGGCATCGCCCATGGTCGCGGACTGGCGGCCGAGGGGGCGCATATCCTCGACATCGGCGGCGAATCGACCCGGCCCGGATCACAGGCGGTGTCTGTGTCCGACGAGATCGCCCGCATCCACCCTGCGGTCCGGGCGCTGTCGGGCGAGGTTCCGGTTTCGTTGGACACCCGCAAGGCCGCAGTGGCGCGCGAGGGCGTCGGGGCGGGCGCGGGGGTGGTGAACGACGTCTCGGGTCTTGACTTCGACCCCGGCATGGCAGCGGTCGTGGCGGAAACCGGCGCGGCTCTCTGCCTGATGCACGCGCAGGGCGTTCCCGAGACGATGCAGGACGATCCGCGCTATGACGACGTGCTGCTGGATGTCCATGACGCGCTGGCGCTGCGGATCGCGCGGGCCGAGGCGGCGGGCATTCCGCGCGACCGGATCGTGATCGACCCCGGCATCGGCTTCGGCAAGACGCAGGAACATAACCTTGCCATCCTGCGCCGGATATCGCTTTACCATGGGCTCGGGGTGCCGGTGCTGCTGGGGGCCTCGCGCAAGCGGTTCGTCGGCGCGCTCGGCGGTGCCGGAGAGGCTGCGGCCCGCGACCCCGGATCCCTTGCCGTGACGCTGGCGGCGGTGCAGCAGGGCATCCAGATCCACCGGGTCCATGACGTGGCCGGGACCAGACAAGGGCTTGCCCTGTGGCAGGCGATAACGAGGGCAGAGGCATGAGCAGAAAGCTTTTCGGCACCGACGGGGTGCGCGGGCGCGCGAACAGCCATCCGATGACCGCCGAGATGGCGTTGCGCCTCGGCGCGGCGGCGGGGCGCTACTTCCGCAGCGAGAACGGCAGCAACGGGCACCGGGTCGTGATCGGCAAGGATACCCGGCTGTCGGGCTACATGCTGGAAAACGCGCTGACGGCGGGTCTGACCAGCACGGGCATGAACGTGCTGCTGCTGGGGCCGGTGCCGACGCCCGCGGTGGGCTATCTCACGCGGTCGATGCGGGCCGATCTGGGCATCATGATCTCGGCCAGCCACAATCCGGCCGATGACAACGGCATCAAGTTCTTCGGCCCCGACGGCTTCAAGCTGTCCGACGAGGCCGAGCTTGAGATCGAGGCGATCCTCGCCGCTGAGATCCCGCTGGCCGCGCCCGCCAAGATCGGGCGGGCCAGGCGGATTGACGACGGTCGCGGGCGCTATGTCGAATACGCCAAGACCACCTTCCCGCAGGGCCAGCGGCTGGACGGGCTGAAGGTGGTGATCGACTGCGCGAACGGCGCGGCCTATCGCGCTGCCCCAGAGGTGCTGTGGGAACTTGGCGCCGAGGTGATTCCGCTGGGGGTGGACCCGGACGGCTTCAACATCAACGATGGCGTGGGCTCCACCCACCCGCAGGCCGCGGCGGCGGCGGTGCTGGAGCATGGCGGGCATCTGGGCATCAGCCTCGACGGTGACGCGGACCGGGTGATGATCATCGACGAAACCGGCGCGGTGGCCGACGGCGACCAGATCATGGCGCTGCTGGCCAGCCGCTGGGCTGACGCGGGCAGGCTGCGCGGGGGGGCGCTGGTCGCCACGGTAATGTCGAACCTCGGGTTGGAGCGTTTTCTGACGGGCCGCGGGTTGCGGCTGGAGCGCACGGCTGTCGGCGACCGCTATGTGGTGGAACGGATGCGCGGCGCGGGCTTCAACCTCGGCGGCGAGCAGTCGGGCCATATCGTGATGACCGACTATGCCACGACCGGGGACGGCCTGATCGCCGGGCTGCAGTTCCTCGCGGCGCTGTCCGACAGCGGCAGGCCGGCCAGCGATCTGGTGCGCCAGTTCGACCCCGTGCCGCAGATGCTGAAGAACGTGCGCTACAAGGCCGGGGCCGATCCCCTGTCGGCCGAGGCGGTCCGCGCCGAGATCGCCAGCGCCGAGGCGCGGCTGGCGCAGTCGGGCCGCGTCCTGATCCGCAAGTCCGGCACCGAGCCCCTCATCCGCGTCATGGCCGAGGCCGAGGACGAGGCCGTGCTGCGCGAGGTCGTGGAGGGCATCGTCGCGGCAGTCGAGAAGGCGGCGGCCTGAGCGGAGACGCCGGACCGGGGCGCTGCCCGGTCCGGCCTGCCGGCCCCTTTTCGCCGGAAAACGGGCCACTGGACTCATCCGGCGGAAAAGCGGCCATGACGGCGGTTTTCTGATCCATCCCCTGTTCGGGCGGCTCGATGCCCGGGATGCCGGGCAAAGAAGAAGCCCGCCGGTCAGCCTGTCGCGGTAGGGTCGTGGTCATAGACCCAAGCGAAGCGCTCGAACACCGCTCTTGGCGCGAGGCGATTGGCGAGCCGCAGCGCCGTGTGACCCGCAAGGCGCTTTGGCCCGGACAGGTGATAGTTCCGGGCATTCGCCGTGGCCGCCGCGACGATCCGGGCGCAGCGGTCGCGCCGCCGCGCCTGATAGCGGGCCAAGGCGCGAGGCTGGTCGGGATCGGCGTCGAGGCAAGCGGCCAGCACCCAGGCATCCTCGATCGCCATGCAGGCCCCTTGGGCGAGAAAGGGCAGGGTGGGATGCGCCGCGTCCCCCAGGATCGCGCGGCTGTCGTCGTGCCAGCGGGGCGCGACCTCGTGCCGGAACAGTCCCCAGAGGCCGGTTTCCGTGACCTGCGCCAGCCAGCCCGGAACCGGGCCGCCGAAGCCCGCATAGGCAAGGCGCAGGTTCCGGGGATCATCCGTCTGCGACCAGCCTTCGCCGGTCCAGTCGGGGCGCTCGATCACGGCCACGATGTTGCGCAGGCCGAAGCCCAGCGGATAACTGACCAGATGCCGTCCCGACCCCATGAAGACCTGCGACACCGGGCGGGCGTCATCTTCCGCGGGGATGATCGCCCGCCAAGCGGTCTGGCCGGTGAAAAAGGGCGTCTCGGACCCGTTCAGCGCCACCCGGACGCGGCTGTGCAAGCCGTCCGCGCCGATCACGAGGGGCGCCTCGGGCAATGTCTCGACGGGCGAGCCGAGACGGATCTCGACGCCCGCCGTGCGAGCCGCGTCCTCAAGGACCTGCAGCAGACGGGCGCGGTGGACGGTGCGGAAGCTCGTCTGCGGACGGAGGCGGATAAAGTCCATGGCAAGGACCAGAGCGCCAGTATCGTCGCGCAACTCGACCCCGTGAGAGGGGGCCGAGGCAGCGTGAAAAGCCTTTCTCAGCCCCAGCGCGTCCAGCACGCGGCCGGCATTGGGGCTGACCTGGATGCCCGCGCCGACCTCGCGATAAGCCCCGGCGCGTTCATGGACGGTGACGCGGGCACCTCTCTGCGCCAAGGCCAGCGCGGCGGTCAGCCCGCCGATGCCACCGCCGATGATGATGGCCGCACGTCCTTGCAGCGCCCCGATGCCTGCCATTTTCCCGCCCTTCTGTTCCGGGCCGCAGCCGTAAGCAAGGGGCCGCGGACAGGCGATGCGGTCAGTCGTCCCGGTGGACGCGCTCGCGCCGTTCGTGCTTTTCCTGCGCTTCCAGCGTCATGGTGGCGATGGGGCGAGCGTCCAGGCGGCGCAGGCTGATCGGCTCGCCGGTCATCTCGCAATAGCCGAACTCGCCCGTCTCGATCCGGCGCAGGGCGGCGTCGATCTTGCTGACCAGCTTGCGCTGGCGGTCGCGGGTGCGCAGCTCGATCGCGCGGTCGGTTTCCTCGGATGCGCGGTCGGCGATGTCGGGGACATTGCGGCCGCTGTCCTTCATCCCTTCCAGCGTTTCGGCGGACTGGTCCAGAAGCTCCTGCTTCCAGGCCAGCAGCTTGCGGCGGAAATATTCAAGCTGGCGTTCATTCATGAAGGGCTCGTCCTCGGCGGGACGATATTCTTCGGGAAGGAAAGTCTGGCGCTTCATGGCTCCTCCGAAGGCGGGACCGAGGGCGGTGCCCGTTCCTTTGGCGCCCCCTTAAAGGATGAGGCGCAGGAAGGAAATAGTCGCGTGACGCCGGGGCCGAACTTGCCCGTGAGCGGCCCGCGGCCTAGTGTCCGCTGGTTCGCCCGCCTGCCAGAAGGACCGATCCATGCAGTTCCGTTCCACCGAAAGCTATGTGGCGCCCCCCGACCTCGCACTGGCGGTGAATGCCGCCGTGACGCTGGAACGCCCGCTGCTGGTCAAGGGAGAGCCGGGGACCGGCAAGACCGAACTCGCGCGGCAGGTCGCTGCAAGCCTCGGCCTGCCAATCATCGAATGGAACGTGAAGTCCACCACCAAGGCCCAGCAGGGGCTCTACGAATACGACGCCGTCAGCCGCTTGCGCGACAGCCAGTTGGGCGAGGAACGCGTCCACGATGTTTCCAACTACATCCGCCGCGGCAAGCTGTGGCAGGCCTTCGACGCGCCGGGCAAGGTCGTCCTGCTGATCGACGAGATCGACAAGGCCGACATCGAGTTCCCGAACGACCTTCTGCAGGAACTCGACCGGATGGAGTTCCACGTCTACGAGACCGGCGAGACGGTGGTAGCGCGGCACCGGCCGGTTGTCATCATCACCTCGAACAACGAGAAGGAGCTGCCCGACGCCTTCCTGCGCCGCTGCTTCTTCCATTACATCCGCTTCCCCGATGCCGAGACCCTGAAGCAGATCGTGGGGGTCCATTATCCAGGGCTGAAACAGCGCCTGCTGGACGAGGCGCTGCACCAGTTCTTCGAATTGCGCGAGGCGCCGGGGCTGAAGAAGAAGCCCTCGACCAGCGAGTTCCTTGACTGGCTCAAGCTGATCCTCGCCGAGGACCTGTCGCCCGAGGATCTCAAGCGTCCTCCGAACGAGATGCTGCCCAGGCTGCATGGCGCGCTGCTGAAGAACGAGCAGGACGTGGCGCTGTTCGAGCGGCTGGCCTTCATGGCGCGCCGGCAGCGTTGAAACCGTCTGGCTCCGGCTTATCTTCCCGGACATGGCCGAACTGACCATTTCCATCCTGCATGGCGTGGATGCGCTGGACGCCGCCGCGTGGGACACCTGCGGTGCGGGCGGCGATCCCTTCACCAGCCACCGCTTCCTGCTGGCGCTGGAGCAGTCGAAGTCGGTGGGCAAGGGGACGGGCTGGCACCCCTCGCATCTGGTGGCCCGGATCGGGAACAAGGTGGTGGGCGTTGCGCCGCTTTACCTCAAGACCCACAGCCAGGGCGAATACATCTTCGACCATGCCTGGGCGGATGCCTGGCGGCGGGCAGGCGGGCAGTATTACCCCAAGCTGCAATGCGCCGTGCCCTTCACTCCCGCCACGGGGCCGCGTCTGATTGCGGATGACCCGCAGGTGCAGGCGGGCTTGCTGGCGGCGATGACGCAGGTGGCGACGCGGGCCGACCTGTCCTCGGCCCATGTCACCTTCTGCACCGAGGCCGAGCGGGCCTTGGGCGAGGCGCAGGGCTGGCTGGGCCGCACCACGACGCAGTATCACTGGCTCAATGACGGCTACGGCAGCTACGAGGACTTCCTTGCCGCCCTGTCCAGCCGCAAGCGCAAGGCGCTGCGGAAGGAACGCGAGCGCGCCAATGCCTTCGGCGGCCGCATCCTCGCGCTGACCGGCGACGAGTTGCGGCCGGAACATTGGGACGCGATGTGGACCTTCTACCAGGACACCGGCGGGCGGAAGTGGGGCCGGCCCTACCTGACGCGGGCCTTCTTCGACCTGCTGCACCAGACCATGCGCGACGACTGCCTGCTGTTTCTGGCCGAACGGGACGGCCGCCCCGTCGCGGGGGCGCTGAACCTGATCGGGCGCGAGACGCTGTTCGGCCGCTACTGGGGCTGCACCGAGGAGCATCCCTTCCTGCATTTCGAACTGTGCTACCACCGCGCCATCGACTGGGCGATCGAACACGGGCTTTCCCGCGTCGAGGCGGGCGCGCAGGGTGAACACAAGCTCGCCCGCGGCTACATGCCGGCCGAGACGCATTCCATCCACTGGGTCGCCGACGCGGGCTTCCGCCGGGCGCTTGCCGGATACCTCGCGCAAGAGACCGAGGCGGTCGGCGATGACATGGCCGAAACCGCCGCCTTCGGCCCCTATCGGCGGGGCGATGGTTCAAATGCCACCTAAAGCCTCGGGCCGGAAGGGCCGGATTCTTACCGATTGTTAAGGGCTGGAACCCACCCTGACGCCTGCGATCATCGCAAGCGGCGGCAGGGCGGATGGCCAGATTTCGGTATGTCACCACGGTAACCCAGGGCTTTGTGCGAAGCCTGACCGACCTGACCCTGGGTCGGGTGGGCGAGCGCACGGTTCTGGTCGGCACGACCCATGCGGGCGGGGGCGTCTCGATCTGGGACGTGGCGGCGGCGGACAAGCTGGCCCGCGTCATCGCCTCGTATGACTACCAGCGCCGGCTTTCCCATCTGGCCGAGCCGCAGGCGATCCTGCTCGACCGCCCCGGCGGCGTGTCGCTGCTGATGGGAGGGCTGCGCGGCGGAGCGGACGCGGTCAGCCGGATCGGGGCGGATGGCAGGCGCGGCGCCCGCGACAGCGGGATCGAGGGGGCGGCGCTGCCCTCGGACCTGCTGCACGCGGGCAGCTTCACGCTGGCCGGCGGGCAGGCGGTGATCTACGCCGCCCGCCACGACCAGCCGGTCTTCGGCCTGTGGCGCCAGCGCCCCGACGGGCGGATCGAGCAGGCGGGCACCTCGGCCGTCCCGCCCAAGCTGCCCCCCGACGCCCAGATCGACGCCCTGGTGCCGCTGAGGCTCGGGGGGGTAGACCTGCTTGTCGCCGTTTCGACGCGCGGCAACTTCGTCTCGTCCCATGTCGTTCTGCCCGACGGCAGGCTGGCGCCGGGCGAGTTCTTGGGCGCCACTCGCGGCACCGGCTTCAACGGCCCGCGCGACATCGTGGCGCTTGAGGTCGACGGGCGGCATTATCTGGTCGTCAGTTCCGCCTACAGTTCCTCGCTGACCACCGTGCGGATCGTCGCCGGGGGCGGGCTGGTCCCGGTCGATCACGTCATCGACGAACGCACCACCCGTTTTCAGAAAGCCACGGTGATGGAGGGGGTGACGATCGACGGCCGCGCCTTTGTCGTGGTGGGCGGCGCGGATGATGGCCTGAGCCTGTTCACCCTGACCCCCGACGGGCGGCTGATCCACCTCGACACCATCGCCGACGATGCGCGGTGGGCGCTGAGTGATGTCTCGGCGCTGGCGGTGCGGGTGATGGGCGGCAGGATCGTCGTCTTCGCGGGGTCCGAGGTGGAAAGGGGCGTCAGCCAGTTCGTCATTGATCCCGGCCGGATCGGCCAGACCCGCCAGGTCGGGAACGGCGCCCACAGGGGCACGGACGCGAACGATCTGCTCCAGGCTGGGATGAACACCACCCGGATCGAGGGCGGCGCTGGCGACGACATCCTGATCGCCGGGTCCCGCACCATCGACCTTTACGGCGGGGCGGGGGCCGACCTGTTCATCCCGATGCGGGTCGCGGGACGCATCACCATCCGCGACTTCCAGCCGGGCCTCGACCGGATCGACATGTCGATGCTGGGCATGATCCGCTCGGTCTCGCAGCTCAAGTTCATCCCGCAGAGCTGGGGGGTCAGGATCCGCTTCGGCGACACCACGATCGAGGTCCGCACCCAGAACGGCCGCCCGCTGAGCGCGGGCGATTTCGACAACGGGATGTTTCCCGTCGCCCATTACCAGCCGCCCGACGTGCGCTCGACCGTTCTGGGCACGGCCAAGGGGGATCTGCTCAGGGCAGGACGCGGCGGCTCGCTGGTTTACGGCTATGGCGGCAACGACACGATCCTCGGCAGCGATCTCGAGGATTTCCTGCAGGGCGGCATGGGCAATGACAGCATTGTCGGCCAGGACGGCGAGGACACCGTATGGGGAGGCGCGGGCAATGATTCGATCCGTGGGGGGGGTGGCAACGATCTCGTGCTTGCCGGGGACGGGGACGACAGCGTGACCGGACAGGACGGAGACGACCTGATCGGTGGGGAAACCGGCAACGACCGGATTCAGGGCGGCGCCGGGAACGACCGGCTGAACGGCGGCGCGGGCAACGATCACCTGTCCGGCGGCGCGGGCAACGACCGCATCTTCGGCATGGCCGGCAATGACACCCTGCTGGGGGATGCGGGCGACGACCTGATGCTGGACGTGAGCGGCGACAACCTGCTGGTCGACCTGCTGGGCAACAACATGATGTTCGCCGGCGGGGGCAACGACCGGATGCAGGCCGGGCCGGGGAACGACACCCTGCGGCCCGGCGCCGGCAATGATTCCGTGACCGCAGGGGCTGGGCGCGACAACGTCAATGCCGGTCCGGGGGACGATACCGTTCTGGGCGAGGATGGCGACGACCTGCTGCTGGGCGCGGCGGGGCGCGACGTGATCCATGGCGGCAACGGCAACGACACGATCTTCGGGGGCGACCATGACGACCGGCTGTTCGGGGACGACGGCAATGATTTCCTGATCGGCGAAGGCGGCAACGACAGCATGACCGGCGGTCGGGGCAACGACACCCTGCGCGGGAATGTCGGCCACGACAGCATGCATGGCGGTGATGGCGCCGACCGCCTGATCGGAGGGATGGGCAACGACAGCCTTTACGGCGAGGCGGGCAATGACCTGATGCTGGGCGAAGCCGGCGCCGATCTCATGATGGGGGGCGAGGGGAACGACACCATCGACGGCAGTTGGGACGACGACCAGCTTTTCGGCGACGGCGGCGACGATCTGCTGCTGGGCGGGCACGGCGCCGACCGGCTGGCGGGGGGGCAGGGCAGCGACACGCTGAAGGGCGGCGCCGGCAACGATGTCCTGACCGGCGGGAATGGCGCGGATGTCCTGCAGGGAGACGACGGGCTTGACCTCATGACCGGAGGGGCGGGTGCCGACGTGTTCATCTTCGATCCCGTGGATTCGCCGCCGGGGACCGAGGACGTGATCGCTGATTTCTCGCCGGGCGTGGACCGCATCGACCTTTCGGCCCTCAGGGTCGCGCCGGTCGGCGGCGCGCCCTTCAGCCGCGGCGACAAGGAACTGCGCTGGTTCATCCATGCCGACACCGTCCGCATCGAGGCCGATACAGACAGTGACGGCAGCGCCGATTTCGCGCTTGTCCTGCAGGGGGCGCTTGCCATCGGCGATACGGACTTCATCCTGTAGGCGCTCTGGACCTCGGACACGGCTTTGCCTAGCCTCGCCCGCACCCACGAGGACAGCGCATGAGACTGCAGAGCATGGATCGAGACTTCGTCACCACCGCCCGCACCCTGTCCGAGGCGCTGCCCTACATGCAGCGCTACGCGGGCGCCGTAGTCGTCGTGAAGTTCGGCGGCAACGCAATGGGCGACGACGCCGCCATGGCCGAGTTCGCCAAGGACATCGTGCTGATGAAGCAGGTGGGCATCCACCCGGTCGTCGTTCACGGCGGCGGGCCGATGATCAACGACCTGCTGAACCGGCTGGGCATCGAAAGCCGCTTTGTCCGCGGCAAGCGCGTCACCACCGTCGAGGCCGTGCAGGTGGTGGAAATGGTGCTGTCGGGCCTCGTCAACAAGCGCATCGTGCAGGCCATCAACGACGCGGGCGGGCGGGCCATAGGGATTTCCGGCAAGGACGACGACCTGATGGTCTGCGAGGCTGACGACCCCGAACTGGGCTTCGTCGGGCGCCCCATCGAGATGAACGTGCAGATCATCCGCGACCTTTACCTTGCCGGGCTGATCCCGGTGATCGCGCCGGTGGCGACCGGCATGGCCGACAACGAGACCTTCAACGTGAACGGCGACACCGCCGCAGGCGCCATCGCCGGCGCGCTCAAGGCCGACCGTCTGCTGCTGCTGACCGACGTGGCGGGGGTCAAGGACGGCTCGGGGCAGGTCCTGACCCAGATCCACCCCGACCAGGTGCGGGCGATGATCGCTGATGGCACCATCGCCGGCGGCATGATCCCCAAGACCGAAACGGCGCTTGCGGCGCTGGACGAGGGCGTGCGCGCCGTCGTGATTCTGGACGGGCGGGTGCCCCATGCGGCGCTGCTGGAACTGTTCACCGAGCAGGGCGCGGGCAGCCTGATCCGGTCCAGCGAGCCCCGGGTCAAGCCTCATGGGCTGCGGCAGGGCGGCAGCGGCCTGTGACCTCGCATCGCCCATGGGCCGGAGAGCGGCTTGCGGCTTGCGGGCGCGGGTGGCACTCTGATTCGTGATCGGACCCGAGGGAAAGGATCAGGATGACACCGCTGGGACATTGCCGCCTGATTCTGACACGCCATGCCAAGTCCGACTGGGACGACCCGACGCTGCCCGACCACGACCGCCCGCTGAACGCGCGCGGCCTCCGCTCGGCCCGCGCGCTGGGCGACTGGCTGGCAAGCCGCGGCTACGAGCCCGAGGAAGTGCTGTGCTCCTCGTCCCGGCGAACGCGCGAGACCTGGGACTGCGTGGCCCAGGCCGTGTTCGAGACCCGGCCCGACCTGCGGATCGAGCCGGCCCTCTACCACGCCGCCCCCGAGTTGATGCTGCGGGTTCTGAAGACCGCGACGGCGCCTACGGTGATGATGATCGGCCACAACCCCGGCATCGCCGCCTTTGCCGCGATGCTGCCCGCCCGTCCGCCGTTGGACCCGCAGTTCCGCCGCTATCCGACGGCAGCCACGCTGGTGGTCGATTTCCAGTCCGACAACTGGGCCGAAATCGAGCCGGGGCAGGGCAGCGTCCGCGATTTCGTCCGGCTCGACGGGCGGGACTGAGCGTCCGGGGCGCTGGCGGAGGGCGTTCCGCTTCGCTTGGGCTTGTGCTGCAGCGGGAAAACCTGCGCGACAGGAAGATGGCGGACCTGTCAGCGGCGCCTGCAAGTGGCAAGGCCGTTCGCCTCAGGCCCCATGCTGCGCCTGAGGCGCGGCTGCCGTATCTGACGCAGGATTCTTTCTTGCAGGAGCCGCAAGGGATTGGCGGACCTTTTGGCAATGCCTGCAAACGGGCGGCTTCGTGCAACGCATGAAACTCCTCGGCTGCGCTTGAGGGGCAATCCCGGGCTCGCCTGCCTTGGGCACACTGCGGTCTGGTGACGGAAGGCTCCGGCCCGGCGCCCCATCCTTCCGGATCTTTTCCGACTGTGTTCGTAGAGGAAAAGCACATGGCCGGCTTCTCGCGCAGGTCGGCCGCGGCGTCTTTCCTGCTATCATGTGGCCCGGGAACCGCAGGGCGGGGGAAAGTTGAACCACTGACGCCGCTGTGAGTTGATCTCGACCCCGCCCCAGCTATGTGCTGGCTTCATATCACGAGGCGATTGCCGCAAGTGCCCGCAGGGGCCCAGGCCGACAGGAGATTGAGATGTCCGTCACCCACCGATCCGCCCTCGACCGGCGGTCCTTTCTTGCTACCTCGCTTGCGCTGGGCGCCGCAGGCTTCGCGGGTTCCGCCGCCGCGCAGGCGGTCGATCCCTATACCGGCCAGCCGTTGCAGGGCACGCCCGGCGCAGGTGCGACCCCCGATGCAGGTCTGGTGCAGCATGACGCCGCGGCAGACAACCGCCGCAACGTGTCCAGCTTCCGCATGCACGACTGGCAGCCTTATTTCAGCAATCTCAACAACGGCGCGGTCCTGGTGGACCTGACCTCGCGTGCACTGAGCTACTGGTCCGAGGACGGCACCGACTTTCGCCTGTTCCCGACCTCGATCCCGGTCAGCGAGGACCTGACCCGCCGCGGCCGCACCGAGATCATCAAGAAGGTGGACGGCCCTTCGTGGTCGCCCACGCCCGAGATGAAGAAGCGCAACCCGGAATGGCCGGATTTCGTCCCGCCGGGGCCGGACAACCCGATGGGCACCCATGCGCTGTGGCTGAGCTGGACCTATTACCGCATCCACGGCACCCACGATACCCGCAAGATCGGGCGCAAGTCCTCGAACGGCTGCATCGGGCTTTACAACGAGCATATCCAGCAACTTTTCGCGCTGACCAAGGTCGGCACGCAGGTTCTGGTCATCTGATCCCCTCGGCAGGGTCCACGCGCTGCCCCGGACCCGCCAGCACCGGGGCAGGCGCGAGATGCTCGATCAGCACGGCGGACAGGTCGTCCGCCCGTTCCCCGCTGGCAAAGGCGGCGACCGACCAGCACATGGATTCCAGCAGCGCATGGCCTGAAACAGGCGCGTTCAGTTGCAGGATCGCCCGCAGCCCGTCCTCGCCCAAGGGTTCGCCCCGACTGCTGGCCGCGTCGGTGATCCCGTCCGAAACGATCAGCATCCTGTCGCCCGGGTTCAGCACGACCTCGATCTCGTCAAAACGCGCGCCTTCCAGCACGCCGACCGGCAGTCCGCCATGGCCCACGCGCTCGATCGCGCCGCTGGCCCGCTGAAGAAAGGGGTGGGGGTGACCTGCCTGCACCAGCCGCAGCCGGTGCGTCGAAAGATCCAGCCGGGCATAGACCATGGTCAGGTAGGCTTCGGCGATCGGGCCATCCAGCATCAGGTCGTTCAAGGTGGACACGAGCCGCGCCGGCTCGACCTGATGATCCTGCGACAGCGCCTCGATCTGCGCCGCAACCCGCGCCGTCAGCAGGGCCGAGGCGACACCGTGCCCGGACACGTCCACCGCGTGCAGGCCGATGGCCCTATCGTCGAGCTGTTGGAAACCCACGAAATCGCCGCCGATCATGCCGGCCGGGCGCATCAGCAGCGACACCCGGAACGGCCCGAAGCTGCGCTGGCGTTCTCGGATCATCGCCTGCTGCAGCTTGCGTGCCTCGCGCAGGTCGGCAGTCATCTGTTCCTGGGCGTGGTGCAGCCGTTCAAGCGCGCCTTGCAGTTCGCGGTTCGCGGCGGCCAGGTTGTCGTGCATGTCCAGCACGCGTTCGGCGGCGCGGATGCGGGCCAGCAGTTCGGCGCCGGAGATGGGCTTCATCAGGAAATCGTCGGCGCCGGCGCCCAGTGCCACCGCGATGTCTTCACGCTGGGTGCTGGAGGTCAGAAGGATGAAATAGCCGTAGCCTTGGCGTGGCATGGTCCGGTGGGCGCGGCAGAGTTCCAGCCCCGACAGCGCTCCCAGATGTGAGTCGGACAGGATCAGGTCAGGTTCGAGATCCCGGCAGACCTGCAGGGCGGATTCGCCTTCCGCCGCCTCGACGACCCGATAGCCGGCGCGCTGCAACTGGATCGACAGCATGCGCCGGTGCGCCCGGCTGGCATCGGCCAGCAGCACCAGCCGGCGGCGAGGAACATGGCCCGGCGCGCCTGCCGGCACGGACGCGGCTAAACGATTCGGCTGTTTCATGGGGGCAGGCTACAGCGGCCCAGTGAACGTGCGGTTAAGCGAAGGACCTGCGAAAGCCGCGTTGACATCGCGGCGGAATCCGGCGTCCCGACCGGCGGGAAGGAGGCCGGCGGGTTGGTGTCAGATCAGGAACTCGGACAGCACCGCGTCCCCGGTGATGTCGCGCCAGTCAAGGCCCGCCTCGGCCAGCCGCCGGGACAGTGCGTCCAGATTGGCGGGGCTGGTGGTTTCGATCCCGATCAGGACCGAGCCGAAGTTGCGTGCCGATTTCTTCAAGTATTCAAAGCGCGCGATGTCGTCCTCGGGGCCGAGCAGGTTCAGGAACTCGCGCAATGCACCGGGCCGCTGCGGCAGGCGCAGGATGAAGTATTTCTTCAGCCCCGCCCAGCGCTGCGCCCGCTCGCGCACCTCGGGCAGCCGCTCGAAGTCGAAGTTCCCGCCCGAGCAGATGCAGACCACGCTCTTGCCCTCCAGCGCGCCATCCGCGCCGAGGTCGCGCAGGGCGTCCACGGCCAGCGCGCCGGCGGGTTCCAGCACGATCCCCTCGACGTTCAGCATTTCGATCATGGTGGCGCAGATGCGGTCCTCGGGCGCGATCACCACGTTCGAGGGCGCAAAGCGGGACAGGTGCCGGAAGGGCAGTTCGCCGATCCGCGCGACGGCGGCGCCGTCCACGAAGTTGTCGATGGCGGGCAGGGCGACGGGGTGGCCGGCTTCCAGTGCCGCCCGCAGGCTGGCGCCGCCGCCCGGTTCGACAAAGGCAAAGCGGGTCCGGGGTGACTGGGCGGACATGACGCCGGTGACGCCGGCCGCAAGGCCGCCACCGCCGACAGGAAGGACCACGAGATCGGGCGCGGCCTCCATCTGGGCGAGGATTTCGGTTGCAACCGTCGCCTGGCCCTCGATCACGCAGGCGTCGTCGAAAGGCGACAGAAAGGTGGCGTTCTGGGCCTTGGTGAACTCCTGCGCTGCCCGCAGGGTCTGGTCGAAATAGTCGCCGGTCAGCACGATCTCGACCGCGCCATTGCCGAAGATGCGGGTCTTGTCGATCTTCTGCCTGGGCGTTGTCACGGGCATGAAGATCGTCCCCTCGGCCCCGAAATGGCGGCAGGCGAAGGCCACGCCCTGCGCGTGGTTGCCGGCGCTGGCGCAGACGAAATGCGCCCCCGGCCCGGCCTTGGCATGACGCATCGCGTTGAAGGCCCCACGCAGCTTGTAGCTGCGCACCGGGGTCAGATCCTCACGCTTGAGCCAGATCTCGGCGCCGTAGCGGGCCGAAAGATGGTCGTTGCGCAGCAGCGGCGTGGGGTCGAACAGCGCGCGCAGCGCCGCTTCGGCCTGGCGGACGGAGGAGTCGGGATCGCTCATGGTGCAGGGATAAGCGCGGTCGCAATGGATTGCCAGCGTGGCCTGAGCCCCTTGCCCTTGTGAGACCCATCGAAACGCCATAATCCGCTGGAAAATCGCGGATCAAGAGGGCCCCCTGATGTCTGACGCGCCGAAGAAAGTCGTTCTCGCCTATTCCGGGGGGCTCGACACCTCGATCATCCTGAAGTGGCTGCAGACGGAATATGGCTGCGAGGTCATCACCTTCACCGCCGACCTCGGCCAAGGCGAGGAGCTTGAGCCTGCGCGCCAGAAGGCCGAACTGCTGGGCATCCGGCCGGAAAACATCCACATCGAGGACCTGCGCGAGGAATTCGTGCATGACTATGTCTTCCCGATGTTCCGGGCGAACGCGGTCTACGAGGGGCAGTATCTGCTGGGGACCTCGATCGCGCGGCCCCTGATCTCGAAACGGCTGGTCGAGATCGCGCATGAGCATGGCGCCGATGCCGTGGCCCATGGCGCGACCGGCAAGGGCAACGACCAGGTGCGGTTCGAACTGTCGGCCTATGCGCTGGACCCCTCGATCAAGGTGATCGCCCCCTGGCGGATCTGGGACCTGACCAGCCGCACGAAGCTGATCGAATTCGCGGAAGCGAACCAGATCCCGATCGCCAAGGACAAGCGCGGCGAGGCGCCGTTCAGCGTCGATGCGAACCTGTTGCACACCTCGTCCGAGGGGAAGGCGCTGGAGAATCCGGCCGAGGAAGCGCCCGACTACGTCTATCAGCGCACGGTGAACCCCGAGGACGCGCCGGACCAGCCCGAACATATCGAAGTCACCTTCGAGCGCGGCGATGCGGTGGCGATCAACGGCGAGGCGATGTCGCCCGCGGTGCTGCTGACGGCGCTGAACGAATATGGCCGCAGGCACGGCATCGGGCGGCTTGACTTCGTGGAAAACCGCTTTGTCGGCATGAAGTCGCGCGGCATCTACGAAACCCCCGGTGGCACCATCCTGCTGGAAGCGCATCGCGGCATCGAGCAGATCACGCTCGATTCGGGCTCGGGGCATCTCAAGGACAGCCTGATGCCGCGTTATGCGGAACTGATCTACAACGGCTTCTGGTTCAGCCCTGAACGCGAGATGCTGCAGGCGTTGATCGACAAGTCGCAGGAATATGTCTCGGGCATTGTGCGGCTGAAGCTTTACAAGGGTTCGGTCAACTGCGTGGGCCGCTGGTCGGACCTGAGCCTCTACTCTGAGGCGCACGTCACCTTCGAGGAGGACGCCGGTGCCTATGACCAGAAGGACGCGGCCGGCTTCATCAAGCTGAACGCGTTGCGGCTGAAGCTGATCGGCAACCGCAACGCGCGGGTGAAGTAAGAAGGGGGGCTTTGTCCCCACTGCACTGGAAAGGGCCGCCTTTGCGGCCCTTTCCGTTAATATCGGCCTGCCCGTCTTGCGAGAGTTCAGTCATGACGGCTGTTCCGCGATCCCCTTTCTTTTGGGGGCGCCTGGTGGACCTTCCTCTGCTTGCCCGGTTTCAAGGGTCATGCAGTGGCTTGCAGGGCAGGGCGGTTTCGCCTATCTGTCCTGCACCTCACCGAGGCGGGTTGGCGGAGAGGTTACGCAGCGGATTGCAAATCCGTGAAGACCGGTTCGATTCCGGTACCCGCCTCCAGGGTGAGACCCCAGTCAGGCCGGCGTCCTTCCTTCGCCATTTTCCGCTCAAGGCTCTGGAACCACGGGTTTCCGGCAAACCTCGCCGGATGCCTGCCGTACATCTGGCATTGCGGCATGAAAAGGCCCGGCCGCCCTTCGCATGCCGGGTCTTTCCCTTTTCCCTCGCAGCCTCAGCGCCCCCGCAACTGCCCCAGCAGGATCGAGGTCGCGTAGCCGTCGGGCGGGACGCCGATGGATCGCTGGAAGGCCGAGATCGCCTCCATCGTGCCGGTGCCGATCTTGCCGTCGATCTCGTCGCGGTAAAAGCCGCGGGCGGTCAGCAGGCGCTGGATCTCGGTCCGCTCTCCTTGCGTCAGCGGGCGGTCGGACCGGGGCCATGCAGCCTGGATGCCAGGGCGGCCGGCGATCGCCTCGGCCAGGTAGCTCACGCCCAGCGCATAGCTGTCCGAGTTGTTGTAGCGCAGGATCGAGCGGAAGTTGTCGAGGATCAGGAACGCAGGCCCCCGAGCCCCCGCAGGCCGGATGATCGAGCCGGTGCCGGCCGGCAGCCCGCGGCCGCTCGCCGCCCGCACGCCCATCGCCGCAAGCTGGCTGGTGCTGGTCCGCGTGCCCTTGCCGACGGCGGTGAAGCCCTCGGGCACCACGACCTCGACCACCCAGGGCTGGCCGCGCTGCCAGCCGTTGCGGGCCAGATAGGCTGCGGTCGAGGCCAGCGAATCGGTCGGGTCGTCCGACCAGATGTCGCGCCGCCCGTCGCCGGTGAAATCGACCGCATAGCTGAGATACGAGTTCGGCATGAACTGCGTGTGCCCCATCGCCCCCGCCCAGGACCCAAGCATATGTTCCGGCGCGGTGTCGCCCGCCTGGATGATCCGCAGCGCTGCGATCAGTTGTTCCTGGAACATCTGCGAGCGGCGCCCGTCATAGGCCAGCGTCGCCAGCGATGGAATGATCTGCATCCGGCCCCGGTTCGCGCCGAAATTCGATTCCATCCCCCAGACCGCCAGCACGATCTCGCGCGGGACGCCGTAGGTGGCCTCGATCGCCGCCAGCGTCCGGGCGTGCTGGGCGGCCATCTGGCGGCCGGTGGTGACCCGTTCCGGAGACACCGCGCTGTCGAGGTAAAGCCAGACGGGACGCGAGAACTCGGCCTGCCGTCGGTCGAGGCGGATCACCTCGGAGTTGTAACGGGCGATCGACATGGCCCGGTCATAGGTCGCGGGGCTGATGCCGGCCGAAACGGCACGCGGGCGGAAATTCCGCACCCATTGCTGGAAGCTCGCCTCGGTCGCGGGATCGGCAGCGGGGATCGGAGCCGGGGTTACGGACGACCCGCCGCCGGTCGAGCCGATGCCGGGGCCCACGCCGATGGTCGTGCCGCAGGACCCCAGCACGGCCACCATGGCCGTGGCAAGGGCGAGCCTTGTCGTCAATTTCATGTCACTGCCTCGTCGGGATATCGTTTTTATTGCCGCAAAGCTTAGCCGCGGCCCCCGGAAGCTTGCAACCCGCCGCAGGTGTTCCGCACAGCTTCAGGATGCAGGGCGGCAGGATCAGCGGTTGCCCGGCTCGTCGAAGAACGGCTCGAACTGGGCCACGATCACACTGTTTTCCTCAAGCGCGCGGGTCATCAGGGCGCGTTCCTCCTCGGGGATCTCGTGGCCTTCGGCCTGCCGTTCCTCGGGCGTGCCGTAGCCCTGCACCTCAAGCGGGGCCAGGTCGGCCTGCTTGAGGATCGCCACTGTCTCGCGCACCGCCTCGTCCTGATCCACGCCCGAGGCGTAGCAGACCAGTGCCGCGCCAGTCGCCCCATCGGGCAGCCCGTCCCCCTGCTTGCGGCCGACCTGGACCAGCAGCGTATAGACCTGTTGCGCCATGGCTTCCTCCGCTCACTGTTCGGCGGGATGGCGGATGCGGGCCCGGTTGGCAAGCGCGATGGCACCAGTCCGAGGCGCGGGCCACCCCGGGCGTCACCGCAGGGGTCCAGCCGTCCCGGCGCCCGCAGTCGGGGCAGCCTGTCGTTTCAGACACATCTGCGGCGACCCGCAGCGTGCCGCAGTTCACGCAGCAGACCGGCGCCTTCGGGGCGGCGGTAGCAAGGGGCGCGGGGGGCGACACATCGTCGGGCGGGACAATGGGCAGGCCCGGAACCGGCGTCTCGCGGTGGAAGACCGACAGGCCGCCGCCGGATTCATGGAAGGCGGATTCGACCTGCCCGAGGTTGGAAATGCCCCTGAGCCGCAGCAGCGACTTCAGCTCCAGCGCGCTGATGTCGCGCAGGACCAGTCCCTCGCGGTCGATGCGGCCGTCGCGGACGACGGCCACGGTGCGGCCGTCGATGATCCGCTTGGCGTGGTCGTATCGCTCGATCAGGTTGTCGATCAGCTTGTTCAGGCAGACGATCACGGTGATGACCAGCATGGCCTGCAGCAGCGGCACGTCGGGGTAGAAAGTCGCGTCCCCCACCGCCGAGCCGAGCGCGATCACCAGGATCAGGTCCACCATCGACAGTCGCGTGACCGAGCGCCCGCCGATCCAGCGGATCAACGCCAGCGTGTAGCCGTAGATGAGGAACGTCCTGAACGCGATCTCGGCGTAGAACAAAAATGGTTCCTGGCCCAGGAACATCCGGGTCAGGTCAAAGGGGATGACGGGATCTTCCATGTCCTCTCTGCGGCAGCCGAAGACGATCTGCGGCTTACGACTTGCTCAACCGGTCGGCGAAATCTGCAAAGACGCGGTCGTAAACCTCGCGCTTGAAGGGGACGATCTTCTCGGCCACCTCGCGCGGGGTCATCCAGCGCCATTCGTCGAACTCGGGATGGTCGGTGGCGATGTCGATCTGGTCGTCACGGCCCTTGAAGCGGACCAGATACCATTTCTGCCGCTGTCCGCCATAGCGGCCCTTCCAGATCCTGCCGACAAGTTCCGGCGGCAGGTCATAGCGCACCCAGTCGGGCGACTCGGCCAGGATCTCGCACAACTCGGCCGGAATGCCGGTTTCCTCACGCAATTCGCGCAGGGCGGCGGCGCGGGGGTCCTCGCCCTCGTCGATGCCGCCTTGGGGCATCTGCCAGGCGTCGGAAGGGTTGTCGATGCGGTGGCCGGCGAAGACCTTGCCCTCGTCGTTGATCAGCACCACCCCGGCGCAGGGGCGATAGGGCAGGCCACCGGGGCCACTGTCCTCGGGCTTGATGGCCCGGGCCTTGGTCGTCTCGTTCATCGGCACGCTCAATCCTGGCTGGGACGGTCGGCGGGGCGGCCGACCGGGGCGCGGGCCGCCGGGGCCGAGGTGCCCGTGGGGGCGGCGTTCGTTTCGCTCTCGCGCGCGTCCTCGCTGGTGGGGTCCTCGCCGGTCACGGCGGGCTTGGCCGCATCCGCCACCTGCCGGGCCGAGAAATCGACCGCAGCCAGTCCCTTGAGAATGTCGACCGCATAGGCAAGCTGGTAATCCTCGTCGCGCAGCTTGGCGGTGGCCTCCACCTGAGCAGCCTCTTCCTCGATCTGTCGGCGTTCCTCGTCGCTGATCGAGTCGTTGTTCAGCGCGCCCCGCAGGTCGCGTTCCGAGGTGCCGAAGTTCGAGGCGCTGCGCGGGGCGTCCTCCTCACCCTCCGCCGGGCGGGCGGGGGGCTGTTCCACGATGATGTCGGGGTTGATGCCCAAGGCCTGGATCGAACGGCCCGAGGGCGTGTAATACAGCGCCGTCGTCAGCCGGATGGCGCTGTCCGAGGTCACCGGCATGACGGTCTGGACCGAGCCCTTGCCGAAGCTCTTGGTGCCCACGACGATGGCACGGCGGTGGTCCTGCAGCGCGCCGGTCACGATTTCCGACGCCGAGGCCGAGCCGCCGTTGATCAGCACCACCATCGGCTTGCCCTGCGCCAGATCGCCAGCTTCGGCGTTCCAGCGGCCGCTTTCCTCGGGCTTGCGGCCGCGGGTGGACACGATCTCGCCCTTGTCGAGAAAGGCGTCGCTGACCATCACCGCCTGTTCCAGAAGCCCGCCGGGGTTGTTGCGCAGGTCCAGCACGAAGCCCGTGACCTCGTCGATGCCGCCCGCTTCCTCGACGGCCTTCGCCAGTTCGGTCTGCAGCGTGTCATAGGTCTCGTCGTTGAAGGTGGCGACGCGCAGCACCACGGCATCGCCCTCGTTGCGGGTGCGGACAACGGTCAGGCGGATCGTTTCGCGCGTCATGGTCACGTCGAAAGGCTCGGTCTCACCTTCGCGCAGGATGGTGACCGTGACTTCCGAACCGATGGGACCGCGCATCTTCTCGACTGATTCGTCCAGCGTCAGGCCCATCAGCGATTCGCCGTTCACATGGGTGATGAAGTCGCCGGGCTTGATCCCTGCATTGGCGGCGGGGGTGTCGTCCATGGGCGAGATCACCTTGACCAGTCCGTCCTCCTGCCCGACCTCGATTCCGAGGCCCCCGAAACTGCCGCGGGTCTGGGTCTGCATGTCCTCGTAGTCGTTGGCGGACAGGAAGGACGAATGCGGGTCAAGCGAGGTCAGCATCCCGTTGATCGCGGCCTCGATCAGCTTCTTCGAATCGACGTCCTGGACGTAATCCTGCCGCACCCGCTCGAAGACATTGCCGAACAGGTCCAGTTGTTCGTAGACCGAGGTGTTGCGTTCGGTTTCCTGGGCGATCAGCGGGCCGGCCAGTTGCGTGGTCACGAGGATGCCCGCCAGCGTGCCGCCGATGCCCGCCATCAGATAGTTCTTCATTCCGTCGTCCTGACCTGCTGGGGGGCATCACCGCCCGCCGTGTCGCCGTTGTCGCTGGCGGCATCGCTGCCGGTCGCGGGGGTTATGACCGGATTCATCACGAACCACTCGGTCGGGTCCAGCGTTTCCTTGCCCTGGCGCAGTTCCACATACAGCGGCTGCATCGCAGGCGGGGTGCTGCCGACAGTCGCGGCTTCCACGAAGGCGGCGCCGAATTCCGCCGCCGAGCCTTCCTGGTCGCCCATCAGTCCCATCGGCTCGCCTGCCAGCAGGACGTCTCCGGTTTCTCCGAACACTTCAGATAGGCCCGCGACGATCAGAAGGTAGCCGCCGGCGGGCTCCACGATCATCACGTTGCCGTAATTCAGCAGCGGGCCGCGATAGCGGATCGTCGCGGGCCAGGGCGAGGCGACCAGCGCCGCAGGAGCGGTGCCGATGGTCAGGCCGGGCCGGCGGAGGCCGTCGGCATCGGGCTCGTCAGGGCCGCGCAGGATCGCGCCCACCGCCGGCAGGGGCAGGCTGCCCTGCGCGGCCTCGAAATCGGCCATCGGCGCGCCGATGTCCTTTTCCATCGCCACGATCCCATCCGCGAACCCTTCCAACGTGTCGGCCGAAGCCAGCAGCGCTGTCAGTTCGGCCGGGTCCTCGCCAAAGCGTGTGGGCATGGAGGAGCGGTCGGTGACCGCCGAGGCCAGCAACCGCCGCGCCTCCTGCACATGGCCAAGGCCCTGCGCCAGCATGTCGGCGGCGGATTGCTCGATCCGGCGCACAGTAGCGATTTCGTCCAGCCCGGCCTTGAGCCGGTCGGCCTCGGCCTGCAGGGCGGGGGCGACGGCGGACAGGATCATGCCGGATTGCGCGGTGCTGGCCGCGCCCGCCGGGTGCAGCAGCATCAGGGTTTCGGGCGATTGCTGCATCGCCGTCATCACGCCCAGGACGCGGGACAACTGGTCGCGCTGGGCCTCGAACTCGGCCCGCACCTCGGCTTCGCGCAGCGCGGCGCGGCGCAGGCTGTCGCGCAGGGCGGCCTGGCCCTGCTCATAGGCGCGGATCACCTCGGACAGCGCCATCACCTGGTCGTCGGCGGTCAGCGCCTCGTCCAGCCGCCCGATGGCATCGCGCAGGGACCCGGCGGCGGCGGCGGCCTCGCGCGCGGTCGCCTCGGCCGGGGTTTCGTCGGCACCGATGGTCGCAGGATCACCGGTCGCGATGGTGACGGCGCCGCGGCCGCCTTCCGATGCGACCGTCTGCGCTAGTCCCGCGCCGGCTGCCAGCAGCGCGCCCAGGGCCAGCGCCGTTGTCCGCAGAAGGGCAGGGGCGCGGGTCATGGCCGAAGGATCAGGCTCTGCCCGGTCATCTCGGCCGGCTTGTCGAGCCCCATCAGGTCCAGCACCGTCGGCGCGACATCGGCAAGCCGCCCGCCCGTCCGCAGCGAGGCGCCCGCAGGTCCGCGATAGACGATCACCGGCACCGGGTTCGTCGTATGGGCCGTGTGGGGTCCTCCGGTCGCGGGGTCCACCATCATCTCGCAGTTGCCGTGGTCGGAGATGATGACCGCCGCCCCGCCCGCGCGGTCCAGCGCATCCAGCATCATGCCGATGCCCCGGTCCACCGCCTCGCAGGCGCGGATGGCGGCGGACAGGCTGCCGGTATGACCCACCATGTCGGGGTTGGCGAAGTTGACCACGATCAGGTCATAGCCTTCGCTGATGGCCTGCACCAGCCGCTCGGACACTTCGCCCGCCGCCATTTCAGGGGCGAGGTCGTAGGTGGCAACCTTGGGGCTGGCGGGCATGTGGCGGTCCTCGCCCGGTTCGGGCGCTTCCTTTCCGCCGTTCAGGAAGAAGGTGACATGGGGGTATTTCTCGGTCTCGGCCAGCCGGAACTGACGCAATCCGTGGGCCGCGACCCAGGCGCCCAGCGTGTTGGCGACCTGCCGCTTGGGGTATGCGGCGGACATGTAGGCGTCGTGGCGGATCGAGTAATCGACCATCCCCAGCACGCCCGTCCACAGCGGGCGGCCGATCACGTCGAACTCGGCGAAATCGGGCTGGCCGATGGCGGCCATGATCTCGCGCGCGCGGTCGGCACGGAAGTTGAGGCAGAAGAAGCCGTCGCCGTCCCGGGCGCCCGTATAGCCGGGCAGGACCGTGGGCGCGACGAACTCGTCGGTCTCGCCGCGGGCATAGGCGTCGGACACGGCGGTGGGCGCATCTGCGGCGTGCATGCCCTGTCCGCGCACGATGGCGTCATAGGCGCGGGCCACCCGGTCCCAGCGGTTGTCGCGGTCCATGGCGTAATAGCGGCCGGTGACGGTGCCGATGGTGACATGGTCGGGCAGGTTGCCCGCAAGCTCAGTGATGAAGCCCAGCGCCGACTGGGGCGGCACGTCGCGGCCGTCGGTGATCGCGTGCAGCACGACCGGCACGCCCTGATGCGCCACCGCCCGGCAGGCCGCGACCACATGGGCGATATGGCCGTGGACGCCGCCGTCCGAGATGACGCCCATCAGATGTGCGGTCCCGCCCGCGGCCTTCATCCGGTCCACGAAGCCGCGGATGCCGGGGTTCTCGAAGAAGCTGCCGTCCTCGATGGCAAGGTCGATCTGGCCCAGGTCCATCGCTACCACGCGCCCTGCGCCGATATTGGTGTGCCCGACCTCCGAGTTCCCCATCTGTCCACGCGGCAGCCCCACGTCCGGGCCATAGGTGATCAGGGTCGAGTTCGGGCATTCCCGCCGCAGCCGGTCCATGTTCGGCGTCGTCGCCTGGTCGGGGGCGCTGAACTCGGGGCGGTCCGCGATCCCCCAGCCATCGAGGATGCAGAGGACGACGGGACGGGCTGCGGACATCGGGGCCTCTTGCGGCTTGCTCGGGAGTGGCCGGTTTCTACGGCCCCGGCCGCCCATGGGCAAGGCGCGAGCCCGTGAGGCCCGCGCGCCCGGGCCGTGACCTTGCGCGGGGGATAGCGTAAGCCTGCGCCAAAGGATGAAGGCCCACCCATGCACCCCCTGTCGCCCGCCGTCGAATTGAAGCTGCTGGACCCGCGCCTGCGCGACTGGGGAATGCCCAGCTATCAGACGCCGATGGCGGCGGCGCTGGACCTTCACGCCTGCCTTGACGCGCCGCTGATACTGCATCCGCAGGCCCCGGCGGAACTGGTGCCCTCGGGGATCGCGCTGCACATGGCCGATCCGCACCTGGCGGCGCTGATCCTGCCGCGGTCGGGGCTGGGGCATCGCAGGGGGCTGGTGATGGGCAATGCCGTCGGGCTGATCGACGCGGATTACACCGAGCAGATCTTCATCAGCGCCTGGAACCGCAACCCTCCGGGGACCGAGCCCATCCTCATCCAGCCCGGTGAGCGCATCGCGCAGATGCTGTTCGTGCCCGTGGTGCGGCCGATGCTGGTCGAGGTGGCCGAGTTCACCCGCGACAGCGACCGCAGGGGCGGCTTCGGCTCGACGGGGGTCTGAAACGATGTGGACGCTGCTGCTGATCCTTGCCGGCCTCGCCATCGCCTGGCGCTTCGGGGCCGGGGTGCTGGCCGCCGTGCTGGGCGCGATCTGGCTGGCCGGAGTCGCCGGCCTCTGGCAGCGCCATGCGGCGGGGCAGGCGCTTCTGCCCTCGGACCTTTGGGTTCCGGCCACCGGGCTTGCCGCTCTGGGCGCGGGTTATGCGGCGCTGATCGGCCGGCTCAGAGCCAGGGCGCGGGGCAGGGCCGGTCCGGGCGCGGGGATCGCTCTGCCCGGTCGCCGGGGACAAGCGCCGGCCGAGCCGCTCGCCAGCGGTCTCCTGGCGTCAAATATCCCGGAGTCCGACGCTGCTGCCCGGGCGATCCCCGCCGACCCGACCCAGCCCCTGGGTGACGCCGAGCTTGACCGTTACGCCCGCCATATCGTCCTGCGGGAACTCGGCGGGGCGGGGCAGCGGCGGCTGCGGGCGTCGCGCGTGCTGGTGGTCGGTGCGGGCGCGCTCGGCTCGCCGGTGCTGATGTATCTCGCCGCTGCGGGGGTGGGGCGGATCACGGTCGCGGATGATGACAGCGTGGGGCTGTCGAACCTGCAGCGGCAGGTGATCTTCGCGAGCGCTGACGTAGGCCGCCCCAAGGTCGAGGCGGCGGCCGAGGCGCTGGTCCGGCTGAACCCCCATGTCGGCGTCACCCCCCTTGCCCGCCGGGTGACGGCAGAGGATGCTGAACTGGTCGCAGCCCACGACCTGGTGCTGGACGGCACCGACAGCTTCGCCTCGCGCCGGGCCATCAACGCGGCCTGCGTCGCGGCGGGGGTGCCGCTGGTCGCAGGCTCCATCGCCCAATGGGAAGGGCAGGTCACGCTTTACGATCCCGCCCGAGGCGCGCCCTGCCTGTTCTGCCTGTTCCCCGAGCCGCCTGCGCCCGGCCTGGCCCTGTCCTGCGCCGAGGCCGGGGTCGTCGGCGCCCTGCCGGGGGTGATCGGCAGCCTCATGGCGCTTGAGGCGATCAAGCACCTGAGCGGGATGGCCGACAGCGGCCAAGGCAGCAGCCTGCGCGGACGGATGCTGATCTTCGACGGATTGTGGGGCGAGACGCGGACCATCGCCGTTCACCGGCGGCCTGATTGCAGCATCTGCGGCGGTATCACGAAGTTGTGATAGTTTGTGAGGTTGTTCAGTCCCGAGGCCCTGCTCTGGCTCCGCTCATGCGCCAGATCAGGCTGCACGCGGAACAAGCGTGAGAACAAGGCGCTTCTAATCCAGCCATGCGGAACAAAAACCCGGTCACGAAACGTTGGGCGATGACGCGGCCCGACGCCGATCGTTGATCAAGTGGGAGTAACCGGAAAATGACCTACCTCAAGCCCGCCTTGGCGCTTGCCGCGGCCATGTCGCTGTCGGCCTGCCAGCCCACCCCGACCACCACCACCGTATCCGTTCCCGGCGCCGAGCCGGTCGTGATCGTCGATGCTCCCGCGGTCGGCCCGGCCATCGACACCGTCAGTTCGGCGACCCAGGGGTCCAACTCGCTGAATGGAAGCTGGAACCTCGTCGCCTCGCAATGCGGCGACCCCGCCAGCCAGGGCCGCCTGACGATCGAGGGCTACCGTTTCAACTTCCCCACTGCCGAATGCATCGCCACCCGGTCCGAGGCGCGGGCGTCCTCGACCTCGGTCGCGCTGGGCTGCACCGGGGCTTCCAACCGCCAGTTGGAACTGTCGCTGCGCCCCGGCGTGATGCGGATGACCGAAGGCGAGACCACGCTGACCTATTACCGCTGCACCTGACGGACCAGCGCAGCCGCCCCGGTTCCGCCGGGGCGGCTGCCTGCGCCGTCACTCGCGGATCTCGTCGGGGTCCACGCCCCACAGCGCGGGTTTGGGCACCCAGCCCTTCTCGCCTCCGCCCGAGACGCGGCACCAGTCGCGATTGCATTCGTGCAGACGAACGATGGCGCCCGCCTCGGCGCGGGCCAGCACGGTGGCGTTGGCGTCGGCGCGGCTGCGCAGTTCGGCCATGTCGGTGGTAACGATGGCGGTCCTGACCCCGGACAGCAGCGAGTAATGCACCCAGCCCCCTGCGCCGTCCTGGTCCTCGACCCGGCGCCAGTGGCCGAACTCGGCCACCACCCGCAGGGGCATTCCCGGATGGCGGAACACCCAGTCGATGCGATGCGACAGCGACGGTCCGCGCCGGGCGTTCCCCTCGCCCCCCTTCAGGCTGACATAGCGGGGCACGGGCAGGTTCGTGACCGGCCCCCGGTTCGGGTCGCGCGGCTGATCCTGATGGCGGCTGATCAGCGAATCCGCGGAAACCTCGCCCGGATCGATCTGCAGCGCCGGCGCCTCGGCCTCGGCCGTCCCGTCGGCCGTCTGCGCCGGCGCCTGCCCCGGCATCGTGAATGCCACGACCGCAACCAGAAGCAGGGGGCGGCGCAAGGCGGCCGCGCACACCTCCGCCACCGTTCGGGCCACGGATCGCTTGCTCATGTCGTCGTCCTTGCCGGCCGCGCTTGTCGCGGCGTTTCTGCCTGTCGGCCGCCATGGGCCCTGGGGCCTTGTGCCTGCCCCGCCTCTCGGTAAGTTTGCCAAACGTAAAGCGGCATTGGAAGAGAGGTCATATGGCTGGCACCGCACCCCCGCGTGATCGGTTGAAGGTCACAGTGACCCGCCGCTTGCCGCAGCCCGTCGAATCGCGGCTGTCTGAACTGTTCGACGTCTCGCTGCGCGAGGTCGATGTCCGCATGACCCGCGATGAGCTGGTGCAGGCGATGAGGGACAGCGACGTGCTGGTCCCCACCGTCACCGACCAGATCGACGCCCGACTTCTGGGGCAGGCGGGCGAGCGGCTGAAACTTATCGCCAACTATGGCGCGGGCGTCGATCACATCGACGTGGAAAGCGCCCGGCAGCGCGGCATCCAGGTCTCGAACACTCCCGGCGTCGCGACCGAGGACACCGCCGACATGGCGATCGCCCTGATGCTGGCCGTGACCCGCCGCATCCCGGAAGGGCTGGCCGAGATGCAGGCCGGCCGCTGGGAAGGCTGGGCGCCCACCTCGCACCTGGGCGGCCGCATCGGCGGCAAGCGGCTGGGCATCCTGGGGATGGGCCGGATCGGTCAGGCGGTGGCGCGGCGGGCCAATGTCTTCGGCATGCAGGTCCATTACCACAACCGCCGCCGCCTGCGCCCCGAGGTCGAGGCCGATCTGCACGCGACCTGGTGGGAAAGCCTCGACCAGTTGCTTGCCCGCGTGGACATCCTGTCGATCAACGCGCCGCATACGCCCTCGACCTTCCACCTGCTGAACGCCCGGCGGCTGAAGCTGATGAAGCCCACGGCCGTGATCGTGAACACCTCGCGCGGCGAGGTCATCGACGAGAACGCCCTGACCCGGATGCTGCGCGCCGGAGAGCTTGCGGGCGCGGGCCTCGATGTCTTCGAGCACGGGCACGAGATCAACCCGCGCCTGCGCGAGTCCCCGAACGTGGTGATGCTGCCGCACATGGGTTCCGCCACCGTCGAGGGGCGCAACGAGATGGGCGAGAAGGTCATCATCAACATCAAGACCTTCGCCGACGGCCACCGGCCGCCGGATCTGGTGCTGCCGTCGATGCTGTAGGATGCCGCCGGCCCCGGCGAGGTCAGCGCATTGCGACGCCGAAAGCCGCGCGGGGGGCGACCCGCCGCGCGGCTTTCTGGAATCCGCAGCCCCGCGATTCCGTTACTCTGCCGGATGGAACGGGCAGATCGCCGGGGCTTCCAGCATCTTCTTGCCCCGCGCCAAGGAACAGCGCAGAAAAAAAGTGGCCAACCCCGCTGAACGACGGGGACAAACAGGGAGACTTGAATGACCCGCCTTTCCCCCCGCGCGATCCTGCTTGCATCCGCCCTTGCCGTGGCGCCCCTCGCGGCATGGGCCGAAACGCCTGCCGACATGCTGGTGGTCGCCGCGACCATCGACGACATCATCAGCCTCGACCCCGCGCAGAGCTTCGAGTTCTCGGGCAACGACGTCACCCAGAACCTCTACAGCCGGCTGGTGGACTTCGACCCGCTGAACCTTGAGGCGGGCTTCCAGCCCAGCCTCGCCGAAAGCTGGCAGGTCAGCGAGGACGGCAGGACCATCACCCTGACGATGAAGGAAGGCGTCACCTTCCAGTCCGGCAATCCCGTCCGGGCCGAGGACGCCGCCTGGTCGCTGCAGCGGGCGGTCAAGCTGGACAAGTCGCCCGCCTTCATCCTCAACCAGTTCGGCCTGACCGCCGACAACGTCGAGGAGATGATCAGGGCCGAGGGCAACACCGTCTCCATCACCATGGACCAGCCCTATGCCGTGTCCTTCGTGCTGAACTGCCTGACCGCCAGCGTCGCCAGCGTGATCGACAAGGAAACGGTCATGCAGCATGTCGAGGGCGACGACCTCGGCAACACCTGGCTGTCCACGAACTCGGCGGGGTCGGGGGCCTATTCGCTGGCGACCTGGCGCCCGAACGAGGTCGTGCAACTGGTCGCCTTCGACGATTATTTCGGCGGCGCGCCGAAGATGAAGCGGGTGATCGTCCGCAACGTCCAGGAATCCAGCGCCCAGCGCCTGCAGCTTGAGGCGGGCGACATCGACGTGGCCCGCAACCTGACGCCCAGCGACGTGCAGGGCGTCACCGGCAAGGACGGCATCGCCATCAAGGACGAGCCGCGCGGCCGCATCCTCTACATGGGGATGAGCCAGCGCGACCCGGTCGTCGCCCGCGCCGAGCTGCAGCAGGCGATGCGCCACCTGATCGACTTCGAGGGCATGGCGAACAGCTTCCTCAAGGGGCAGTGGAAGATCCACCAGAACTTCATCCCCGAGGGCTACCTTGGCGCCACGGACGAGAATTCGTGGGCCTATGACATTGAGGCCGCGAAGAAGATCGTGGACGAGGCCGGGCTGTCCGGCGCCACCATCACCACCAAGGTCCGCGATCTGCGCGAATATCTGGACGTGGCGCAGACCATCCAGGCCTCGATGGCGCAGGCCGGGCTGGTGCTGAACATCGAGCAGATGACCGGCGCGCAGGTGCTGGACGCCTATCGCGCCCGCGAGGTGCCGATCTTCATCGGCGAATGGGGGCCTGACTATTCCGACCCGCAGACCAACGCCGGCACCTTCGCCTGGAATCCCGACAACGAGGGCAAGGGCTCGACGCTGGCGTGGCGCAACAGCTATGCCGTGCCCGCCGAGATGCAGGAGATGGTCAAGGCCGCCACGCTGGAAGGCGACAGCGAGAAGCGCAAGCAGATGTATCTGGATATCCAGGCCGAATACCGCACCACCGCGCCGATCCTGCCGCTGTTCCAGCGCGTCGAGCAGACCGCCATGCGCGACAGCGTCAAGGACTGGTCGGCAGGCGGCGCCGTGACCTCGGTCATGTATCACCAGGTCGGCAAGGGCGAATGAGCCGTTGACCAACGCCACGCAAAACGGGGGGCAGCCGCTGCCCCCCGCATCCGCGCCCGGCCAGCCCAGGCTTGCGGCCTTCGGTCGCCGGGCGCGGACGCTGGGCGGCATCCTTCTGTCCCTTGCGCTGACGCTGTTGGGCCTGCTGCTGGTGACCTTCATCATCGGCCGGGTCATGCCCATCGACCCCGTGCTGAAGGTCGTGGGCGAGCGCGCCACGCCCGAGCAATACGAAGCCGCCCGTCAGGCCATGGGGCTGGACCAGCCGCTGGTCGTGCAGTTCGTGGGCTATATCGGCGACGTGCTGCGGGGCGATTTCGGCCGCTCGATTTCCACCGGCCACCCTGTCGCGCAGGACCTGCGGCGAGTGTTCCCCGCCACGCTGGAACTCGCGGCGCTGGGCACGCTGATCGGCGTGCTGGTGGGCGTTCCCTTGGGCGTTATCGCGGCGGCGCGGCGCGGCGGCTGGGTGGACCAGATCGCCCGCGTGCTGGCGCTGGTCGGCTATTCGATGCCGATCTTCTGGCTGGGACTGATGGGACTGCTGGTCTTCTACGGCATCCTCGGCTGGGTCGGAGGGCCGGGACGGCAGGGCATCATCTATGACGGCATGGTCCCCGAGGTGACGCGGCTTCTGCTGATCGACACGCTGATCGCCCGCGACTGGGACGCCTTCCGCGACGCCTTCAGCCACATCATCCTTCCAGCCAGCCTGCTGGGCTATTTCAGCCTCGCCTATATCAGCCGCATGACGCGCAGCTTCATGCTGGAACAGTTGTCGGCCGAATACATCACCACCGCGCGGGTGAAGGGCCTGTCCGAGCGCCGCGTGATCTGGGGCCACGCCTTCCGCAACATCGCCGTGCCGCTGGTCACGGTGATCGCGCTGTCCTTCGGGTCGCTGCTGGAAGGGTCTGTGCTGACCGAGATCATCTTCAGTTGGCCCGGCATCGGCAGCTACATCACCAAGACCCTGCTCGCGGGCGACATGAATGCGGTCCTCGGCGGCACCATCGTCGTCGGTGTCTGCTTCATCGGGCTGAACGTGCTGTCCGACCTGCTGTATCGCTTCCTTGACCCGAGGGCGGCATGAGCGACCTTTCTACCCGCGACTGGCTGCTGTCCGACGCGCCCTCCACCCGAAGACAGGCCCGGTTGGGAGCGTTCTACCAAGGCTGGCTCACGTTCCGCGCCAACCGGCTGGCGATGCTGGGGCTGGTCATCCTGATCGCGCTGGTGCTGATGGCGATCTTCGCGCCATGGCTCTCGCCCTACGATCCGGTGGCGCAGAACCTAGGCGACCGGCTTCAGCCACCCTCGGCTGCGCACTGGCTTGGGACTGACGCGCTGGGCCGCGACATCCTGTCGCGGATCATCTGGGGCAGCCGGGTGACGCTGTTCATCGTGGGAACGGTGGCGCTGATCTCGCCCATCCTCGGGCTGCTGATCGGGACGGTCGCGGGCTTTGCCGGGGGCTGGGTGGATCAGGTGCTGATGCGGATCACCGACATCTTCCTAGCCTTCCCCAAGCTGATCCTCGCGCTCGCGCTGGTCGCGGCGCTGGGGCCGGGCATCGTCAACGCGGTGCTGGCGCTGGCGATCACCGGCTGGCCGCCCTATGCGCGGCTCGCGCGGGCCGAGACGCTGGCCGTCCGCAACGCCGACTATATCGCGGCGGCGCGGCTGCAGGGCGCGGGACCGGGGCGGCTGCTGATCGGGCACATCTGGCCGATGTGCGTGAGTTCGCTGATCGTGCGGGTGGCGCTGGACATGGCGGGGATCATCCTGTCGGCGGCGGGCCTCGGCTTCCTCGGCCTGGGCGCACAGCCGCCGCTGCCGGAATGGGGCGCGATGATCTCGGACGGGCGGACCTATATCCTCGACCACTGGTGGGTCGCGGCGATGCCGGGCATGGCGATCTTCATCGTCAGCCTCGCCTTCAACCTGCTGGGCGACGGTCTGCGCGACGTGCTCGATCCCAAGAGCGCCAAGCAATGAGTGCGCCGCTTCTGTCCATCCGCGACTTGCGCGTGAGTTTCCCCACTCGTCAGAGCGAGTTCCAGGCGGTGCGCGGCGTCAGCTTCGACCTCGGTCGCGAGCGGCTGGGCGTCGTCGGCGAAAGCGGCTCGGGCAAGTCGATGACCGGCCGCGCGATCCTCGGGCTGGTGCGCCCGCCGGGGCGCGTCACCGCCGAACGGATGGAGCTTGACGGCCAGCCGATCCTGAACCTCTCCGAACGGCGGATGCGCGCCATCCGCGGCGGGCGGATCAGCATGGTCATGCAGGACCCCAAGTTCAGCCTGAACCCCGTCATGCGCGTCGGCCCCCAGATCATGGAGGCTTACCGCCTGCATGCCGGCGGCGGACGCACGGCAGCCCGCGCCAAGGCGCTGGAGATGCTGGCCGCCGTCCGGATCCGCGACCCCGAGCGGGTCTTCGACCTCTACCCGCACGAGGTCTCGGGCGGCATGGGCCAGCGCATCATGATCGCCATGATGCTGGCCCCTGACCCCGAGATCCTGATTGCAGACGAGCCCACCAGCGCGCTGGACGTGTCCGTCCGGGCCGAGGTCCTGAACATCATGGACGCGCTGGTGCGGGACCGCGGCATGAGCCTGATCTTCATCAGCCACGATCTGAATCTTGTCGCGCAGTTCTGCGACCGCGTTCTCATCATGTATGCCGGTCGCGTGGTCGAGGAACTTCCCGCCCGCGATCTGCACGCCGCCCGTCACCCCTATACCCGCGGGCTGCTGAACAGCCTGCCCCGGCTGGATGCGCCGGTGGACCGGCTGGCCGTGCTGGAACGGCAGGAGGAATGGCGGACCGAGGCGCTGGACGCATCCATGCTGGACGCGCAGCCGGGGGGCCTGCGATGACCCCGATGCTTGAGGTGCAGGATCTCGACGTGTGGTTCGGACCTGCCCATGACCGCACGCTGGCGGTTCGGGGGGCGAGCTTCGCCGTGGCGGCGGGGGAAAGCTTCGGCCTCGTGGGCGAAAGCGGATCGGGGAAATCGACGATCCTGCGGGCCGTGGCCGGGCTGATCCCCGGCTGGTCGGGCCGCATCGCGGTGGACGGCAAGCCGGTGTCGGGGATGCGCCGCGACCAAGCCTTCAAGAAGACCGTGCAGATGGTGTTTCAGGACCCCTATGCCAGCCTGCACCCGCGCCATTCGGTGGACCGGGTGCTGTCGGAAACGCTGGCGCTGCAGGGCCTCGGCGACGTGGACCAGCGCATCACTCGTCTGCTTGAGGACGTGGGCTTGGGCCGCGGCTTCCGCTTCCGCTATCCGCACCAGTTGTCGGGCGGGCAGCGCCAGCGCGTCGCCATCGCCCGCGCCCTGGCCGCCGAGCCGCGCCTGCTGCTGCTGGACGAACCCACCAGCGCGCTGGACGTCAGCGTGCAGGCCGAGATCCTGAACCTGCTGAAGGACCTGCGGGCCGAGCATCGCCTGACCTACGTGATGGTCAGCCACGATCTGGCCGTGGTGGCTCATATGTGCGACCGGCTGGCGGTGATGCAGGCGGGCCGCATCGTCGAGATCATGGACGCCGCCACCCTGCGCGCCGGCGACCCGCGCGAGACCTATTCCCGTGACCTGATCGCCGCCTCGACCTGGCAGCGGTGACTCCGGCCGCGACAGGAGATACTCGTTCCCCTATGATCCCGGCGGTGTTCGAGCCACGATTGCGGCAAAGACGCCGCCTTCAAATCCTCACGCTGCGGTCATGCACGCCAGAAGGCCGGCCTGAGAATCCGGGCCACCCGGATGCGGCTTGCCTCGAAAAGAATGATCTTTCCACGCAGTGGCCAGGAAAAGCGGACAGCGGCCGCAAGCCGGACGCGCCGCGCCTCTTGTTCCATCACCGCCTGGATGTCGGAAATCTTCTCGCCGCGCCGAAGATGGAACCATTCGGTGCCGCGGGGCGAACTGCGGCGGCGGAAGAAGCGCCAGCCGCGCCGCATCCGGCGCAGCAGCCGCTGTTCCAGCACATAGGCGTGCGGCATGGTCACCGAACAGACGATCCTGAGCTTGCCGTCGCCCGGCCGCTGCAATTCACGCCGGCGTTCAAGCGTGCGCCGGCTGGTGAAGCCCAGCTTGAAAAGCGTGGGATCATTGTCCGGCTGCATCAGGTAGACCGTGCCCGTCGCCGCCCTGAAGCGGAACCAGCCGATCCTGCTTGAACGGGCCACGGCGTTCTTGCTTTGTTTTTTCATTCTTGCCTGCTGGCTATCCGCGCCGCGGCCCGCGCGCAAGATCCCTGGCCGATCCCCGATGCGTCACCCGCTTTTGCCGGCGGATCGGCTCGGCGGTGAAGGCTTCGGAAAGCCGTTCGGACGCGGCGCCATCCGGCGGCCGATCGCCTTGCCAGCACCGGCGCCCGCGATTACCCTTCCTCCGAGCTTCTGGAATAGACCCTCGATGCGCCGTCGGCGCTCACGCCTTCGGTGGCGTATGATGGTCGAACCTGCGGATGGCCGACCGGCTGTCCGCGCCGTTCAGGCGCAGGCCCACCCTCATCACGGAGAAACGACATGCATCGCCTGATCGGCGGCGCGGTCGCAGCCATCGGCCTTGTGCTCGGCGGCATCGCGGCAAGCGCCCAGACCCCCACGCTCTATTTCTCGGCCATTCCCGACGACGACGAGACCCGCCTGATGGAACGCTTCGGCAATGTCGCCGACTACCTGTCCGAGCAGCTCGGCGTCCAGGTGCAGTATGTGCCGGTGAAAAGCTACGCAGCCTCGGTCACGGCCTTCCGCAACGACCAGATCCAGCTTGCCTGGTTCGGCGGGCTGTCGGGCGTGCAGGCGCGGCTGGCCGTCCCCGGCTCGCAGGCGCTGGCGCAGGGAACCGAGGACGGGGCCTTCGTGTCCTATTTCATCGCCCATGAAAGCACCGGCCTTGAGCCTTCCGGGGACTTCCCGCTGGCAGCCGAGGGGATGAGCTTCACCTTCGGCGCCCAGACCTCGACCTCGGGGCGGCTGATGCCCGAGTTCCATATCCGCGACGAGACCGGCAAGGCGCCGGACGAGTTCTTCTCGCAGGTCGGCTTTTCGGGCGATCACGGGCAGACGCTGCGGCTCGTCTCGACCGGCGCCTATCAGGTCGGGGCGCTGAACTATACCGTCTATGACACGGCGGTGGCCGAAGGTGCGCCCGAGGTCGCGACCACCCGCGTCGTCTGGAAGACGCCGCCCTATCCCGATTACAACTGGACCATCCGGGGAGATGTCGACGAACGCTTCGGCGAGGGCTTCACCGAGAAGGTGAAGCAGGCGCTGATCGGCATGGACGACCCCGCGCTTCTCGCTTCGTTCCCGCGCGAGGGCTTCATCGAGGCCACGAACGACGACTATGCGCCGATCGAGGAAACGGGACGGGCGCTGGGCATCCTTGACTGACCGACCCATGCTGGCCTTCCGGGGCGAGACGCTGTCCTACGGGCGCCACACGGTCCTTTCGGGCGTGGACTTCACGCTGCGTCCGCGGGAACGCGTGGTGCTGCTCGGCCGCAGCGGCACGGGCAAGAGCACGCTGCTGAACGCAGCCTACGCCCGGCTGGCCGGGACCTTCCCGGACATCGCGCTGGTCCCGCAGGAACATGGGCTGGTCCCGCAGCTTTCCGTTTTTCACAACGTCTACATGGGCCGGCTGGACGCGCATGGCGCGGCCTACAACCTTGCCAACCTGGTCTGGCCCTTCCACGCCGAGCGCCGGGCCGTCGCCCCCGTGCTGGCGACCGTCGGGCTGGAGGGCCTTGGCTGCAAGAGGGTCGAAAGCCTGTCGGGCGGGCAGAAGCAGCGGACGGCGCTGGCCCGCGCGATCTTCCGTGGCGGCCGCGTGCTGATCGGCGACGAGCCTGTGTCGGCGGTGGACGAGCGGCAGGCCGTGGCGCTGGTCGAGGAGCTCGGCCGCCGCTTCGGAACGATGCTGCTGGCGCTGCATGACGTGGCGCTGGCGCGGCGCATCGCCACGCGGCTTGTCGGCATCCGCAACGGCCGCATCTTCTTCGACCGGGACGCGGGCGAGGTTTCGGACGGGGATATCCATGACCTCTATCGGGCCTGAAGGCCGGCACTTGCGCCTCGGGCGGGTGGGCACGGCGCTTGCCTTTGTCGCGCTGGCGCTGTTCCTGCTGCCTTTCGCAGACTTCCGCCTGGGCGGGCACGACCCGTGGGCCGAGTTGCGACGGATGTGGGCGGGGCTTCTGTCACCCGACTTCTCGTCGGTCGAGGCGCTGGGCCGGGCAGCGGTCCTGACCATCGCCTTCGCCATCTGCGGGGTCGCGGCGGGCGCATCGGCGGGCTTCGTCCTGGCGCCGTTCTACAGGAATGCGCTGGTCCGCAACTTCTGCATCGCGATCCGCGCGATCCACGAGCTGTTCTGGGCGATCCTGCTGATGCAGGTCACGGGCCTTTCCGCCACGACGGGGGTGCTGGCGATCGCCATCCCTTATGCCGGCATCTTCGCCAAGGTCTTTGCCGAATACCTGGACGAGGCCGATCCCCGGCCCGCCGCCGCCATGCCGCCGCGCGCCGATCTGATCTCGGTCCATTTGTATGCCCGCCTGCCGCTGGCCCTGCCCGAGTTCCGGGCCTACCTGCTTTACCGGCTGGAATGCGGGCTGCGATCCAGCGCGGTGCTGGGCTTCATCGGCCTGCCGACGCTGGGGTTCGCGCTCGACACGTTCTTCCGGCAGGGGATGTATGGCGCAGTCGCAGCCGTTCTCATCGTCTATTACCTGCTGATCGGGACGATGCGGCTGTGGATGCGGCCGCTGCTGGTGCCCGTCTATTTTCTGGCCGCGGTGGGCGTCATGGCCGCCATGCCAAGCCCGCCGATGGCCGCCGGTGCGCTTGGCCGTTTCCTGACCGAGGACATCGTGCCCGCGCCCCTGCGGAACGGCGATGCAAGCGATCCCGAGACATGGGCGCGCCTTGGCGACTGGCTCTGGACGCTGCTTGCGGGGCAGGCGCTGCCGGGGCTGGCGGCCACGATGATCGTCGCGCAACTGGCGCTGGTGGCAGCGGGGTTCGTCGCGCTGCTGGGCTTTCCGCTGATCGTCCGCCCGGTCTCGGGGCGGTTCGGCGCGGCGCTGGGCCATGCCTTTCTGGTCATCGCGCGTTCAACGCCCGAATACATGCTGGCCTATATCGCCCTTCAGGTCTTCGGCCCCTCGATGCTGCCTGCGGTGATCGCGCTGGGGCTGCACAACGGGGCGATCATCGCGCACCTGCTGGGCCGCCAGTCCGCCCATGTCAACGAAAGCCTGCGCCCCGACGCCCCCCGCGGAATCGTGCTTTACGCCTATGAGCTGCTGCCGCGGATCTACGGCTCGTTCATGGCGCTCTGCCTTTACAGATGGGAAATCATCGTGCGGGAATCCGCGATCCTCGGCTTGCTGGGCATCCCGACGCTGGGCTTCTTTGTCGATCGCGCAATCCAGGAAATCCGCATCGACCGCGCCGTCGTGTTGCTGATCGTGACGATGCTGGCGACTGTGGCCATCGACCATGTGTCGCGACGCACGAGGGCCGCCATCGGCATCGACCCGGTCAAGGCACGGCAGGAGCGGAAGGCCGCGGCCTCGGCGGGCTGAAGGAGGCGGGGTGTCGGGATCCTGCGGGCTTCGGGCGTTCGTGCCCCAAGCCATTGCGGACTGAGCCGCCGCTATGCTGCAGTCGGGTCCGGCTCTTCCTGATCCCGGTCACGCTCGTCGAGCACCCATGTCCGGAATGCGTCGGCATGCGAATGACTGGCGGCAGCCAAGGGTCCTTGAAGCAGGTAATAGCCGTAGTCCTCAAGGACTGTTATCCCTGACAGGCGCACCAGATGTCCCGCTTCCAGGTCCGGGCGGATCATGGCTTCGGGGCACAAGGCCACGCCTTGTCCCGACAGCGCCGCGGCACGCAGCAGGTTGAAATCCTCGAAGACCGGGCCGCCCTCGGCTGGCGGGTCATGCAGCCCTGCACGGGCGAACCATGTCTGCCAGCCTGCGTGATCGGTGTCGTGCAGCAGGTCCATTCGGGGGATTGCGCGGGCCGGGTCGCCTCCGGCGATGCTGGCGGCAAGTCCGGGACTGCAAACGGGAACGGAGGCTCCGGGCAGAAAGCGGTGGACCCCGGCGCTGCTGGGGGTCGGGGCGGTGCGGGCGAAGACGAAGGCGAAGTGGACATCCCCGAAGTCGATTCCCTGACCATGCAGTGCATATACGATGCGTATGTCGATGTCCGGATGCTCGTCTCGGAACCTGCCAAGTCGAGGGATCAGCCAGCACACGGCCACGGACGGGATCGCTGCGACAACCAGGGCGCGATGGGTTCCGGAGCCTCTTGCCTGACGGCAGGCCGTGTAGATTGTATCGAATGACAGCGAAAGACTGCGCGCGAGCTCCCTGGCATGGGGCAGCGGCCGCAGGCGGTTGCCATCCCGGATGAACAGCGGGCCGCCGAACCAATCCTCAAGCGACCTGATCTGGTGGCTTATCGCGCTCTGCGTGACGAACAACTCGTCAGCCGCGGCGCGGAACGATCCGAGCCGGACGACAGCCTCGAAGACACGCAGGGCGTTGAGCGGTGCAGGGGTCGCCATTCGCAGGCCGCATGAGATTTTCTCACCTTCGGATGAGAAACCCTCTTTTGACAAGCGCGGGATTTCCGTTCGACTGTCGGGGCGACCTTCGAGGGATCATGGCGGATGGAACGCGAACGGCTTCAGAACTATGCCGGCAACGGCACCCCGGCGCAGCCCACCTTCACCGCCGGGGAAATGCAGCGGCGCCTGGATGCCATCCGCAAGGCGATGGCGGCGCGCGAGATCGACGCGGCGCTGTTCACCAGCTATCACAACATCAACTATTACTCGGACTTCCTGTATTGTCAGTTCGGCCGCCGCTATGGCCTGCTGGTCGACCATGACATCATGACCTCGATCAGCGCGGGAATCGACGGCGGCCAGCCGTGGCGCCGCACCTTCGGCGGCCGGAACCTCACCTATACGGACTGGCAGAAGGACAACTACTTCCGCGCCATCCGCCGGTTGACCGCCGGGGTCCGCAGGCTGGGGATCGAATTCGACCATGTGAACATCGACCTGCTGCATCTGCTCAAGTCGGAATTCCCCGGAATCGAGTTCGTCGACATCGCCCAGCCCGCCATGCAGTTGCGGATGATCAAGTCGGCCGAAGAGATCGCCCATATCGAAAAGATGGCCCGGATCGCCGATCTCGGCGGTGCGGCCGTGTTCGAGGCGGCGCAGGTCGGCGTCCCGGAACACGAGGTCGCGCTGCATTCGACCGCCACGATGGTGCGAGAAATCGCCCGCGTCTGGCCCCAGGCGGAACTGATGGATACCTGGACCTGGTTCCAGTCGGGCATCAACACCGACGGCGCCCACAACCCCGTCACCTCGCGGCGGATCGAGCGCGGCGACATCCTGTCGCTCAACTGCTTCCCGATGGTGGCGGGCTATTACGTCGCGCTGGAACGGACGCTTTTCGCCGAAACCGCGACGGACGAACATCTGCGGCTGTGGGCCTTCAACTGCCGCGTCCATGACCGGGGCAAGGAGCTTCTGGTCCCCGGCAACAGCTGCGCCGAGATCGCCCGGGAGTTGAACGAGCTTTATGCCGCCGAGGACCTGCTGCAATACCGCAGCTTCGGCTACGGCCACAGCTTCGGCGTCCTTTGCCATTACTATGGCCGTGAGGCCGGGCTGGAGCTGCGCGAGGATTGCGACACGGTGCTGGAAGCCGGAATGGTGGTCAGCATGGAGCCGATGATCGCCATTCCCGACCAGCTGCCGGGTGCCGGCGGCTACCGGGAACACGACATCCTTGTCATAACCGAGACCGGCAACCGCAACATCACCGGCTTCCCTTACGGCCCCGAACATCTGATCGTCGGGGCGAGCAAGCCAGCACCCGCCGCCCAGACGGCACTCGCTGGCGCCGGGCAGACGGTCTGACACCCATGCGGCGTGCCGGGTCCTGCCCGCATCGCCGCATGGCCCGAGAACGCCCCCGCAGAAAGGGCATCCCGCCAGAGAATCTGGCGCCAAGCCGAGGAAAGACAACAGCCAACAGGGATCGGACTGATGAAAACCACTCTCGGGCTTGCAGCAATGCTGGCGCTGCTTGCGGCAACCGGCCATGCCGAACAGATCACCGTGCTGTCCTGGGGCGGCACCTATGCCCGCAGTCAGGTCGAGGCCTATCACAAGCCCTTCACCAAAGAGACCGGCATCGTCGTCGTCTCGGTGGACAGCGACAACCCGGCGATCCCCATCAAGGCGCAGGTCGAGGCCAACAACGTCACCACCGATGTCGTCGACATCGAATATGCCGACGCGATCCGCCTGTGCGACGAGGGGCTGCTGGAAGAGATCGACCCGGCCGTCCTGCCGCCCGCGCCCGACGGCACTCCTGCGACCGGGGATTTCCTGCCGCAGGGGCTGAACGACTGCGCGGTCGGCTCGATCGTGTTCTCGACGATCTTCGCCTATGACCGGACCCGGTATCCCGAGAATCCTCCGCAGACGATTGCGGATTTCTTCGACACCGCGAAGTTCCCCGGCAAGCGCGGGTTGAAGCGCGCGCCCAAGGCGCTGCTGGAAATGGCGCTGATGGGGGACGGCGTGCCGGCGGCCGAGGTCTATGAGGTGCTGTCAACCGACGAGGGGATCAACCGCGCCTTCCAAGCTGGACACGATCAAGGGCGACGTGGTCTGGTGGGACACGGGCGCCCAGCCGCCGCAACTGCTCGCCGATGGCGAGGTGGCGATGACCGCGGCCTACAACGGGCGCATCTTCAACGCCGCCGTGACCGAGGGCAAGCCTTTCGAGATCGTCTGGGATGGTCAGGTTTATGAATACAACCTGTTCGCCATCCCCCGAGGCGCGCCGAACAAGGAAGCGGCGCTGGAATTCATCAGGTTCGCCACCGGCACCCAGCGCCTCGCCGACCAGGCGCAATGGATCAGCTATGGCCCGGCGCGCAGGTCCTCGGCGGGGCTGGTGGGCCTGTATCACGACGGCAAGACCGAAATGGCCCCGAACATGCCGACCAATCCCGACAACATGAAGAATGCGCTGGCGTCGTCCTATGACTTCTGGGTCGACCATGAAGCCGAACTGACCGAGCGGTTCAATGCCTGGCTGAGCGCCAGTTGACCGCTCATCTGCAGCATGGCGGCGGGCGGCGATTGTCCGTCGTCGAATGTTTTGGAACAGGCTGCGTGATTTTGGTCTGGAGGGCTCTCGCTCTGTGGATTGAGGTTATGCTGCCTGGCGCTGATGGATCAAGCGCCCGGGCTGCAGATTGATATTGCTTGCCGCGAATCGAAAGGGGGATTTACTGTGCAAGTTGCCAGTCCATTAAAAAAATGCAGTTATGCAACTCTGGGAAAGCAATACAAGTGACATATCAGAACCTGAGACGCATTTCGGTTGCGGGGTGCATGGGCATGGTCATGATCGGGTCGGCCATGGCTCAGGATATCGCGGCTGCAGGGGATGCAGCCCTGAAGGAAAGGCTTGATGCAGCATTGTCCGCGCCTGTCGAAAGGGGCGACATCCCAATGGCGTCAGGCGGGATCACCACGGCCGACGAGGCGATCTATACCGGCGCCTTTGGGGTCAGGGAGATCGGCGGGCAAGAAGCCGTCTCAGAAGACTCGGTCTTCAATATCGCCTCCATGACGAAGGCCATTACCGCGACTGCGGCCATGCAACTGGTGGAGCAAGGTAAGCTTGATCTCGATTCGCCCATCTCGAAATGGCTTCCGGTTGCCGAACGCCTGATGGTCCTGGACAGCTTCGACGCTGATGGCAAGCCGGTGCTCAGGGAACCCAAGTCGCAGGTCACCCTTCGCCAGCTGATGACCCATACTTCAGGACATGGCTACACGACCTGGAACGAGAAACTGCACCGCTATGCCGAAGCGACCAGTGCCTTGCCGCCTCTGGACTATGAGAACGAGGAGAGTTGGCTGCGTCCGCTCGTCTTCGACCCGGGCGAAGGATGGGCCTATGGCGAAGCGATCGACTGGATCGGCTTCCTGGTCAGAGAGGTCAGCGGTCAGCCCCTTGAGGAATACGTCAAGGAGCACATCACCGGTCCCCTGGGCATGGCCGACACCGGGTGGACGCTGACGCCCGAGATGGAGAGCCGGAGGGTGACGAGCCACGAGCGGCAGGAAGATGGAAGCCTGATCGGCACGGACTATGTCACTGACCAGAATCCCGCCAGGGACTATGGCGGCGGTGGCATGTATAGCACTGTGCCCGATTACATGAAGTTCATCAGGATGATCCTGAATGATGGCACGTTGGATGGCACCCAGATCCTGAAGGCGGACACCGTCGAACAGATGGCGCAGAACCAGATGGGCGAGAACAGGGTCTCCATGCTGACCACCTATGATCCATCGCGCTCTGCCGATGCCGAGTTCTTCCCGGGGCTCGAAAAGACATGGGGCCTCAGCTTCATGATCAACGAAGAGGTGGCGCCGACGGGGCGGCCCGCCGGAAGCTTGGCTTGGGCGGGACTTCGCAACACCTTCTTCTGGATCGACCGGGAGAATGATATCGGCGGCGTCTGGATGAGCCAGCTCCTGCCCTTCGTCGACGAAAAGACGCTGCAAGCCTTCACTGACTTCGAATCCGCCTATTACAACGTAGCAGGCGCTTCGACGAACTAGCTTCGGCTGCATCCTCGCCCGCCTTTAGGTCGGGGAGGATCTTCTGATCCGGACGCATGCCTGCCGGTTGGGCCCTCAGGCGGCCAGCGTGCGCGGCTGGGGCGGCAGTTGCGCGATCTGCACCCGCAGGGCCTCACGCCGCTCCGCTCCGCGGGACTACACCCCCCTGCGGGCGATCCTGACCCATCTGCAGGACAGGGGCTCGAACTTCCTGATCATGGGCGCATACGGGCACTCGCGCATCCGCAGTCTGGTGGTGGGCTCCACCACCACGGCGATCCTGCAAATGGCCCAGATGCCGGTTCTGCTGGTTCGATGATTGGCAGAAGCGGCGCTACCTACGTTTTTTGGGTATCGCGCGTATCGCCCGTGGCGACGTTCGCAAGATCGTGTGGATGATGAGGTAGGTCAATTCTATCCAACACCGAGTGCTGTCTCCCCGGTGCGAGGCCGGCGAACCGGATGGCCGAGCCGCAGCAGTGAGCTTGTCCAAGGACGAGAGCGAAGACGACGAAGACGACGAGGCCGAGATGCGGAAGCTGCCCTTCTTCGCGACGTTCTAGCGAGCGACGCGGCTCGGATCAGGCACCAGAGCTTGACTGCAGACCGCCCAGTTCCGTCCCTTGCAGCCGATGTAGCTGGACATCTCCAGTGCCCATACAGCCCGTGCCAGCTCCCGGACGGATCCGAAGCGACAGGGATGTCAGTTATGAGCGTCATCAGGTCGTGTTCTGACGTCAGATGTCGGCTCTCATGTCGTGTTTTCGGCTGTGCAGGTCCGAGATGAGCGTAGAAATGCGACAATGGAAGCCATTGCCGGATGCGAAAACAAGACGAATCTCCAGCGATTTCGGTCCTGATCCGTCAGGAACCGACATGAACGCTACACTCTGGCGTTTATTTCACAAGGACGGGGCTTGTGTTGCCGTGTGCGAGGAAATTGAAATCCCTAAGCAGCAATCGTCCGGGTAGAGCAACGCCAGCGATGTCCAGCCCCGGTTTCGATTTCGGGGTCGGGTTCCAGCACTCGTTCACCAGCGACATTTATGCAGCCACGGTGAAAGCTGATGGTCTCCACCTTCCGGCAGACTGATCGTCTGTCTACAGATGGTGGCAGTCCTGCTGCACACCGCAGCGAATGAAGCGGAGAGGGGGGAGCAGAGCATCCTCGAGCGACGGCCGAATATTAGTAGATTGATCTACTTCTCTGGAGAACTGAAGAGGGACATTGCAATCGAAACACTGGAGGACTTGTCGCGCAGCCTGCTTCTGGGCGCCGTTTCCGCCGGGAGTGTCCTGAACTCCGTGTATCTGATCCGGCCCATGCGGTTTTCAGATACGGTCAGGCGTCGAAGCGCCCGGCGAACATTATGGCCAGCTGATTGCGGGCGGCAACCCATTCCCGGACGGCCCT